>DUOQ01000204.1 GCA_012838755.1 Propionibacterium sp. | reverse complement strand
GCTGCTCGGCATCGGCCACCACCGTCGAGCGGTGGCGGTCGGCGGCCTCCCGGAGGCCCCGGGCCTCGGTGCGGGCGGCCTCCAGCTCCTGGGAGGTCTGGCGCTCGAGGTCCTCGCGCAGCACCTTGATCGAGGCGATGCCCTCCTGGCGCGCCGTCTCGGCCACCTGCGACGCGTCGTTGCGCGTGCGCTCGGCCTCGTTGCGGGCGTCCTCGAGCATCGCCTGCGCGCGCCCCTGCGCCTTCTGGAGCAGGTCGCCGGCCTGGGCCTCGGCCACCTTCAGCAGGTTCGCGGTGTGGGCGCCGAGCTTGCTGAAGTCGGTGTCGTCCACCCGCAGGTTCGCGGCGGTCAGCTCGCGCTGCACCTCGCGCATCTGGTGCTTGGCCAGGGAGACCTGGCGCTCGAGGTCGCGGATGTACTCGTCGACCGCCTTCTTGTCGTACCCGAGCATCGCGTTGGGGAAGCCCCGGACGGCGCTGGCGGTCTCATCGAACAGGTCGAGTCCGTGGTGGTCTTGCTCGTTGGTCACCGCTGCGTCCTCTCGCGGGGTCATCCGATCGGTGCCTTGATGCTACCCCGCGCCTGCGAACGGTGGTGGGACGACGGGGCCCGTCCGACACAGTGTCGAACGGGCCCCGTGCTCGCGTCTCCCCGGAGGGGACGCGCGTCAGTGTGCGGCGTCCGCGGCGGGCTCGACGAGCTCGAGCAGGATGCCGCCGGTGCTCTTGGGGTGCGCGAACTGGATGCGCGAGCCGCCGGTGCCGATCTTCGGCTCGTCGTACAGCAGGGTCACCCCGCGCTCGCGGAGCGTGGCGCTGACGGCGTCGATGTCCTCGACCCGGTAGGCCAGCTGCTGGATGCCGCCGCGTCCGCCGTTCTTGGCCAGCCACTTGCCGATCGTCGACTCCTCGGTCAGGGGGGCCAGGAGCTGGATCTGGGCGTTCTCCACGCCCTGCTCGCCGGTGCCGAGCATGGCCTCCTCGACGCCCTGCTCCTCATTGGTCTCGCGGTGCAGCACGCGCCACCCGAACACCTCGGTGTGGAGCTTGATGGCCTCGTCCAGGTTGGGAACGGCGAGGCCGACGTGGTCGATGCACACAAACAGGTCGGTGTTGTCCATGGGGCCCATCCTTCCACTCGTCGCGGCGCGCCGCACCGTCGAGGAGCCCGGGGGTGCGGCAGACTGACGGGGTAATGCACCAGACTTCCCCCTGGAGGCCGCCATGGGTAAATGGATCCGGACGATCCTTCTCGCCCTGCTCGTCATGTTCGCGATCTTCTACCTCTACACGCGCCCCGAGGCCGCTGCGGACTTCGTGAAGTTCATCTTCGGGATCTTCGACTCCATCGGTCGCTTCTTCGATTCGTTGGCCCGCGGCTGACATGCCTTCCCTGTCGCGATTCCTGCGCCCCGAGGCGTCGCGCCGGATGCTGGTCGACGAGGGCGAGTTCATCGTCGACGAGGTCACGCGCCACTGGGTGACCCGCGTCGTCCCGGTGCTCATCGTCGTGGGTGGCATGGCGTGCTTCGCGCTGATGCCCCTGCTGGGGGCCGGCTGGTGGGTCGGGCTGCTGGTCGGGCTCGGGCTCGGCGTCTACGGCTTCTACCGGATCCACCTGGAGTTCATGGACCGGTTCGTGATCACCAACATGCGGGTGTTCCGCGTGCACGGCATCGTCGACCAGCACATGGCGACGATGCCGATCGCCCGCATCCTCGACATCTCGGTCCGCCAGACGTTCCTGGGCCAGCTGCTGGGCTACGGCCACTTCGTCTTCGAGTCGGCCGCCCAGGACCAGGGCCTGAAGCAGATCAACTTCGTGCCCGACATCGAACGACGCGACCTCACGATCCAGCGGGTCATCCAGCGCGCCGGCCTGCGCGCCCGGATGGAGCCCAGCGACGAGTTCGACGGGGTGTGAGCACGGGCGAGGGCCCCACCGCGAGCGTCGCGGCGGGGCCCTCGTGCGTGGCGGTGCTCAGGTGAGGACGGCGTCCACGACCTCCTTGGCCTCCTTCTGCACCTGGGCCAGGTGCTCGGGACCCTTGAAGGACTCGGCGTAGATCTTGTAGACGTCCTCGGTGCCGGACGGGCGGGCCGCGAACCACGCGCTCTCGGTGGTCACCTTCAGGCCGCCGATGGCCGCGCCGTTGCCGGGCGCCTCGGTCATCTTCGCCACGATCGCCTCGCCGGCCAGCTCGGTCGCCGTCACGTCGGCGGGGGAGAGCTTGCCCAGCTTCGCCTTCTGCTCCCGGTTGGCGGGGGCGTCGATGCGGGCATAGGCGGTCTTGCCGAACTCGGCCTCGAGCTCGGCGTAGTGCTGCGACGGCGTCTTGCCGGTCACGGCCAGGATCTCGGACGCCAGCAGGTCGAGGATGATCCCGTCCTTGTCGGTCGTCCAGGTCTTGCCGTCCAGCGTCAGGAAGGACGCCCCGGCGGACTCCTCGCCACCGAAGCCGATCGAACCGTCGGACAGGCCGGGCACGAACCACTTGAAGCCCACGGGGACCTCGACGAGGTTCTTGCCGAGCTTGCGGGCCACGTTGTCGATCATCGAGCTCGACACCAGGGTCTTGCCGATGCCGGCGTTCGGGTCCCAGCCGTCACGGTGGCTGAACAGGTACTGGATCGCCACGGCGAGGTAGTGGTTCGGGTTCATCAGGCCGGCGTCCGGCGTCACGATGCCGTGGCGGTCGGAGTCGGCGTCGTTGCCCGTGCTGAGGTCGAACTTGTCGCGGTTGTTGATCAGCGACGCCATGGCGTACGGCGAACTGCAGTCCATGCGGATCTTGCCGTCCCAGTCCAACGTCATGAAGGGCCAGGCGGGGTCGACGACCCGGTTGATGACGGTCAGCCCGAGGTTCATCGTGTCGGCGATGTACTCCCAGTACTGCACGGCCGCACCGCCCATCGGGTCGGCGCCGATGTCCAGCCCGGCGCCCCGGATGGCGTCCAGGTTGATGATGTTGACGAGGTCCTCGCAGTAGGGCGTCCGGTAGTCGTGGCGGGTGATCTCGCCGGCGATCTTCTCGTACGGCGTCCGCTTGACCGACGTCCAGTCGGCCATCAGCTCGTTGGCGCGCCTGGCGATCACGGAGGTGGCGTCGCTGTCCGCTGGGCCACCGTGCGGCGGGTTGTACTTGAAGCCACCGTCGGTCGGCGGGTTGTGCGACGGGGTGACCACGATGCCGTCGGCGCGGGGGCCGTCGTTGTCACGGTTGTGCACGATGATTGCCCGGGAGACGGCCGGCGTGGGCGTGTACTCGTCCTCGCGCTCGGCGCGCACGTCGACGCCGTGCGCGTGCAGCACCTCGAGGGCGGTCTTCCACGCGGGAAGGGAGAGGCCGTGGGTGTCCTTGCCGATGAACAAGGGACCGGTGATGCCCTGCGCGGCGCGGTACTCGACGATGGCCTGGGTGGTCGCCGCGATGTGGGCCTCGTTGAAGGCCGTCTTGAGCGACGAACCGCGGTGGCCGGAGGTGCCGAACACGACCATCTGGTCGGGGTTGCCCGGGTCGGGGACGAGGTCGTAGTAGGCCGCAATGACGTCGTCGACGTTGATGAGATCCTCTGGCTGGGCCAGTTGTCCTGCGCGTGCGTGAACCATGCCCACCATCTTGCCCCTTCCCGACTGCCGCGGGCATTGTTCGGTGCGATTGGACCGCGGTGGAACAATGGTCGCCATGACTTCTGTGCCTTTCCGTGGTGGAGCCATCGACCTGTCCGCGCTCAAGCCCGCCCCGCCCGCCCCCGCGGGTGCCGTGTGGTGGGTCGAGGCCGATGACGCCAGCTTCGAGTCCCACCTCGCGCTGTCGATGCAGCACCCCCTCGTCGTCGAGCTGTGGTCCCCCCGCGCCCCGGGCGCCGCGCAGCTGTCGGCCGACCTCAAGGAGCTCGCGAACGCCGCCCAGGGCGCCTACCTGCTGGTGCGGGTGAACGTGGACGAGGCACCGACCATCGCCCAGGCCCTGCAGGTGACCGCCGTCCCGATGGTGGTGGGTGTGGTCGCGGGCCAGCTCGCCCCCATGTTCCAGGGCACCACCGACAAGGCCCAGGCCAAGGCGGTCATCGACCAGCTCGTCATGCTCGCCCAGCAGAACGGGCTGTCCGGCCGCGCGCAGCCCATCCTCTCCCCGGACGCCGAGGCCGCTGCCGGCCCCGACCCGCGCTTCGAGGCCGCGGACGCCGCCCTCGAGCGGGGCGACTTCGCCGGTGCGGTCGAGGAGTTCGACAAGCTCCTGGCCGCCAACCCGGCCGACGCCGAGGCGTCCGCGGGCAAGGCCCAGGCCAGCCTCATGGTGCGCCTCCAAGGGGCCAACCCCGCCGACGTGCAAGCGGCCGCCGAGGCCGACCCGGCCGACGTGGACGCCCAGATGGCGATGGCCGACCTCGAGGTCGCGTCCGGACGCCTCGAGCCCGCCTTCGCGCGCCTCGTCGAGGCCGTGCGGCTCAACGCCGGCGTGGAGCGCGACAGGGCCCGCACCCGGCTGCTCGAGCTGTTCGAGACCGTCGGCAACGCCGACCCGGCCGTCCTGGAGGCGCGCCGCGACCTGATGAGCGCCCTGTTCTGAGGTGCCCACTGGCCGGTCGAGAACTGACCAATCCCGAGGGTCTTTCCCCGCCGGCACCGGCGCAACGCGGTGAGTCATTCGGGATCGTTCACTTCTCGACCGCCGGGTGGCTGTTCCGCGACGCGGGCGCCTAACCGGTGTTGCGCAGGCCCGCGGCGACGCCGTTGACGGTGACCAGGAGCGCCCGCTGCAGGCCGTCCGGCACGGGTGAGCCGGAGGCGTCCAGCTCACGCACCCGCCGCAGCAACTCGACCTGCAGGTAGCTGATCGGGTCGAGGTACTGGTCGCGCACGGCAAGGGTGCGCTGCAGGCGCGGCTGCTTGTCCAGGAGGGTGGTCTCGCCGGTCAGGCGCGTGACCTCCCCGACGGTCAGCGCGTGCTCGGCGCGGATCGTGTCGAACACGTGCCGCAACCCGTCCGGCACGAGGGAGTCGACGTAGTGCCCGGCCACCTCGAGGTCGGTCTTGGCCAGGGTCATCGACACGTTCGAGATGACCGCGGCGAAGAAGTGCCAGTCCCGCAGCATCTCGGCGAGCTCGGCCTCGTGCCCCGCCTCGCGCGCCGCGCGCAGCCCCGAGCCGACGCCGTACCAACCCGGGATGATCTGGCGCGACTGCGTCCAGCCGAACACCCACGGGATCGCCCGCAGGCCCTCGATGCCGCCTCCCGAGTCGGGGCGCTTGGACGGCCGCGACCCGATCTTCAGGGCCCCCAGCTGGTCCACGGGGGTGGACGCCAGGAAGTAGGCCGGCAGGTCGGGGTCCGCCACCAGCGCGGCATAGGCGTCGTAGGCCGCGTCGGAGGCGAGCTGCATCACGGCGTCCCAGCGCGCCAGCGCGTCGGCCGACTGGCGGGGCGCGGTGTGCAGGGCCGTGCTCTCCAGGACGGCGGCCAGCGCGAGCGCCAGGTTGTCGTGGGCCAGCGCGGGCAGGGCGTACTTGTCGGAGATGACCTCGCCCTGCTCGGTGAACTTGATCGAGCCGTCGAGCACCCCGTACGGCTGGGCCAGGATCGCGTCGTAGGTCGGCCCGCCGCCGCGTCCGACCGAGCCGCCGCGGCCGTGGAACAGCCGCAGCTGGACGCCGTGGCGCCGGGTCACGTCGCGGAGCTTGCGCTGGGTCTGGTGGATCTCCCACTGCGAGGTGAGCACGCCCGCCTGCTTGTTGGAGTCGGAGTAGCCCAGCATCACCTCGAGGCGGTCGCCCCGCAGCTCCACCAGCCGGCGGAACGAGGGGTCCGACAACAACCCGTCGATCAGTTCGGCCGACGCGCGCAACTCCACCACTGTCTCGAGCAGCGCGACGAAGCCGATGTCGGCGTGGGCGCCCGCGCCGTCGGCACCTCCGTGCAGGTCGACCAGGCCCGCCTCACGGGCGAGGATCGCCGCGGCGAGGATGTCGTCGACGCCCTGGGTCATCGACACGATGTAGCTCTCGATCACCTCGGCCCCGTAGCGGGCCTGCGCCTCGCGGATCGTGCCGAACACCCCGAATGTCCTCGCCGCACGCCCGGTCAGCGGCGGGTTGGGCCCGGTGAGGGGACGCCGTGCGGCCAGCTCGGCCGACAGCACCCGGCGGCGCTGCTCGCGCGTGAGGTCGGCGTAGGGGACCGCCACCTCGCCGACGTGGTCGATGATCGCCCCCACGGCCTCGTGGTGGGCCTCGGCGTGCTCGCGGACGTCGAGCGTCGCCAGGTGCAGCCCGGTCGCCGCGACCGCCTGCATCGCCGCCCGGACGCGCCCGTGGGCGGCCAGTTCCGCGTGGTGCGCCTCCAGGGAGCCGGCGACCAGCGCGAGGTCGTCGAGCAGCTCGCCGCCGTCGGCGTAGTCGCGGCCGGGCTCGTGGGCGGCGCCCGAACGGGTGCGGGCGCGCGTGTTGAGCAGCTTGGCCCGCACGCAGGTCAGCTTGAGGCGGTAGGGCTCCTCGGCGTTGATCTCCAGGACCCGACTGTCCAGGCCCGGCAGCCTGGCGAGGTCGGCCCGCAGCGAGGCGGCCAACTCGTCGCCGACCTCGGCGAGCCGGGTCGAGACCGACAGGTCGGTGGCCAGGCCGTCCACCACGTCGAGGGCGTGGTTGATCGCGTGCTCGTGCTGCAGCTGCAGCACCTCGCGCGTCACCTCGGGGGTGACGAACGGGTTGCCGTCGCGGTCGCCGCCGATCCAGGAGCCGAAGCGCACCGGAGTGCCCTCGGCGTCCACGGCGACGTCGTGCTCGGCGCACAGGGCGGCCAGGTCGGAGAGCACGCCGGGCAGGGCCTCGGCGGTCAGCGCGTCCAGGTAGTACAGCGCGTTGCGCGCCTCGTCGACCGGCGTGGGGGAGGCCAGGCGGAGCTCGTCGGTCTGCCACAGCAGGTCGATCGTCTCGGCCAGCCGGGCGTCCTGGCGGCGCCGCGCGGCGGTGCCGTCGCCGGAGGGTGCGGCCAGCACGTCGGCGACGTCCTTGAGCTTGAGCAGCACCGAGCGGCGGGACGCCTCGGTCGGGTGCGCGGTGAACACCGGCCGCAGGTCGGTCTCCTCGATGGTGCGGGCGAGGAGGTCCGCCCCGCCCTCGGCCACGATCGCGGCGACGGCACGCTCCAGCCAGCCGCTGTCGGCGTCCGCCGCGTCGATGGCGCGCACGCGGTGCACCTGCTCGGCGGTGTTCGCGAGCTGGAAGTAGGTGGCGAAGGCGCGCACCAGCGCGGTCGCGTCGTCGAGGTCGAGCCCGGTGAGGGAGTCGCGGGCCGAGGCCGCGGCGTCCGGGGAGGAGTGGGTGCGTGCCTGCTTGACCTGGACGCGCACCTGCTCGACGAGGTCGAGCAGCCGTTGCCCGCCCTGGCGGACGAGGCTCTCGCCCAGCAGGGTCGAGACGCGGCGCACGTCGGAGCGGAGTTCGGGGTCGATGGCGGTCACGCGGGCCTCTCGATCGGTCACGGCGCGCATGCTACTCGACGGGCAGGCCCGCCTCCGTGTAGAGCGTGCGCCCGGACGCCAGCGCGGCGAGGGCGGACCGTGCCCGGGCCGCGCCGAAGGGGGTCATCACGTCGTCGAGGTCGGTGCCGGCCACCCAGTGCAACGCCCGGATCTCGACGCCGTCCGCGACGAGGCGTCCCTTGTCCGGACCGGCCACCACCCCGGTGGAGAACACCAGCTCGAGGGCGTCCTCCCAGCCCTTGTAGGGGCGCAGCCAGTCGACGACCAGCACATGGCCCACGGCGGGGGACCACCCCATCTCCTCGACCATCTCACGCTCGCAGGCCAGGCGCGGCGCCTCGCCGGGCTCGACGATGCCGCCGGGCAACTCCCAGTCGGTCTTGAAGTTGGTCTCGCACAGTAGGACGCGCCCCGCGGCGTCCGTGACCAGGGCGTGCGCGATGAGCCGCTTGCGCGGCGTCACCGAGTTCATCACCCAGGTGAAGCCCTCAGCGCCGGCGGGCTCGCCGGCGAGGCGGCCGTAGACGAGCTCGTCGACGAAACCGTCCCCGTTCGCCCGCGCCTGCCGCAGGCGTCCCTCCAGACGGAAGCCGCGCCGGTGGAGGTCGCGGCGGGCGGGCCAGTCATCGGCCGCCACGCGCTCCTCCTGCCGGCGCGGCTCCTGCGTCGTCACCTACTCGGACGCCTCGACGTCCCCGGCCTGGGCGGGCGCGGTCATGTCGTGGGCCGGCTCGTCGAGGTCGACCACGTCGGAGACCACACCACCCTCGGGGCTGCCCTCGGCGTCCACGATGGCGCGGCGCGGCTCGGCGTCGCTCTCGTCGACGACCTCGCCCTCGACGACGTCCTCGGTCGCCTCGCCGTTGCCGTCGAAGCGGAAGAACACCGCACCGAGCGGCGGGACCTGCACGGTGGTGCGGGCCGGCAAGCCGCCCCAGGCACCCTCGTGGGCGTCCACGCCACCGAAGTTGCCGATGCCGGAGCCGTCGTAGACGGTCGCGTCGGAGTTGAAGATCTCCGTCCAGCGGCCGGCCTCGGGGACGCCGATCTCGTAGTCGTACCAGGGCTCGGAGCTGAAGTTCACCACGACGGCGATCAGCTGGCCGTCACCGTCGCGCCGCACCCACGAGTAGCAGTTGCGGCCGGCGTCGTCGGCGTTGATCCACTGGAACCCGTACGGGTCGTTGTCGAGGCGCCACAGGGCCGGGTGGGCCGTGTAGAGCTCGTTGAGGTCCTTGATCATCCGCTGCAGGCCGTGGTGGCCCCACAGGTCGGAGACCCACCACTCGAGACTGACGGCCTCGTTGAACTCGGAGCGCTGGCCGAACTCCTGTCCCATGAAGAGCAACTGCTTGCCCGGGAACGCCCACATGAACGAGTAGAACGCGCGCAGCGTCGCGAACTGGCGCCAGGCGTCCTGCGGGATCTTGTTGATCATCGACCCCTTGCCGTGCACGACCTCGTCGTGGCTGATCGGCAGGATGAAGTTCTCGGAGTACTGGTACACCATCGCGAAGGTCATCTCGTGGTGGTGCCACTGGCGGTAGACCGGCTCGAGCGCCAGGTAGCGCAGCGAGTCGTTCATCCAGCCCATGTTCCACTTGAAGCCGAAGCCCAGGCCGCCGAGGTTGGTCGGCTGGGTGACCCCGCCGAAGCTCGTCGACTCCTCGGCGATCAGCGTGACGCCGGGCACCCGCTCGTAGAGGTGGCGGTTGACGTAGCGCAGGAAGTCGATCGCCTCGAGGTTGTGGTTGCCACCGAACTCGTTGGGGACCCACGCGCCCGGCTCACGGCTGTAGTCGAGGTAGAGCATGGACGCCACGGCGTCGACGCGCAGCGCGTCGATGTGGAACTCCTGCACCCAGTACAGCGCATTGGAGACGAGGAAGCTCTTCACCTCGTTGCGGCCGTAGTTGAAGATGTAGGTGCCCCATTCGGTGTGCTCGCCCTGGCGCGGGTCGGCGTGCTCGTACAGGGCGCTGCCGTCGAAGCGGCCCAGTGCCCACTCGTCCTTGGGGAAGTGGCCCGGGACCCAGTCGAGGATGACGCCGATGCCGGCCTGGTGCAGCCGGTCGACGAGGTAGCGGAACTCGTCCGGCTTGCCGAGGCGGCTCTGCGGGGCGAAGTAGTTCGTGACCTGGTAGCCCCAGCTCGGCTCGAACGGGTGCTCGGTGACCGGCATGAGCTCGACGTGGGTGTAGCCCTGCCAGGTGACGTACTCGACCAGCTCGTCGGCCAGTTCGAGGTAGGTCTTGCCCTTGCGCCAGCTGGCCAGGTGCACCTCGTAGATGCTCATGGGCTCGACCTGCATGTTCTTGTCCTTGCGGGCCTCCATCCACGCGTCGTCGCCCCAGCCCATCTGGCTGGTGTAGACGATCGAGCTGTTGGCGGGCGCCTGCTCGGCGAAGAACGCCATCGGGTCGACCTTCTCGCGCCAGACGCCGTCGGCGCCCCGGATGTTGTACTTGTACAACGTCCCGTCGCCCACGCCCTCGACGAACAGCGACCACACCCCGGATCCCGGGACGAGCTGCATGGCGTCGCCGGTCCACCAGTTGAAGTCGGCGTTGATGCGCACTTCCTGGGCGTTGGGCGCCCAGACCGCGAACCGGGTGCCGGTGACCTCACCGCGCTCATCGTCGTGCAGGGTGACCACGTGGGCCCCGAGCCGCTTCCAGAGCTCGGTGTCGCCCCCGTTGTGGAATCCCTCCAAGTCCCAACCGGTCAAGCCGCCGAACGGATCGTGTGCCATCGTTACTCCTTCTCGGTGTGGGTCAGCGACCGGATGGCCCGCAGGGGGATCCCCACCCAGTCCGGACGGTTGCGCAGTTCGTACAACACTTCGTACACGGCCTTGTCGATCAGGTACGCGGGGAGGACGTCGTCCCCCGTGTCCGCACCACAGTAGCCAATCAGGAAGGCGGCCCGAGCCGCATCGGCCCACATCGTTGCCGTGTTGGAATCGGGGTCCGGGTGCGCGCTGCGGACGTAGTCGAACGACCGCAGCATCCCGGCCACGTCGCGCCACGGGGAATCGAACTCGCGACGCTCCGCGGCGGTCTTCGCGGGTTCGCCCTCGAAGTCGATGATGGTCCAGTCCTCGGGGCCGGCGAGGGTCTGGCCGAGGTGGAAGTCGCCGTGGACCCGCTGGACCTCCAGTTCGCGCCCGCGCAGGACGTCGAACGCGGCCCGCAGCGCCCCGGCGTACGGCTCCAGCTCGGTGGCCTCGGCGACCGCCGCGTCCAGCCGGACGCCCATCGTGTCGGCGACCTCGTCCCCGGCCCTCGCGTGGGTGCCGAACGCGTCGGCGAGCCGGGTGTGCACGTCACGGAGGGCCCGGCCCAGCCGGCGGGCCCGCTCGGTGAAGTCCTCACCGGCCGCGCAGGACGCGGCGGCGAGTTCCCAGCCGTCGGTCACGTCGGCGACGCGCTCGATGACCAGGCCCAGGTCGGTCTCGGAACCCTCGGGCCAGGGGGCGACCAGCCGCCCGCGGACCTCGGGTACGCTGCCGCCGCTGAGGGCGAGGAGCACCTCGGCGTCCAGGTTGGGCCCGGGCTCGATCCGCCGGAACAGCTTGTAGAGGTCGTCGTCGCCCAGGACCAGCGACGTGTTCGACTGCTCGCCGCGCCAGACGCTGACCTCACGGTCGGCGAAGCCGGGCTGGGTGGCGGCCACGAACGCCGCCAGCGCGGCGGGGTCGGTGGTCGCGTCGACGACCTGCACCGGCGTCCCGTCGACCACGTCGGTGCCGACGACGGTGCCGGGGGCGTCCACCCCCTCGGGGTGGTGGGCCACCAGCAGGTGGTAGTACTCGGCGTGCCCGTCGGGGTACTCGAGCGTGGCGACCTCGCTGCGGACGCTGGGCGAGGCGCCGGTCGGGGTCCAGGGTGCGAGGGGGTCACGGCGCACGATGCGCGCGCCGGCCCCCTTGCCCCCGAACCAGCGGACGGTTTCCAGGTGGCGCTGCCAAGCGCCGTCCAAGGTGGTGGTCACGATCAGCTACACGACCACCAGGATGTGCGCGGGGTCCGCCGGGGTGAGGCGGACGAAGTTGCGCGCCCCCCACGTGAAGGTGGCCCCGGTGAGCTCGTCGCGGACCCGCAACGGGGCGTCCGGCGCGAGCCCGAGTGCCTCCATGTCGATGTGCACCTCGGACTCGACGGTGTTGTCGGGGTCCAGGGACACGATGACGATCACCTTGGAGTCGCCGTCGACCTTGCTGAAGGCGAGCAGCTTCTCGTGCGGCGCGGTGTGGAAGTCGATCTGCCGCAGCTGCTGGAGGGCCTTGTGGTTCTGCCGGATGGCGTTCAGCGTGCCCAGGAGCATGTTGAGGTTCGGCTGGGCGCTGTAGTCGCGCGGCCGGTACTCGTACTTCTCGGAGTCGAGGTACTCCTCGCGTCCGGGCGCGTTCGGCTCGTGCTCGAACAGCTCGAAGCCCGCGTACACGCCCCAGGCCGGCGACAGCATCGAGGCGAGGATGGCCCGGATGGCGAAGATGGCCGGGTTGCCCGACTGCAGGTGGAACGGGTTGATGTCGGGCGTGTTGACGAAGAAGTTCGGCCGGTAGAAGGAGTCCATCTCACGGGACAGCTCGCCCATGTACTCCTCGATCTCGTCCTTCTCCACCCGCCACGTGAAGTACGTGTAGCTGCTGTGGAAGCCGACCTTGCCCAAGGTGTGCATCATCTCGGGCTTGGTGAACGCCTCGGCGAAGAAGAGCACGTCGGGGTCGGTCTCGCGGACCCGGTCGAACACCCAGGCCCAGAACTGCACCGGCTTGGTGTGCGGGTTGTCGACGCGGAAGATCTTGACGCCGTGGCTGATCCACAGCCGCAGGATCCGCAGCGCCTCGTTGTAGATGCCCTCGGGGTCGTTGTCGAAGTTGATCGGGTAGATGTCCTGGTACTTCTTCGGCGGGTTCTCCGCGTAGGCGATCGTGCCGTCGAGGCGCGTGGTGAACCACTCGGGGTGCTCGGTGACCCACGGGTGGTCGGGGCTGGCCTGCAGCGCGAAGTCGAGGGCGATCTCGATGCCGAGCTGGTTGGCCTTGGCCACCAGCCGGTCGAAGCTCTCCCAGTCGCCCAGGTCGGGGTGGATGGCGTCGTGGCCGCCGTCGGCGCTGCCGACGGCCCACGGCGAGCCCGGGTCCTGGTCGGTCGCGTCCAGCGAGTTGTTCTTGCCCTTCTTGAAGGCGCTGCCGATCGGGTGGACCGGCGGGAAGTAGACGACGTCGAAGCCCATCGCGGCGACTTCCTCGAGCCGCTGGTGGCAGGTGTCGAAGGTGCCGGAGGTCCAGGTGTCGGTGGCCTCGTCGTAGGTCGCGCCCTCGCTGCGCGGGAAGAACTCGTACCACGACGCGAAGAGCGCCTTGCGGCGGTCGACGAAGATCGGGTACTCCGCGGTGGGGGAGACCAGTTCGCGCGGGCCGTACTTGCGCATGGCCTTGGCCAGGCCCGTGCCGGTCGCCACGTCCAGCAGGTCCTCGGCCGGGCGCTGCGGGATGAGCAACTGGGCAGTGGCGCGCAGGATCGAGGCCTCGACCGGGTCACCCGCCTCGTCGGCCGCCTTCGCGGTGCGCTCGAACAGGTCGCGGCCCTCCAGGCAGACCAGTTCGATGTCGACGCCGGCCGGCAGCTTCGCCTCGGCGTTGTGCAGCCAGGTGCCCCACGGGTCGGACCAGCCCTCCACGCGGAACGTCCAGGCGCCCTCGGAGTCAAAGCGGACCCACGCCTCCCACGGGTCGAGCCCCCGGGGCTGCATCGCCGTCATGTCGTGGCGCGTCTCCCGGCCGGAGGGGTCGGTGAGGATGACCGATGCGTTCACGGCGTCGTGGCCCTCGCGGAACACCTTGGCGCGGATCGGGACGAGCTCACCGACCGTGGCCTTGGCGGCGTAGGCGCCACCCTCGATGACGGGGGAGACCTTCGTGACCGGGATGCGGCCGATGCCGCGCACGACGGTCTTCCTGGCGGACAGGTCGACCGGGATCGTGCTGGGTGGGGCCGGGGTCGCGCTCTGCTTCGTCGGGGCGGCGGCGACGGTGGTCGTGGACTGGGTCACTTTTCGCTGCGTCACGCCTCCACGCTACTGCAACGCGCCGGTCACCGCGTCCGTTCGGAGACCGGACGCCGGCTGGCGACCGTCGCCTTCATCACGACCACCGTCCGGCCGGGCAGGATCACCCGTCGCCCGGGGGCGAGGGCGCGCATGCGCAGCTCGTCGGGGGTCCCGGTGTGGGCGACGATGCGGTAGCCGCTGGACCAGGGCTGGCCCGGCAACGTGATGGCCAGCGGGTCGTTGCCGGCGTGGAAGAAGACGTAGAAGGCGTCGCGGCGGTCGGAGACGTACATGCCGAGGCTGCGGCGTCCGCCGTCGTGCCAGTTCTCGATCGTCATCTCGATGCCGTGCTCGTTGAACCATGCCGACTCGGTGCGGCCCAGGCCCTCGTCGTGCTCGCCGACCACCTCGGCGCGCGACCGGAACTGCGCGGGGCGCAGGACCGGGTGCGCGCGGCGCAGGTCCAGCAACGTGCGGGTCAGGGACAGCTGGTCGTCCCACGCCTCGAGCTCGGTCCAGTGCACCCACGACAGCGGGGTGTCCTGGCAGTAGGCGTTGTTGTTGCCCTGCTGGGTGCGGCCCATCTCGTCGCCGGCCAGCACCATGGGCATCCCGGTCGACAACAGCAGGGTCGCCATGATGTTGCGCATCGTGCGGCGCCGGGCCGCGTTGATGGCCTCGTCGTCGGTCTCGCCCTCGTAGCCGTGGTTCCACGAGCGGTTGTCGTCGGCCCCGTCGCGGTTGCGCTCGCCGTTGGCCTCGTTGTGCTTGAGGTCGTAGGTGACGACGTCGCGCAGGGTGAAGCCGTCGTGGGCGGTGACGAAGTTGATCGAGGCGGTGGCGGGGCGTCCGTCGTGGTCGAAGATGTCGGCCGAGCCCGCCAGGCGGGTCGCGAGCTCCTCCACGCCGTGGACGGCCCCGCGCCAGAAGTCGCGGACGAAGCCCCGGTAGCGATCGTTCCACTCGCTCCAGCCCTGGCCCCAGCGGCCGACCTGGTAGCCGTACGGCCCGAGGTCCCACGGCTCGGTGATCATGACGGCGTCGCGCAGGACGGGGTCGGCGGCGACGGCCTTCTTGAACTCGTGCGACTGCTGCACGTGGTGCAGCTGGTCTCGGATCAGGGTGGTGCACAGGTCGAACCGGAACCCGTCGACGCCCATGTCGCGTACCCAGTAGCGCAGCGAGTCCAGGATGAGGTCGAGGACGCCCTCCATCGAGGTGTCCACCGCGTTGCCGGTGCCGGTCACGTCGTAGTCGTTGCGCAGGTCGGAGGTCAGCCGGTAGTAGCCGGCGTGGTCGATGCCGCGGTAGCTCAGCGTCGGGCCTTCGTGGCCGCCCTCCGCGGTGTGGTTGTAGACCACGTCGAGGATCACCGCGATGCCGGCGTCGTGCAGGGCCGAGACCATGTCCTTGAACTCGGCGACCTGCTGGCCCAGCGTCCCGGAGCTCGAGTACGGCGCGTGCGGGGCGAAGAAGCCCAGGGTGTTGTAGCCCCAGTAGTTGACCAGGCCCTTGCCGATCGCGAATGGCTCGGAGACGAAGTGGTGCACCGGCAGGAACTCGACGGCGTTCACGCCCAGCTTGCGGATGTGGTCGACCACGGCCGGGTACGCCATGCCCGCGTAGGTGCCGCGCAGGTGCTCGGGCACCGCCGGGTGCAGCTGGGTGTACCCCTTCAGGTGGGTCTCGTAGACGACCATCTGGTCCTCGCCCAGCGGCTTGGCCAGCGGGCGCGGCGGCGGGCTGTCGGCCACGACCACGCTCAGCGGCACCGAGGCGAACGAGTCGCGCGGGTCGGGCAGGTAGTTCGACTCGGGCGTGTGGTCGCTGATGGGGCCGGAGTAGTCGACGCCACCGGTGATCGCCCGCGCGTACGGGTCGACGAGGAGCTTGCTGGCGTTGAAGCGCTGCCCGGTCTCAGGGCTCCACGGGCCGTGGACGCGGTAGCCATAGCGCTGCCCGGCACCGACCCCGGGCACGAAGCCCTGCCACACGCCGTCGGTGTGGCGGACGAGGTCGTGGTTGGTCTGCCTGCGATCGGTGTCGACCAGCGCGAGCTCGACGCGCGTGGCGCGGGGGGCCCAGAGGGCGAAGCGGGTGCCGCCCTCGACCACGTGGGCCCCGAGGATCGAGGAATCCACCGGTCGGGGCAACGAGAGGCGCACGGGGACACTTTCGATCGGGGATTCCGGACACACCGCTCCTGAGGGGGAGCGGAACGGACGGTTCATTGTGCCGTATTGCAGGAAAGTGTTCCACTTGTCGCCACCGTAGACTGCGCGGACACGGAAGGAGCTCGGGTGAGCCGGCACTACCTCGACCACGCGGCCTCCACGCCCCTGCGGCCGGAGGCCCGGTCGGCCATGCTCGCCGCGTTCGAGGCCACCGGCAACGCCAGCTCCCTGCACGGCTCCGGGCGCCGCGCGCGGGCCTTGCTCGAGGATGCGCGCGAGCAGCTCGCCGACGCCGTCGGTGCCCACCCCGGCGAGGTGGTGTTCACCGGCGGCGGCACCGAGGCCAACCACCTCCTCGTCTCGGGCGCGGCCG
>DUOQ01000203.1 GCA_012838755.1 Propionibacterium sp. | reverse complement strand
CTGCGGCTTGAGGCGGGTCTCGTCGGGCGCGGGCAGGGCGTCGGCCACGCGCATGGTGGTGTCCTCGGCGGCCAGCACGATCTCGGTGCGGGTGAGGCGGAGTTCCTGCTCGACCGCCTGCAGCGAGCGCGCGAGCGCCAGCATGGACGCCGGCCGCACGTGGGGCTCGCGGGCCAGGGCGGCGCGCAGCAACCGGTCCAGGGACGCCGGCACGTCGGTGCGCCCGGTGGAACGGGCGGGCACGTCGCGGATGCGCCGCATGAGGGCGTAGGTGGAGTTGTCGCCGTCGACGACCTCGAACGGCGAGCGGCCCACGAGCAGGTGCCACAGGGTCGCCGCGAGCGAGTACACGTCGGAGCGGACCGTGGCCGGGCCCGTGGCGTACAGCGTCTCCACCGGGGACCACGGGACGGAGACGCCGGCGTCGTCGTCGGTGGCGTCGCTCATGTGGGAGGCGATGCCGAAGTCGGTCAGGCCGGGGGTGCCGTACTGGCTGGTCAGGATGTTCGCGGGCTTGATGTCGCGGTGCAGCAGCCCGGCGCGGTGCGCGGTCTCGACCGCCGAGGCGATCTGGATGCCGATCCGCAGCACCTCGGGCACCGCGAATCGCTCCCGCTTCGCCCGCTCGGCCAGCGAGGCCTGCGGGTAGTACATCATCACCAGGTAGGGCCGGTCGTCGCCGGTGACCCCGGCCTCGTACACGGGCACGATGTGCGGGTGCTCGAGCAGTGCCATGGCGTTGGCCTCGGCGGCGAAGCGGTCACGGTCGGCGGCGCTCTGCGCGGCCGCCTTCATCACCTTGACCGCCACCCGCCGTGACGGCATGAGCTGCTCGTAGAGGAAGACGTCCGCGTAGCCCCCGGAGCCGAGCCGGCGCACGTGCGCCAGTCCGGGGATCTGGGGGGCAACCGGGGTCTGGGTCACGCACCCGCCTCGTAGGTGATGGCGAACACGCCGGCGAGCATGATGCGCGTGCCGGGCTCGATCGAGAGCTGCTCGTGGGCCCGCAGCAGCACCGGCTCGCTGCCCGGCAGGGCCACCTCGGTGCCGTTGGTGGAGCCGAGGTCGCGCACGAGCACGTGCCACGCGTCCAGGCGCACCTCGAGGTGCTGGCTCGACACGTCCCGCTCGGGGTCGTCGATGCGGACCAGGTTGGGCTGCTCGCCCGTCCAGCCCTGCGGCAGGCGGGGGTTGCGGCCCAGCACCGCCCCGCGCTCGAGGGCGACGACGTCGCCGTTGGCCAGGCGCAGGACGCCCAAGCTGGGGCGCGGCACCTCGACGGGCTGCTGGGCCGAGAGCTGGCCACCGCACAGGCGGCACGTCGTGGCGTGGACCGGGTTGGCGTGGCCGTCGGGGCACAGCACGGCCACCACGAGGGTGTCGGACGCGCCGGCCTGCGCACGCAAGGCGGCCACGTCGGTGGTGTTCCCGGGGTCGGCCTCGGGCTCGGCCGGACTGGGGCCGTGGTGGGGCTCGGCGGGTCCATCGTCGGGCTGGTCGAGGTCGTCGAGGCTCCAGGGCACCGAGGCGATGATCCCCTCCGGCGCCGGTCCGGTCAGCGGGGACGCCATGGTCGCCCCGGCGTTCTGGGCCACGGCGGGCTCGGGCTCCGGGTCCGGGGCGGGCTCCGGGGTGTCCTCCGGCTCGGGTGCCGCCTCGGGTTCGGCGGCCGGCTCGGGCTCGGGGGCCAACTCGGGGTCGGGCTCCGCCACGACGGCGGGTACGGGTTCGGGGGTCGGCTCAAGATCCCGTTCGGGTTCCGGCTGGGGCTCCTCGACCAGCACGGGCAGGGCACCGGGGCCGAAGCCGAGCGCGGAGGCGAACACGATCCCGCCGCCGAGGGGCAGGGTGCGCTCGTCGGCGGCGTCGGTGACGAGCCGCACGTCGGTGACCCCCGGCCACGTGGACTCGGCCCACAACCCGCCGGGCCCGGAGGCGGCGCTGTGGTCGGGACCCTCGGCCCGGCACGCCCCGCGCACGAGGACGCGGGCGCCGTCGCCGGTGAGCTCGGCCAGCCCGAAGGACGCCACGGCGCGCAGGCCGCGGCTCACGAGCACGTCGAGCACGGCGTCCAGCGTGGGTGCCTCGCCGGCGACCAGCGCGGCGATGCGTGCGACGAGGTCGTCGTCGGTGGGCAGGTCGACGAGGGCGACGAGGTTCGCGGTGGCGAAGCCGACCAGCCCACCGGGGGCGTACGAGAAGGGCCAGGAACTCATGCGGGGACCTCCCTGGGCCGCGGGTTGGTCTGCCCGGGCTCGTCGTCGTCACCGTCCACGTTGACGACGATCGCGGTGATGTTGTCACGGCCCCCGCCGCGGATCGCGGCCTCGACGAGCGAGGACGCGGCGGCCGCGGGGTCGGCGGAGGCGGTGAGGATCTCGTGGATGGCGCCGTCCTCAAGCTCGCCGTTCAGGCCGTCGGAGCACACGAGGAACCGTTCCCCGGGGAGCTGCGGGAGGAGCCACAGGTCCACCTGCGGCGTGTCGGGCTGGCCCAGGCTGCGGGTCACGATGTTGCGGGCGCGGTGGGTGCGGGCCTGCTCGGGGGTGATCACGCCTTCGAGGATGAGTTCCTCGGCCTCGCTGTGGTCGACCGTCGCGCGGTTGAGGACGCCGTCGGCCTCGCGGTAGACGCGGCTGTCGCCCACGTTGAACACCGCCCAGTGGTCGGCGCCGCCGACGTTGACGACGGCCAGGCCGGTGACCGTGCTGCCCAGCCCGCGCACGGCGGGGTTGTCGTGGCCGTGGGTGAGGATCCGGTCGTTGACCGCGTGGAGCGCGGCGACGAGGTCGGCGGGCCGGAGGTCGGGGCGTCCGTCGAGCGGGCGCAGGCCCTCGATGACCAGGGCGCTGGCGACGTCGCCGGCGGCGTGGCCGCCCATGCCGTCGGCCACGGCCCAGATGCGCTCGCCGACGAGCACACTGTCCTCGTTGTGGTGGCGTACCCGGCCGACGTCACTGCGGTGCCCGGTGGTGACGGTCAGCATCCCGTGGTGTCCTCCCCGCGCCGTCAGGGGGTGCGGCGCTCGGTCGAGCATAGCTGCGCCCACCGTCGGTGCTCGACCCGCCACGGCGACTGGGGAGTGCTCCCCCACGCTCACTTGGGCTTGCTGACCCGCTTCTGGAAGGCCTGCAGCTGGGCCAGCGCCACCGTGCCGGCGGTGGAGGTGCGCAGCACCCCGTCGCTGACCAGCAACTGCTGGGCGCCCGCGGCCTCGAAGGTGGCGACCTCGTCCTCGGTGAGCCCGCCCTCGGGCCCGATGATGATCAGGACGTCGCCCTCCTCGGGCAGGTCGAACCGCCTCAGGGTCTTCTCGGCGGTCTCGTGCAGGATGAACGTCACCGCCATGGTGGGGATCAGCTCGACCAGCTCGCTGGTGCGCATCGCCGACGTCACGATCGGGACGCGCAGGCGGCGGCTCTGCTTCGTGGCCTCGCGCGCGGTCGTGCGCCAGCGGCCCAGCTGGCGCTCCTCGCGGTCGTGGGTCCACTTCACCACCGACCGGCTCGACTGCCACGGGATGATCCGGTCGATGCCCAGCTCGGTGAGCATCTCGACGGCCAGTTCCGCCCGGTCACCCTTCGCCAGCGCCTGGACGGCGTGGTACCGGATGGGCGCCTCGGGGCTGGTCAGCACCTCGGCCACCTCGAGCGTGACCGAGGTCCGGTCCCCGTCGGTCACCGTGCCCCGGACGCCGGTGCCCGCCCCGTCGGCGACCATGATGGACTCCCCCACCCGGATGCGCCGGACGGCGGCGGCGTGCCGACCCTCTTCTCCATCGAGGGTCACGGAGTCGCCGACCTGCGGGGAGTGCAGGTCGGCCAGGAACAGGGCTTCGGTCATGGCTCCTCGGCTTGCTCGGTGGTGCGGACGGCGGCGTCAGTCGGCGAAGGCGTCCTTCAGGCGACCGAAGAACCCCTTGTTCGAGGCACCGCGCGACACCGTCGCCTCCGGACGGGTCTCGCCCCGCGCCTCGGCCAGCTTGCGGAGGAGTTCGCGCTGCGAGTCGTCCAGCGACTGCGGTGTCTGCACCAACAGCGTAACGCCGAGGTCACCGCGTCCGGCGCCACGCAGCCGCGGCACGCCGCGAGCCGGGATGACCAGCCGGGTGCCCGACTGGGTGCCCGGCGGGATCTCGAGCTTCACGCGGGCGTCCTCGGGGGCGGTGCCCTCGACGTCGGCCTCGAGTGTGTCGATCCACACCTCGGTGCCGAGGGCTGCCGCCGTCATGGGCAGCTTGGCCACCATCTCGAGGTTGTCGCCTTCGCGCTTGTACACGTCGTGGACGCTCACGGACAGCTCGACGTACAGGTCGCCGGCGGGTCCGCCGCCGGGGCCGACCTCGCCCTGACTGTCGAGGTGGACGCGGTTGCCGGTGCTCACACCGGCCGGGATCTTCACGTTGATCGTGCGCGTGGACCGCACCCGTCCCTCGCCCGAGCACTCGCCGCACGGGTGCGGGATCGTCGTGCCGTAACCGCGGCAGACGGGGCACGGCTGCACCGTGCGGATGTCGCCCAGGAACGAGCGCTGCACCGTCTGCACGTCGCCGGCCCCGTGGCAGGTGGTGCAGGTGACCGGCTCGGAGCCGTCCGCCGCGCCCCTGCCCGTGCACGTGGGGCAGATGACGGCCGTGTCGACCCGGATGGGCTTGGTCGTCCCGAAGGCCGCCTCGGCCAGCGTCAGGTTGAGCCGCACGAGGGCGTCCTGCCCCTTGCGGACGCGGCTGCGGGGGCCACGCGAGCCCTGGGCGCCGAACATGGCGTCGAACAGGCCGCCGACGTCGAAGCCCTGCGCCCCGCCGGGGCCGAACCCGCCGAAGCCGCCCGGGCCGAACCCGCCGGCGCCGCCGCGCATCGGGTCGCCGCCCAGGTCGTACATCTGGCGCTTCTTGTCGTCGGAGAGCACCGCGTAGGCCTCGCCGATCTCCTTGAACCTCTCGGCGGAGGCGGGGTCGTCGGCCACGTCGGGGTGGTACTTCATGGCCAGCTTGCGGTACGCCTTCTTGACCTGCTCGGCGCTGGCGTCCCGGGGCACACCCAGGACCTCGTAGTAGTCGCTCAACTCGTTCCTTCTGGTGTGCGGGATCAGCCTTCGGCGAGGAACCGGCCAACATACCGTGCGACAGCGCGCACGGATGCGATGGCCGAAGGGTAGTCCATGCGGGTGGGGCCCACGATGCCCAACGTGGCCCAGGCGCGCTCGTCGGTGCCGTAGCCGGAGGCCACCACCGAGGTCGCGTGCAGGGGTTCGTAGGGGTTCTCGTGGCCGATGCGCACCGTCACGTCGGCCGGCGAGGTCGCTTCGCCGAGCAGCCGCAGCAACACGACCTGCTCCTCGAGCGCCTCGAGCACCGGCTTGACGGTGGTCTCGAACTGGTCGCCGAACCGGGTCAGGTTCGGTACCCCGGCGACCGCCACGCGGGCGCCCGGGTCGTCGGTGACGATGTCCAGCAGCGCGGCCACGATCGTCGCCGCGAGGGCGGACGCCGAGGGCGGCAGCTGGTCGGTGAACGTGGTCAGCCGGTCGACGGCCTCCCGCGGCGTGGCGCCGACGAGCAGCTCGGACAGGCGGCCACGCACCAGGGCCAGGTCCTCGTGGCCGCCCTGGTCGGGCGGCAGGGCGACGAGCCGCTGCTCGACCGCGCCGGTCGCGCTCACGCACATGACCAGGCCGCGGTCGGCACCCAGGCGCAGCACCTCGACGTGGCGGATCACCATGCTCGACAGCACGGGGTACTGCACGATCGCGACCTGGCGGGTGATCTGCGCCAGCAGCTGCACGGTGCGCCGCACGACGTCGTCGACGTCGAGGGCCCCGGCCATGAACTGGGTGATCGCCCGCTTCTCGGCCCCCGTGAGCGGCTTCACGTTCGAGAGGCGGTCGACGAACAGGCGGTAGCCCTTGTCGGTGGGGATGCGCCCGGCCGAGGTGTGGGGTTGGGTGATGTACCCCTCCTCCTCGAGCACGGCCATGTCGTTGCGCACGGTGGCCGGGGACACGTCGAGGTTGTGCCGCTCCACCAGCGCCTTCGAGCCGACGGGCTCCTGGCTGGACACGTAGTCGGTGACGATGGCGCGCAGGATGGCCAGCTTCCGGTCGTCGAGCATGCAGTCACCTCCCCTGCAAACGTCTGGCACTCAACGGGGCTGAGTGCCAGCTTACCTGCCAGCCCCGCGGACCGCGTGCCACCATGGCCCCATGACCTTCATCGAGATCTTCGACCCCGGCATGGCCCACTGGCGCCGGCAGAAGGAACTGGAGAAGGTCCTCGTCCAGCGGACCGACCAGGGCGAGCCCGGTCACGAACCGGTCGACCTCGACTCGGGAAGCATCACGGTGGTGCGGCCCGCGCCGGCCCAGGATCCCACCGCCCCGGCCCCGACGGACCCGCAGGGGTAGGGTGGCCCGGTGCAGTTCTCACTGGGTGCCTTCGAGCCGATCGCCGACCGCGTGTACGTGGCCGTCGCCGAGCCCGAGGCGGTCAACATCGGCCTCGTCGTCGGGACGACCGGCGCGCTGCTCGTCGACACCGGGTCGTCCCCCGAGCAAGGCGCGGCCATCCGCGGGGCCGCGCAGGCGATCGCCGGCGACGTCCAGCTGACCCACGTGCTGGTGACGCACGGGCACTACGACCACGTGGGCGGGCTGCCCGCGTTCGCCGACCTGACCACCTTGGCGCACCGCGACCTCGGCGCCGAGGTCACCCGCTCCTTCGGCCTCGCCGCCGCCGTCGACCTGGGCGACTGCCACGCCGAGTTGATCCACTACGGTCGCGGCCACACCGACCACGATGTCACGGTCGTCGTCGCGGCACGCAAGGTCGCCTTCTTCGGCGACCTCCTCGAGTCCGCGCAGCCCCCGCAGGCGGGCGAGGACGCCTGGCCCGCCGACTGGCCCAGGTCCCTCGACGGCACGCTCGGGGCCCTGCAGAAGGGCTACGTCGTCGTGCCCGGCCACGGCCCGGTCATGGAGCGCGAGGACGCCTTCGTCCAGCGTGCCGAGCTGCACTGGCACCACGACAAGGCGGTCGAGCTGTACGACGCCGGGCGCGAGGCGTCCGGGGCGTGGGCCGAGGAGGGCTGGCCCTGGCCGCAGGAGGCGACCGAGGCCTACCTCGCGCAGTGCCTGCGTCGGCTCACCGAGTCCGGACGCCCGCGCACGAAGGCCCGCACGCTCCCCCTGCTCAACCGCTGAGCGGTCAGCCGACGGCCTCCGGCAGCCGCGTCGCGAGGAGCCGGCCCAGGGCGTCCGAGGCCCCGACCGTGAGCAGCCGACCGGTCACACCCGCACGGTAGGCACGCCCGTCGACGGACGCCGCACCGCCCAGCTCGGCGACCATCAGCGTGCCGGCCAGGTGGTCCCACGGGTGGATGGACCGGTACGCCAGCCCCTGGAGCTCCCCGCGCGCGACCGACGGGTAGTCGATCGCGCACGACCCCCGCGTGGGGCGCAGCGCCAGCCCGGGCACGTCGGCGTGCCGCAGCCGGGGCCACACGGCCACCCGCCACGGGGCCGGGCCAGGGTCGAGCCGGGCCAAGGACGTCCCGTTGCAGGTCACGCCGGCGCCGCGCTCGACGACGTAGAGGGCGTCGTGCAGCGGCTGCCAGATCCAGCCGCGGGTCGTCTCCCCGCGACGCACCTCGGCGACCATCACCCCGAAGTCGGGCCGGCCGCCGGCGAAATTGCGCGTGCCGTCGACGGGGTCGATCACCCAGGCGTGGTCGGCGTCGGAGAGGCGCTGCAGTCCGGTCGGGTCGGCGAAGGACGCCTCCTCCCCCACGACGAGCGCGGCGGGCGTGGCCGCCCGGAAGGCGGCGGTCAGCTCGACCTCGGCCTCGCGGTCGGCGATGGTGACGACGTCGCCGGGGCGCTTCTGCTCGACCTCGTGCCGCTCCAGGGAGCGGAAGCGCGGGAGGATCACCCGGTCGCAGACGTCCCTGATGAGGTCGGCCACCGCGTCGGTGTGCATCACGACTCCCTGTCGAGGTGGTCCTCGGTGACGAAGTCGATCAGCTTCTCGACCTCGGTGAGCAGGCGGGGGTCGAGGTCCTTCCAGCCGGTGACCCGGCCGAGGATGCGCTTCCAGCCCGCCGCCACGTCGGCCTGGTCGGCGTGCGGCCAGCCGAGGGCCGCCAGCGTGCCCTTCTTCCATTCGGTCCCGCGCGGGATGTCGGGCCAGGCCTCGAGCCCGACCCGGGCCGGCTTCACCGCAGCCCAGATGTCGATGTACTCGTGCCCGGTCACGAAGACGTGCTCGCCGGTCACCTGCTGCACGATGCGCGACTCCTTGGAGCCGGGCACCAGGTGGTCGACCAGCACGCCGAGCCGGCGGCCGCGGACCGGCGCGAACTCGGCCACGATCGCGGGCAGGTCGTCGATGCCGCCCAGGTACTCAACGACGACGCCGACGTGGCGCAGGTCGGCGCCCCAGACCTTCTCGACGAGTTCGGCGTCGTGGCGGCCCTCGACGTAGATCCGGCTGGGCAGGGCGACCTTCGCCTTCTCGGCGGGCCCGACCCGCGAGCCGGACGCCGTGTGCGTGCGGTTGTGGTGCTGGGCCTTGTCGCGCGCGCTGGGCGCCGACCGCGCGGGCGCGGTGAGGTCGATCGGCTTGCCCTCGAGCCAGAAGTTCGGCCCGAACGGGAAGCTGCGCCGCTTGCCCTTGCGGTCCTCCAGGACCACGACGCCGTTCTCCCACCCGACGACCGCTCCGACGAACCCCGACGTGGGCTCCTCGAGCACCATGTCGCGCGCGACCGGGGTCTTGACGGCGGTCGGCCGGTTGGCCTGCTGCCAGCCCTTGGCCAGGACGTCGTGGGAGTAGCGGTTCACGCCCGCCACCCTACGTCCTGTCAGTCCAGCAGTTCCCGGACGGCGGCGTCGGCGAGCAGCCGGCCGGCGTCGGTGACCGCGAGGCGTCCGTCGACCTCGTGCACCCAGCCACGGGCGACCAGGGCGGGGACGCGGGCCCGCTCGGTGTCGGTCAGCACGTCGAGGGGCATCCCCTGCCGCAGCCGCAGCTCGAGCAGGACGCGCTCCTCGCGCCGTTCCTCGGCGGTGAGCTGCTCGCGCCCGGCGGCGGGCGAGCCGGCCGCCACCGCCGCCGAGTAGGTGCGCGGGTGCTTGGCATTGAAGAACCGGACGCCGTCGACGTGGGAGTGCGCGCCCGGCCCGAAGCCCCACCAGTCGTCGCCGACCCAGTAGGCGAGGTTGTGGCGGCACGCGTGGCCCGGACGCGCCCAGTTCGACACCTCGTACCACTCCAGCCCGGCCTGCCGCAGCAGGGTGTCGGCCAGTTCGTACTTGTCGGCCAGGTCGTCCTCGTCGGGCAGCGGCACCTCGCCGCGGCGCACGCGGGCTGCGAAACGGGTGCCGTCCTCGACGATGAGCGAGTAGGCGGACAGGTGGTCGGGCTCGGCGCTGAGTGCCGCCTCCAGCGAGGCGCGCCAGTCGTCGAGGGTCTCGGTCGGCGTCCCGTAGATGAGGTCGAGGCTGACCGAGGAGAACCCGGCCGCGCGGGCCCAGCGCACGGCGTCCAGCGCTCGGCCGGGGGTGTGCGTGCGCTCGAGCATGCGCAGCACGTGCGGCGCGCTGGACTGCATGCCGAACGAGATCCGGTTGAAGCCCGCCTCCGCGAGCACGGCCAGCGACGCCGGCGTGACCGAGTCGGGGTTGGCCTCGGTGGTCACCTCGGCGTCGGGAGCGAGGCCGAAGGCGTCGCGCAGGTGGCCCAGGAGCCGCCCCAGCTCGTGCGGTTCGAGCAGGGTCGGCGTGCCGCCGCCGAAGAAGACGGTCCGCAGGGGACGCTCCCCCAGCTCGGCGCGCGCGAGGGCGACCTCGGCCGCCACGGCGTCGAGGTACTCCTCGCGGGACGCCCCCGGCGCCGAGCCGAGCTCGGCGGCGGTGTACGTGTTGAAGTCGCAGTAGCCGCAGCGCGTCGCGCAGAACGGCACGTGGACGTAGGCCGACAGCCTGCGCGCGTTCACAGCTCCCGGACGCCCTCGCCCGGCTCGGGCGGGTCGAACGGCAACGGCAACCCGTCGAGCACGTGGTGGCACGAGCAGTCACCGGTCGGCATGGCGCCCACCGTGCGCAGCAGGAGGGCCTTCAGCCGCTCGATGTTGCCGGCGAACACCTCCAGGACCTCGGCGTGGGTGACGCCCTCGTCGCCGTCCAGACCGGCGTCCATGTCGGTGACGCAGGCCACCGAGGTGAAGCACAGCGCGAGCTCGCGGGCCACGGACGCCTCGGGCATGCCGGTCATCCCGACCACCGCCCAGCCGGCCGCGGAGTGCCACTGCGACTCCGCGCGGCTGGAGAAGCGCGGGCCGTTGATGACGACCAGGGTGCCGCCGTCGACCAGCTCGGTGGCGTCGTCGGCCTGCCCGAGGACGGCCGCGCGGCCGCGGGCGCAGTAGGGGTCGGCGAAGGGGACGTGGACGACGGGGCCCTCGGCCTCCCAGACGGTGTGGCCGTCGCGGTGGGTGCGGTCGACCACCTGGTCGGGGACGACGAACGTGCCCGGGGTCAGGTGGTGTTGCAGCGAACCCACCGCGCACGGCGCCATCACCTGGCTGACGCCCACGGCCTTGAGCGCCCAGAGGTTGGCGCGGTAGTTCACCGTGTGGGGGGCGTACTGGTGGCGCTCCCCGTGCCGGGGCAGGAAGGCGACCCGGCGTCCGGCGACCTCGCCGATCGTCAGCGGACCCGAGGGAGGACCGAAGGGGGTCCGGACCTCGACACGGGTGGCGTCGTCGAAGAAGGAGTAGAACCCCGACCCCCCGATGATGCCGATCTCGGCGCGGAGGTCGCTCACGCGTCGGCCACCTTGTCGAGCCAGGCGCCGAGCACGGGCGCCCAGCCGCGCACCTCGACGTTGGCGACGATGCCCTTCGTCTGGAAGGGGTCGTCGGCCAGCTTCGCGAGCACGTCCTCGGGGCTGTCGGAGCGGAAGACGAGCATCCCGGCGTCCGGCTGCCCCACGCCCGGGGCGAGCGGGCCCGACAGGACCAGGGAGCCCTCGTCGGCGAGGCCCTTGAGGAACTCCCGGTGCGCCGGCCGGTGCTCGGCGATGGCGTCGGGGTCGGCGATGTAGGTGTAGTTCACGACCAGCACGTTGTCCATGCCCGCCATCCTAGGGACCCGGGCGGGGGCTGCTTGGGTGGGCTGGGCACACTGGGGGCATGTCGCAGCAGTACGGATGGACCCCACCTCCGCCCGGGTACGGCCGCGTGCCCGTGCCGGCCCCGCAGTCGTCCGCCCCCGCCCGCCCCACCCTCGGCTCGTCGGTGGTGTTCATCGGCGGCTGGCTGGTGCTGCTGTGGGTGCTCGAGGTGGTCGACCTGGTCCTGCTCGGTGCCCTCGACGGCTTCGGCGTCAGCCCGCGCGTCATCGCGGAGTTGCCGCAGGTGCTGACGGCCCCGTTCCTGCACTTCGGCTTCGAGCACCTGATGGCCAACTCGGTGCCCTTCCTCGTGCTGGGCGTGCTCACCCGCATGTCCGGACGCCGTGCGTTCTGGGTCGCGACGGCCGTCTCGATCGTGGTCTCCGGCCTGTTCGCGTGGCTGCTGTCGGCGCCGCACACGGTGACGGCCGGGGCGTCCGGGTTGATCTTCGGTTGGTTGGCGTTCCTGCTGGTGAGGGGACTGTTCAACCGCAACTGGAAGCAGATCCTGATCAGCGCCGCCGTGTTCGGCTTCTTCGGCGGCATGCTGTGGGGCGTCTTCCCGACGCTGCCGGGCGTCAGCTGGCAGGGCCACCTCGGCGGTGCCGTCGGTGGCGTGCTGGCCGCGTGGTGGTTGCCGCGGCGCCCCTGAGCCCACCGCCGCTGCTCGTCCGGGCACGCGCAGCCGGCCTCGCCGACCCGGACGCCGTGTGGCTACCACTCCCGGAGGGCCGCCGGACGAGCTCGTGGCGATCGTCCGGGACATCGTCAGACACGCCAGACCCGGCGTCCCGCCGTAGGGTGACGGGTCAACGCGTCCCTGGTCTCCCCTGCGAGGGTTGATCCGTACCGGCGCGTCGGACTACTTCGTCTCGCGGCTCTCGCCGGTGGACAGCGCGGCGACGAACGCCTCCTGGGGGACCTCGACGCGCCCGACCATCTTCATGCGCTTCTTGCCCTCCTTCTGCTTCTCCAGCAGCTTCCGCTTGCGGCTGATGTCACCGCCGTAGCACTTGGCCAGGACGTCCTTGCGCATGGCGCGCACGGTCTCGCGGGCGATGACCCGGGCACCGATCGCGGCCTGGATGGGCACCTCGAACTGCTGGCGCGGGATGAGCTCCTTGAGCTTCTTCGCCATGGCCAGGCCGTAGGAGTAGGCGGCGTCCTTGTGGACGATCGAGCTGAACGCGTCGACCGGCTCGCCGTGCAGCAGGACGTCCACCTTGACCAGGTCGGCCGCCTGCTCGCCGGCCTCGTCGTAGTCGAGGCTCGCGTACCCCTTGGTGCGCGACTTCAGGGCGTCGAAGAAGTCGAAGACGATCTCGGCCAGGGGCAGCGTGTAGCGGATCTCGACGCGGTCGGCGCTGAGGTAGTCCATGCCGGTCTGGGTGCCGCGCCGCTGCTGGCACAGCTCGAGGATCGTGCCGATGTACTCCGACGGGGCCAGGACGGTCGCCTTGACGATGGGCTCCCACACCTCGGCGATCTTGCCCTCGGGGTACTCGCTCGGGTTGGTGACCTGGTGCTCGCTGCCGTCCTCCATGACCACGCGGTAGACCACGTTGGGGGCGGTCGAGATGAGGTCGAGGTTGAACTCGCGCTCGAGCCGCTCGCGCACGATCTCCATGTGCAGCAGCCCCAGGAAGCCGATGCGGAAGCCGAAGCCCAGCGCCCCCGACGTCTCGGGCTCGTAGGTGAGCGCCGCGTCGTTGAGCTGCAGCTTCTCGAGGGCCTCGCGGAGCTCGGGGAAGTCGGCCCCGTCGATCGGGTACAGGCCGGCGTAGACCATGGGGTTGGGGTGCTTGTAGCCGGGCAGCGCCTGGGTGGCCGACTTGGTGGTGAGCGTGATGGTGTCACCGACCCGGCTCTGCCGGACGTCCTTCACGCCGGTGATGAGGTAGCCCACCTCGCCGACGCCCAAGGCCTTGGCCGGGGACGGCTCGGGCGAGATGACGCCGACCTCGAGCACCTCGTGGCTGGCCTTGGTCGACATCATCAGGATGCGCTCGCGGTGGTTCAGCTCGCCGTCGATGACACGCACATAGGTGACGACACCGCGGTAGGTGTCGTAGACCGAGTCGAAGATCATGGCGCGGGCGGGGGCCGTGGCGTCACCGACCGGCGCGGGGACCTGTGCGACGATCGCGTCCAGCAACTCGCGGACGCCCTCGCCCGTCTTGCCGGACACCCGGAAGACCTCGTCGGGGTCGCACCCGACCAGGTTGGCGAGCTCCTCGGCGTACTTCTCGGGCTGGGCGCCGGGCAGGTCGATCTTGTTGAGCACCGGGATGATGTGCAGGTCGGCGCCCATGGCGAGGTAGAGGTTCGCCAGCGTCTGGGCCTCGATGCCCTGTGCGGCGTCGACGAGCAGGATCGCCCCCTCGCACGCGGCCAGCGAACGCGAGACCTCGTAGGTGAAGTCCACGTGGCCGGGGGTGTCGATCATGTTGAGGACGAAGTCACAGCCGTCGACCTGCCACGGGATGCGCACGGCCTGGCTCTTGATGGTGATGCCGCGCTCGCGCTCGATGTCCATCCGGTCGAGGTACTGCGCGCGCATGGAGCGGTCGTCGACGACGCCGGTCAGCTGCAGCATGCGGTCGGCCAGCGTCGACTTGCCGTGGTCGATGTGGGCGATGATGCAGAAGTTCCGGATGATCTCCGGTGTGGTGCTGCCCGGCTGCGGCGTGCTCACGCGGCGTCCCTCTCTGTGTCAGTACGTCCCCCACCGTAGCGATGTGGGTACGGCACGACGTCGCCCCGGCACCGACAGCGGTGCGGGGCGACGTCGCAGGAGTTCGTCAGAGAGCGGCAGCGGCCGTGGCAACGGCCGACTTGCGGTTCGCGGCCTGGTTGGCGTGGATGACGCCCTTGCTGGCGGCCTTGTCGAGTGCACGGCACGCGACCTTGGCAGCCTGCTGGGCCTTCTCCACGTCACCCTCGGCAGCCGCCTCGCGGAACTTGCGAATGTGCGTCTTGAGAGCGGACTTCACGGCCTTGTTGCGCTGGCGCGCCTTCTCGTTCGTGAGGTTCCGCTTCTTCTGGGACTTGATGTTCGCCACGGGCTAAGCCTTCAGTTCAGGTTGGTGAATGAGGTTGCGCCCACGCTGGGCGCGATTGAACAGCTTACCAGCGAGTGGGGTCGCCCCAAAATCGGCGGCCATCAGCGCCCCATCCCCGAATCCGGACGCCGTCCGCGCAGCCCCGTGACCCCCATCACCATGCGCTCCAGGGCGAACGCCGGGTCGGCCGCCTGGCCCTTCACCGCGGCGTCCGCCTCGGCGACCAACTGGAGCGACGAGGCCAGCCCGCGGGGCGTCCACTCGCGGGAGCGCTGCACGATCTCCTTCACCTTGAACGGCGGGACGCCCAGCTCGCGGGCGAGGTCCCCGTCCCGCATCCGCTGGCCGGCGAACTCGGTGTAGCGGCCCTGCGCGCGCAGGGCGTTCGCCAGCGCCGAGGTGACCAGCACGGGGGCCACCCCCGTCTCGAGGGCCCAGCGCAGGGCGCCCAGCGCCTCGTTGCGGCGGCCCGCCATCACGCGGTCGGCCACGGTGAAGCTCGTCACGTCGGCCCGGCCGGCGAAGTACCGGCGCACCGCGGCCTCGGTGATCGTGCGGTCGTCGGCGTCGGCGAGCAGCTGGCGGACCGCCCCGGCCACCGCCCGCGCGTCGGAGCCCAGGGCCTCCACCAGCCGGTCGGCCGTGGACCGGTCGATGCGCCCGCCCAGCAGGCGCGCCTCGGCCGCGGCGAATTGCGGCAGCTCCCATGCCTTGATGGTCGGGCAGTCGACGACCTCGACCCGGGCCTTCTTCAACTTGTCGAGCAGCGCCTTGCCCTTGACCCCGCCCGGGTGCACCAGCACGAGCGCCAGGTCATCGGAGGGTTGCGCCGTGAAGGCCAGCACGGCGTCGAACAGCGCCGGATCCAGGTCGGAGAGCTGCTGCACCACGACCACCGACTCCTCGGCGAAGAGCGACCCGCCGGTCACCTCGGCCAGGCCGCCGGCGTCGAGGTCATCCGCCTCCACCTTCGTCACCGACGCGCTCGGGCGTTCCGCGCACGCCTGCCGGACGAGGCGCTCGACGGCCCGCTCGGCCAGCAGCGCCTCGGGGCCGCTGACGAGCACCACACGTCCGAAAAGGGGCTGGTCACTCACGGGGACCATCCTGCCAGCCGCAGCCGACAATCGGGTGCGGGGCCCCTCCCCCCGGGGTGACAGCGGTGCTAAGGTCCGGGTAAACGCATTCCCCGAGACGGGCCCGCGCCCGACCACCCGTGGGAGGAGACCATGACCACCGTTGCACAGGTCGGAGTCCGTGGCTTCGGCCGCATCCACCTGGAACGCATCGACCGCCTCGTCGACCTCGGCCGGATCACACTGGCCGCCACGGCCGACCCCGGAGGTCCCCCGGATGGGCGGGACGTGCCGTGGTACGAGGACCTCGGCCAGCTCCTCCCCCGCCACGACGTGGACATCGTCAGCATCGCCACGCCGATCGGCACCCACGCGGCCCTCTCGACCGCGGCCATGCGCGCCGGCGCCCACGTGATGCTCGAGAAGCCGCCGGTCGCGTCCCTGACGGAGTTCTGGCGCCTGCTGCGCACGGTCAAGGAGACCGGGCGCGCGGTCCAGGTCGGCTTCCAGAGCCTTGGTTCGGCCGGGGTCGCCCGCATGCGGGAGTTGCTCATGGACGGGACCCTCGGCGAGGTCACCGCGATCAACGCCCGGGGAGCCTGGGTGCGCGACCGTGCCTACTACGGCCGGGCGGCCTGGGCCGGCAAGCGCACGGTTCGGGGGGAACGGGTGGCCGACGGAGTTGCGACCAACCCGCTGGCCCACGCCATCGCGACCGCGCTGGCCATCGCGCGGACCACGGGCATCGACGACCTCGTGACCGTGACGACCGAGATGTACCACGCGCACGACATCGAGGCCGACGACACGTCCTTCGTCCGCATCGACCTCGCCGACGGTCCACCGATCTGCGCCGCGCTCACCCTGTGTGCCACCGAGCAGGTGCCCCCGACCGTGTCCCTGGTCGGCACCCGCGGCACCGCCGAGTTCTCCTACACCACCGACGAGCTCACCCTGACCGTCGACGGCACGAGCACCCACGAGGCCTTCGGACGCACGGACCTGCTGGAGAACCTCGTGGACCACCTCAGCACCGGCCAACCGCTGCTGGTTCCCCTGGACGAGACCGTCGGCTTCACCTGCGTGCTCGAGGCGACCCAGGACCGCTCCGCGCCCCGGGGCATCACACCCCACCACGTCACCTGGGTCGGCGAGGACGACGGCGCCCACCCCGTGGTCGCCGGCATCGAGCACTGGCTCGACGAGGCGCTGCGCACCCAGCGGGGTTTCGCCGCCGCCGGCGCACCCTGGGCCGACGCGGCCGCGGTGGAGACATGGTATCCCCGGCACTCGCTGGCGGAACTGGCCCTCGACGGGGCCGTGGTCGCGGAGTACAGCGACGGATCCGACATCATCCCCACGTCGAGCCCACGGCCCTACCTGCACCCGATCCGCACGCTGTCCGGCGTCCGCATCAGCGAGAGCCACCCGGCCGACCACGACTGGCACTGCGGCCTCTCCTTCACGATGCAGGACGTCAACGGGGTCAACTTCTGGGGCGGACGCACCTACGTGCGCGATCGCGGCTACACCTGGCTCGGCGACCAAGGCGCCATCCGACACGCCCGCTGGATCGACCGGTCGCCGCAGCACCTGGAGCAGGAACTGCGCTGGTGCGGCCCCATCGTCGACCCCCTCGAGCACCCGATCGAGCCGGTCGAGCTCGTCGAGACGCGGCGACTCGACTGGTGGCGTGACGACGAGCGCACCTGGGTGCTGGACGCCGACCTGCACCTCGCCTCCCCCACCGGGCAGGCCGTGACCCTGGGCGGGCCCGGCACCAACGGCCGTGACGTCGGGTACGGCGGCTGGCAGTTGCGCCTGCGCCACTGCGTCGACGCCCGGGTCTTCGGCCCCGGTTTCACCTCGGCCGACGAGGTCTTCGGACGGACCGCCCCGTGGGTGGGCTGGACGGCCACGATCGACGGCCGCCCGGTCACGGTCGGAATGGGGCACCACGACACCGAGGCCGAGGCGTCCGACCGCTGGTTCGTACGCCAAGGGGGCGAGTGGAACGGCATCGGCACGGCCCTCGCCTGGTCCGAGGTTGTCCCGGTCCCGCTGCGCCGGCGCTACCGCCTCGTGGTGGCCGACGGCACCCTGACCGCGGACCGCCTGGCAACGCTCTTGCGCCCCTGAACGCCCTCGACAGCGTGGGCAGGCCCTGCTAGAGTCGCGGGAAAGCGCTTCCCCCGGAGGTCACTGTGAACGAGAACCTAGCCCCTGTCGTCGCGCACACGTTGGTGCCGGTGGTGGTGCTTGATGATGTGGGGCGGGCTGCTGGTTTGGCGGAGGCTTTGGTGGCTGGTGGTTTGCCGGTGGCGGAGGTGACGTTGCGGACGTCGGCGGCTGTCGGCGCCATCGAGGCCATGAGTCGGTATCCGGAGTTGTTGGTGGGGGCTGGGACGGTGCGGTCGGTGGAGCAGGTGGATCGTGCGGTGGAGGCGGGTGCACGGTTTGTGGTGTCGCCGGGTTTGTCGAGGGTGGTGGTGGAGCGGTGTGGGGAGTTGGGGGTGGCGGTGTTGCCGGGGGCGGTGACGGCCACGGAGGTGCAGGCGGCTTTCGAGTTGGGTTTGGGCACGGTGAAGTTCTTCCCGGCGCAGACCTCGGGTGGGGTGCCGGCGATCAAGGCGTTGGCGGCCCCGTTCGGTGACATGGCGTTCGTGCCGACTGGTGGGGTGGGGCCGGGGAACTTGGCTGATTACCTGGCTGTGCCCGCGGTGGTGGGTGTGGGTGGGTCGTGGATGTGTCCGCGTGAGGCTGTTGCTGCTGGTGACTTCGTCACGGTGGAGCGGTTGACGCGTGAGGCTGTCGAGTTGGTTTCGAGGATCAAGGAGTCCTGAGTCGTCATGGGTTTGTCGTTGCGTCCGGTGGGCGAGTGTGTTTTTGATGCGG
>DUOQ01000202.1 GCA_012838755.1 Propionibacterium sp. | reverse complement strand
TGGCCGCGCGCGAGGCGGCCGTGGCGGCGTCGACGAGGGCGCAGGTCGACTGGAACGCGAGGTCCCAGGACCGGCCGTACGCCGACGATGAGGGTGGCGGCAGCCAGGGCGAGCGGGCGCGACGGAGGGCCGACACCGAGCATGCCGGGGCGGCCGGCGGCATGGGGCAACGGCGGGTGCTCATCCACCCCAGCGGGTTCGTGCAGTCGCCCTACACCGACGTCGCGCCTGCGGGGGAGTCGCCGACGTCGGTGCCGCGGAAGTTCGCCGACCCCGGCCGCAAGCTGTGGCACTCCAGCCCGGGGTCGTCGGGGCGGTGACCGCCCTGTGTTTTGTCAGGGGCGGGACTTACCATGGATTTCGTCGGAATGTTCGATTGAGGAGGAGGGGCCATGCCGGTCATCGCGCACGTCGACATGGATGCCTTCTACGTCGGTGTCGAGCTCCGCAACCGGCCCGAGCTGCGGGGTCGCCCGGTCTGGGTCGGGGGTGCCACGCGGGGGGTGGTGCTGTCGGCGTCCTACGAGGCGCGGGCGTACGGCGTCGAGGGCGGCATGTCGTCCACGCGCGCCCGGCGGTTGTGCCCCGACGCGGTGGCGATCAGCCCCGACTACGACGCCTACGAGGCGGCCTCCGACGGGGTGTTCGCGATCTTCAACACGATCACCCCGCACGTCGAGCGGGTCAGCCTCGACGAGGGCTTCCTCGACATCACCGGTACCCGGCGCCTGCTGGGGGAGCCCCGGCAGGTGGGGGAGCTCGTCCGGGCGCTGGTGGCTGACGAGCAGGGCATCCCGTGCTCGGTGGGCCTCGGGCCCACCAAGCTGATCGCGAAGATGGCCTCCAACGCCGCCAAGCCCAACGGCCTGCACCAGGTGGGGGCGGGGGAGGTCATCGCCTTCCTGCACCCGCAGCCGGTCGAGAAGATCTGGGGCGTGGGGCCGGCGACCACCGAGAAGCTCAACAAGCTCGGCCTCCGCACGATCGCCGACGTGGCCCACACGCCGAAGTCGACGCTGCAGCGGGCGTTCGGGGCACGGGCCGGGGGCGAGCTGTGGGAGCTGGCGTGGGGCATCGACGGGCGGCGGGTGGTCTCCAGCGAGCCGACCGACCGCAGCGTCGGCAGCCAGGAGACGTTCAGCAAGGACACCGACGACCTCGACCTCGTCCGCACCGAGTTGCTGCGCACCAGCTCCCGGGTGGCCTCGCGCATGCGGATGGCCCGCGTCGTGGGTCGTACCGTCACCCTGAGCTTGAGGTTCGCCGACTTCCGCACCGTGCAGAAGTCGCTCACCCTGCCGTACCCGACCGACGCCACCGGTGAGGTGTACGCCGCGGCCTGCCGGCTCCTGCGGGCGTTCCGGCTCGAGCGTCCCCGCCTGCGCCGGGTGGGCATCCGGGTCGAGCACGTCATCGACGCCGACCTCGTCGCCACCCAGCCGGCCCTCGACGAACCCGACCGGGGGTGGCGCGAGGCCGAGCGGGCCGCCGACGCCGCGATCGCCCGGTTCGGGCCCCACGCCGTCTCAAGGGCGAGCCTGGCGCGACGGTCCGGTTCCGTTTGAGGCGCGCGACGCCTACACTTGTCCCACGCCCGTCAAACGGGTCCACCCACGAGGGGAAGGGAGGCGCGATGGCACTGTCCGACAAGGAGCAACGTCTGCTCGAACAGCTCGAGGCTGCCCTCGCTGCCGAGGATCCGAAGCTGGCCAACACCCTGCGCGGCACGACCACGCGCACGCTGCACCGCCGCCGGGCGGCCATCGCCGGCCTGGGCTTCGTGATCGGTCTGGCCGCCCTGATCGGTGGCATGCAGCTTTCGATCGCCGTCAGCGTGATCGGTTTCGTCATCATGCTCGCCTCGACCGTCGTCGCGATCAGTTCGTGGCGCGTCGTCGAGACGGAGTCCCAGGGTCGGGCACCCGACCCCGACTCCGCCGTCACGGACCGCCTCGACGAGCGCTGGCGGCGCGACGACGGCTTCTAGGCCGACCGAGCAACCACCACTACCGGCGCGCAGCCCTTCGGGGCTGCGCGTTCGTGCGTTCCCGGGCCCCCGCGGTGAGGGCCGCGGTGATGGCCGCCACCTCGTCGGCCCAGGCCCCCGGCAGGTCGAAGTTCTCGCTGCGGTCGAACAGGGCGCGCTCGGACGCCGCCGCCAGGGAGCGCAGGGCCTCGGCCGCCCGCTCATCGCCGCCGCCGAGCGAACCGACCAGCCGCTCCGCCACGAACCGCGGGGAGCCGTCGGGCCACGGCAGGCGCACGTCGGCCACGACCTCGGTGACCTCCTCCCACGCCGCCAGCGTGTCGGCGCGGGGATCGCCCGTGCCCGCCAGTCGCTGGGACCGCCGCCGGGCGCGCAACAGCCGGGGGGCGAGCACCGCGGTGGACACCAGCAGCGCCAGCACCAGCCCGCCGAGAAGCCAGGGCAGCAGGCCCAGGGCGGCGTCGGCCACCGGCGGAACCGGGACCGCCGTGGGCTCCGGCTCGGGGCTCGGTTCCGGGCTCGCGGTCGCGGGCTCCGGGGTCGGCTCGGCCGTCTCCCCACCCGTGGGTTCGGCCGTGCTCCCGGGCTGCGGGGAGGCCGGCGTCCCCATGCCGGAGGACTCGCCGCGCGAGGGGGTCGGTTCGAACGCCACCCAGCCCAGCCCCTCGAGCCACAGCTCGGGCCACGTGTGCAGGTCGCGGGCGGTGACCGCCCACGCGTCCCCCTCCTGGGTGCCGGGGACGAAGCCGACCGCCATGCGGGTCGGGATGCCGACCTCCCGGGCCATGATCGCCATGGCGCCCGCGTACTGCTCGCAGTAGCCGGTCTGCGACTCGAACAGGAAGTCGTCGATGGTGGCCAGCCCGTCGCCGGTGCCGGTGGTGGGGGCGGTGGAGTAGGTGAACCGGTCCGAGCGCAGGAACGCCTCGAGCGCCTGCGCCTTGGCGCCGGCGGTGGGGGCTGCGGCGGTCACCTCGTGGGCCAGGTCCCGGATGCGCGGGGGCAGCTCGGCCGGCAGGTGCGAGGTCAGCTCCGCCCGCGGGGCGCCGCCCGAGCCCGCCCGCGCGATGGCCTCGGCGTCCGGGCGCACCTCGTGGCTGGTCACCTCGTAGCTGATGCCCGCGGTGGCCTCGCCGCGGTCGGGGCCGGCCATCGCCATCACGTCGAGGGTGTCGAGGGCGAAGCCCCAGTCACCGGGGGCCTCGAAGGAGACCGGGGCGTACGGGACCGGGAGCCACTCGCTCTGGAACTCGCCGACCTCGACGGTCGTGGTCCGCCGCTCGCCGGGCGGTGAACCCGGGGGCGCCGGGATGCGCCCGGTCGCCACCCGGACGTCCGACAGCGCGAAGCCGCCGGCGGACAGGGCGGGCAGGGACGCCAGCTTCAGGTAGGTGCCGCCCTCGCTGTCGGTGCGGTAGCGGATCACGACGTCGTCCGACCCCTGGACCAGGTTGCGCTTCAGGTCGAGCGACGGGTCGCTCATCTGGAGCGGCTCGTTGGTCTGGCGGGGCTCGAAGGCGGGCACCCACTGGGCGGAGACCCACGTGAGCCCGATCGCCGCGGCCGTCATCACGGCGGCCATGCCCCAGGACGCGAGCCGCGTGGCCGGCCGGTCGGTCCCACCCCACGGGCTGGCGGCCAGCAGGACCAGGCCGATGCCGACGGCGAGCAGGACGAACTCGCTGAAGAGGGTGAAGGTGGTGAGCCCGAGGGCCACGACCAGGTGCAGCACGACCAGCGTCGCGACGGACCAGGCCGGCCGCCGCCACGTGATGCCGACCCAGTCGGCGACCAGCGCGACGACCGCCACCCCGACGACGATGAGCAGGGTCGCGCCCGGGTTGGGGAACAGGGGGGCCGAGCTGCCGCGGAAGAACTCGATGCCCTGCTCGGGCAGCTCCAGCAGCCGGCGTGCCTGCCGCTCGCCGTGCAGGACCCACACGCCGGCCAGGCCGACGGCGCCGATCGTGGCGACCTGCGCCAGCACCACCCCCAGGGGCGGCAGGTGCAGGCGCCGCAGCGCCCACCCGACGGCGAGCACCACGAGGATCCCGAACGCCCCCCACTGCAGGGCCGCGGTGTGGCGGGTCAACTGGGTCCACGGCAGGAGCTGGAGGGGCAGGGCGACGGCCAGGGCCAGCCCGAGGCGGGTGTCGATCCTCATCGGCCCACCCCCAGCGGCGCCCACGCCCGGGCCAGGTCGCTGGACACGTCGACCTCACGCACGTCCCAGCCGTGGTCGGCGAGGACCGCACGCCCGTCCTCGAAGGCCGGCCGGTCGTCGTCGCCGGGGGCCATCACCAGGGCGATCCGCTCCTGGCGGGACGCCGTGGTCGCGGCGAGGTGGTCGGCCGTGCCGCGGTCGAGGGAGCCCAGCAGGGCGACGAGCAGGTGCTCGGAGCTGGCTTGGGCCATCAGCGTGGTGGCCAGGTGCAGGTCGGTGGCGGCGCCGGCCTCGACGTCGACCAGGGGGTCGAGCCACACCGCGGCCGCGCCCGACCGGTCGGCGGAGACCTCGTGGCGGGTGCCGTCGGCGTCGATCAGGGTGGTCGTGTAGCCGTCCGCCAGCAGGCGCAGGCCGATCGAGGCCGCTGCGGAGACGAGCCACTCGAAGGTCGGGCGGTCGCCCCGCGCCTGCGGGTGCGTGGCCGCGCGCGAGTCGAGCAGGACCCAGGCAGACGGGTCCCAGGCGGCCTCCTCCCGGCGCACCATCAGGGTGCCGCTGCGGGCTGTGGAGGGCCAGTGGATCCGGCGCACGTCGTCGCGCGCCTGGTACTCGCGCACCATGACGTCGTCGGGGCCGGAGATCGCGGTCTGCGGGATGGGGGTCTCTCCGGTCGCGCCGTAGGCACGGGCGGCCGCCGGCGGGAGGGGTACCACGGCCGGCGTCACGGCGAAGCTCGTCGTGTGGGGGAGCCGGACGGTGTGCACCCAGAAGCCGAGGAGGTCGCCGAAGCGGATGCGGAACCCGTCGAGGGTGTACCGGCCGCGGTGGCGTCCGCGGATCGCGTAGGTGGTCTCGGTCACCTGGCCGGCGTGGGCCGCGGCCAATCGGGCGTGGTGGGCCACGCCGAGCCGCGCGCCGGGATCGTCCTCGGCCACGACCATGCCCGCCGGGCTGGGCCGGATGACCGTGGCGAGCGCGCGCACCGTTGCCGGCTCGCCGGCGCCGACGACCGGTGGGTCGATCGTGCGCTGCACCGTGAAGCGGGGGCGCAGCGTGACGACGGCGACGAGCGAGATCACGGGGAGGATCGCGAGGAAGAGCGCGGGCCAGACCACGTCCTGGTTGCCGAGGGCCACGCCCAGGGTGATCAGCAGGGCCGCGCCCACCCAGAAGGCGAGCGTGCGCGGCGTCGGTGTCGGGAGCGAGCGCATGCGCCGCTCAGGTACGGCGCGGGGTCGGCGTGGCCGCCACGATCCCCGCCAGGACGTCGTCGGTCGACGCGTGGGCCGTGTGGGCCCGGTGGCTCAGCAGGACGCGGTGGGCCAGGACGGGGCCGGTGAGCGCGTCGACGTCCTCGGGGATGACGTACCCGCGGCCCTGCACGGCGGCGCGGGCGCGCGAGGCACGCAGCAACTGGAGGCTGGCCCGCGGCGAGGCGCCCAGGCGGAGCGCGTCGGAGGTGCGGGTCGCCGCCACGATCGACACCACGTAGTCCTTCAGCGCGGAGTGCACGAACACGTCGCCGACCTTGCGGCGGGCGCTGAGGATGCCCGCGGCGTCCGTCACCGGGCGCAGGTCGTCGAGCGGGTTGCGGGCCCCGTGGTGCTCGAGCATGTCGAGCTCGGCGGCGCGGGTCGGGTAGCCCATCGAGATGGCCGCCATGAACCGGTCGCGCTGCGCCTCGGGCAGGGGGTAGGTGCCCTGCATCTCGATCGGGTTCTGCGTGGCGAACACCATGAACGGGCTCGGCAGGTCATGGGTGGTGCCGTCCACGGAGACGCGCGCCTCCTCCATGGCCTCCAGCAGCGCCGACTGCGTCTTGGGGGAGGCGCGGTTGATCTCGTCGCCGATCACGATGTTGGCGAACACCCCGCCGGGCTTGAACTCGAAGCCGCGGGTCTGCGGGTTGAACACCGCCACGCCCGTGATGTCGCTGGGCAGCAGGTCGGCGGTGAACTGGATGCGCCGCACGGAGCAGTCGATCGACTTCGCCAGGGTGCGGGCCAACATCGTCTTGCCGACGCCCGGGACGTCCTCGATGAGCAGGTGGCCGCCCGCCAGGAGGACGACCAGCGCCATCTCCACGGCATCCGGCTTGCCCTCGATCACGGCCCCGACCGAGTCGCGCAGGCGCTGGGCGAGTGCGGTCACCTCGGTCACGTCGACGGCAGTGCTGTTCGTGGTCACGGAGCCACCCTACCGGCCCGCGCCGCGCCCGGCGTGGGGGAGAACCGGCAGGGAAAAGGGGCGTGCCGTTGCCTTGGGTGGGGGATAGTGGGTTAAAGTGGAGCACAGTGGAGGACAGCGGCAGCCGGAGGGAGGGGTCCTGGTGTTCCTGGGTACCCATTTCCCCAAGGTGGACGACAAGAACCGCTTCGTCCTCCCGGCGAAGTTCCGTGAGGAACTCCGCGGCGGACTGGTGATCGCGAAGGGGCAGGAGCACTGCCTGGCGATCTACACCGTCGAGGAGTTCCAGCGGCAGGCACAGGCAGCCATGAACGGCCCCTCCACCGTGCGGGGCATCCGTGACTTCCAGCGCATGTTCGCCGCGGGGGCCTCCCAGGAGGTGCCCGACAGCCAGGGACGCGTGACGATCCCGCCGGTTCTGAGGAACTACGCGGGGCTGGACAAGGAGATCGCCGTGATCGGTGCGTTCAACCGGGTCGAGGTCTGGGACCTCGCGGCCTGGGAGGCGTACCAGGCCGCGCAGGACGAGGAGTTCGCACGGATGGACGAGGAGATCTTCCCCGGCGGGGCGACCCGCCTGCAGGACTGAAGGGTGGCCCTGCGATGAGGCTTCGACCCGGTCGGACCCCCTGACACCACTTCCCCGGTGCCAGGTGGTTCTCCCGGTTCGAAACCCCGTTGCAGGGACGGAGAGGAGCAAGGCATGGTGCAGGCTGCCGAGGCGGGTCACGTCCCCGTCATGGCCGCGCGCATCGTCGAACTCCTCGCCCCGGCCCTGGCCGACGGCGGCACCTACGTCGACTGCACGCTGGGCCTCGGCGGCCATGCCCGCCAGATCCTCTCCACGTCCCCCCACGCCCGCCTCGTCGGCATCGACCGGGACGCCGACGCGCTGGCCATCGCCCGCGAACGCCTGGCCGAGTTCGGCGACCGCGTCGCCCTGTACGAGGCCGTCTACGACGAGCTGCCCGAGGTTCTGGCCGAGGACGGGACGCCGAAGGTCCAGGCGATCCTCGCCGACCTCGGCCTGTCCAGCCTCCAGATCGACCGCCGCGAGCGCGGCTTCGCCTACGCGGTGGACGCCCCCCTCGACATGCGGATGACCCAGGCGTCCGGCCCCACGGCCGCCGACGTGCTCAACACCTACGGCGAGCGCGACCTGAGCCGGATCCTGCGCACCTACGGCGAGGAACGCTTCGCCGACCGCATCGCCCGGGCCCTGGTCCGCGAGCGCGGGCAGGCCCCGTTCAGCACGTCGGGGCGCCTCGTCCAGGTGATCGCGGACGCCATCCCCGCGGCCGCGCGCCACACGGGCGGCCACCCGGCCAAGCGCACCTTCCAGGCGCTGCGCATCGAGGTCAACCGTGAGCTCGAGGCCCTCGAGGGACTCCTCCCGGCCGCCCTGGACGCCCTCGCGCCCGGCGGTCGCCTCGCCGTCCTGGCCTACCACTCGCTGGAGGACCGTCTGGTGAAGCAGTCCTTCGCGGCGGCGACGACCGACACGGCCCCGCGCGGGCTGCCGGTGGTCCCCGTCGAGCACCGGGCGGCCTTCCGGCTGCTCACCCGCGGGGCCGAACGCCCCGACCCCGCCGAAGAGTCCGAGAACCCCCGCGCGGCGTCCGCCCGCCTGCGCGCGACCGAACGACTGCAGGAGGTGGCGGCATGACCGCGTGGGAGACCATCCGGGAGACCCCGAGGAGGCTGGGGGCCGCCGCCAGTCAGGCCCGTCCCCAACTGCGCAGCATCATCAGCCCGCCGCGACGCCTGTCACCCGTCACGTTCGCGGTGCTCGTCGGCAGCCTGCTGGTGGCCGGCATGGTCGGCATGCTCGTCCTCACCACCGTGCTGCAGAACCAGGCCTTCGAGGTCCGGGCGGCCCAGCGCGCCGCCAGCGAGCTCGGCTACCGGGCCTCCGACCTCGAGGCGCAGGCCAACCGCGCCAAGGCCCCCGAGGCCCTCGGACGCCGTGCCGTCGAGCTGGGCATGGTGCCCAACCCCCACGCGGTGTTCATCGACGTCGAGTCCGGCGAGGTCCTGGGCCAGCCGATCTCGGCCCGGGGTGACGAGATGCCCTCCCTGACCATCGCCCCCGCACCGTCGCCCGCTCCGGGTGCCGACGCCGAGGAGGCCGAGGGCGTGGCGACCGAGGGTGCGCCCGAGGAGGCCCATGCGACCGAGGGCGCCGTCGCCGAGGAGGTCGCCGAGCCCGCCACCGAGGAGGCCGTCGCGACGGAACCCGCCGAGCCGACCGAGCCCCCCGCCGACGCCCCCCAGCCCGTCCCCGCAGCAGGAGTCTCCGGATGAGCCGCCCCGTCCCCCGCAAGAAGGTCGTCCGGAAGTCCGGACGGGTGCCGCTGGCGTCCACCGCCTTCCGGCTGCGTGTCCTGGTCCTCGCGGTCGCCATCCTCTTCTCGGTGGCGGCCGCCCGTGCCATCCAGATCCAGGTCGTGAGCGCCCCAGCGATGGCGGCCGAGGCCGCGGCCAAGATGACGGTCGCCCGCGACGTCCCCGCCCAGCGGGGCACGATCACCGGCCGCGACGGCCAGGTGATGGCGCTGACCGAGGCCACGGTGAACATCATCGCCGACCCCTCGATGATCGCCACCAACGGCAAGGAGCCCGAGGCGATGCGCGAGGCCGACCACGCGAAGGCCGCGGCGGCGCCCGCCGAGATGGCCGCGATCATCGCCGCCCACACCGGGGAACCGGCCGACACCATCGAGGCCAAGCTGCGCCACGCCACGACGACCAACGCCCAGGGCACGTCCGTCCCGGTGAAGTACACGATTCTGGCCAAGCAGGTCCGCTCCAGCGTGTGGGTCGAGCTCAACGCCGCGCTCAACAAGGTCGAGGAGGGCCCCGACGGCGTCAAGCGCGGCGGCTACGTCGGCGTCTTCCGCGAGTCCAACCCCAAGCGGATCTACCCGATGGGCACCGTGGGGAGCAACATCATCGGCTTCATGAGCGAGGGCAAGGGCCGCACCGGCCTGGAGGCGGCCCAGGAGGAGGCCCTGGCCGGGACCAAGGGCCGCGAGCGGTTCGAGACCTCGCCCAACGGCCGGATCCCGCTGGGCAACCAGACCCTCACCCCGGCCGTCGACGGCAAGGACTTCCGGCTCACGATCGACCCCGACCTGCAGTGGATGGTCGAGCGGCGCCTCGCCGAGCGGGTCGACGAGGTCGGCGGCACCTGGGGCACCGTTGTCGTGCAGGACCCCGAGAACGGCGAGATCCTGGCCCTGGCCAACTACCCGTCCTACGACTCCAACCGCCCCGGCGACGCCGAGCCCGGCGACACCGGCAACCGCGCGGTGACGGCCATCTACGAGCCCGGCTCGGTGCAGAAGGTCCTCACGATCGCCTCGCTGCTGGACGCCGGGCTGACCAGCCCCGACAAGACCTACGCCATCAGCGACACGGTGAAGGTCGGCGACCACACCGTGCGCGACGCCTTCCGCCACGACGACATCGACATCACCACGCGGGGGATCCTGGTCAAGTCGTCCAACATCGGTGCGATCACCGCCGCGCGCGAGATGGAACCCGAGCGGCTGCGCGACTACCTGGCGGGCTTCGGGCTGGGCCAGAAGACGACGCTGGGCCTGCCGGGCGAGCAGTCCGGCAGCCTCCCCGGCGCCGGCATGCCGCAGTTCCAGGCCGACTCGATCGCCTACGGCTACGGCCTGTCGGCGACCTCGCTGCAGATGGCCTCGGCCATCTCGGCCGTCGCCAACGACGGGGTCTACACCGCGCCCTCGATCATCAAGGCCACCGGCGACCACGGGGCCCTCGTGCCCGTCCCCGAGCCGGAGACACGCCGCGTCGTGTCCGAGGAGGCGGCCCGCGCCACGATCGAGATGATGGAGCAGCGCACCCTCGACTCCGCGGCCCAGTTGACGATCCCCGGCTACCGCACCGGCACCAAGACCGGTACCGCCCGCCTGCAGGGCGCCGCCGGCGGTTACGAGGGCCAGGTCGCGTCCATCGTCGGGGTCGCCCCGGTCGAGGACCCGCAGATCGTCGTCTACGTGCTGATCGCCCGCCCCGACACCCTGGGGGCCGGCCTGGGCATGGCCGGTCCGGTCTACCGCGACATCATGTCGCTGGCGCTGCCGCGCTACGGTGTCCCACCGAGCAACGAGGAGGAGCAGGAGAAGCTCCCCCTCTTCAAGGAATGATGCGTCGCTCATGCCCGAACCGACCGCCCTGCGGCCCTCCGAGGCCCCCGGACTGCCCCTGGCGCACCTCGTGCCGGGGGCGCTGGGTGTTGCCACCGGCGTCGCGTTCGACTCCCGCCAGGTGCTCCCCGGCGACCTCTACGTCGGCCTGCCCGGCCACCGCGCCCACGGGGCCGGGTTCGCCGCCCAGGCGGCCTCCGCGGGTGCGATCGCCCTCGTCACGGACGCCGCGGGTGCGGCCCTGGCCGAGGGCTCCGGCCTGCCCGTCGTCCTCGTCGAGGACCCACGGGTCGCCATGGCGGGGCTGGCCGCAGACGTGTACGGGCGTCCGGGCGAGGCCCTGGACCTGTTCGGCATCACCGGGACCAACGGCAAGACCTCTACCGTCTTCCTCCTCGAGGCGGCCCTGGCCGCCCTCGGCCGGCGCGTCGCCACGCTCGGCACCATCGGCTACCGCATCGCCGGCGTCCCCCTCGAGTCCTCCCGCACGACCATCACCACGCCCGAGTCGCCCGACGTCCAGGCCCTTCTCGCCGTCATCCGCGAGCGCGGGGCCGACACCGTGGCGATGGAGGTCAGCAGCCACGCCCTGGCCCTCCACCGCGTCGACGCGCTCACGTTCGACGCCGCCGCGTTCACCATGCTCGGACAGGACCACCTCGAGTTCCACCACACCCTCGAGGAGTACTTCGCCGCCAAGGCCCGCCTCTTCCTCGAGGGCCGCACCCGCACCGCCGTCGTCAACACCGCCGACCCGTGGGGCAGCCACCTCGCCGCGCTCGTCCGCGAGCAGGCCGACCCGCCCCGCCTGGTCACCACGCTCGCCCGCGACGCCGACCTCCGCGTCGTCGGCAGCACCCCGCTGCCCGACGGGGGCTCGCGGGTCCGGCTCGCCCACCCGGGTGGGGAGACCACCTTCGACCTGTCGATGCTCGGCGACTTCAACGTCGCCAACGCCGTCACCGCGCTCGGCCTCGTGCACGCCGCGGGCCTCGACGTGGACGCCGCGGCCACCGGCCTGGCCGACGCGCAGGTCCCGGGCCGGATGCAGCGGGTCGACCTCGGCCCCGACGCCCCGTTCGCCGTCGTCGACTTCGCCCACACGCCGCAGGCAGTGGCGGCCGCGCTGGCGGCGCTGCCGCGCTCCGGGCGCCGCATCGCCGTCCTGGGCGCCGGCGG
>DUOQ01000201.1 GCA_012838755.1 Propionibacterium sp. | reverse complement strand
GCTTCACCCCCAGGGGTGAGCCCTGCGTCAGGCGCTGGCGTCCAGCAGGCCCTGGTTGGCGAGCCACTCACGGGTGGTCGCGTCGGAGGTCCACTGGTGGGCGAGCCAGCCGAAGCGCTCGGCCGCCTCGACGTTGTGGAGCTTGTCGTCGACGAACGCGATCTCGGCCGGCGCCAGCTCGAGCACCTCGGTGACGCGGGCGAAGGCCGCCTTGTCGGGCTTGCCGACGCCCATCGCGGCGGAGATGAACCAGTAGTCCACCTCGTCGGCGAAGTCCGCGTTGAGCAGGCCCGCGTCGAGGTTGAACGGCGCGTTGGTGAGCACGGCCGTCGTGATCCCCTCGGCGCGCAGGTCCGCCACCGTCCGGCGCGCGGCCGGGCGGAGGCGGAGCCACAGGTCGGCGTCCAGCTTCGCGAGCTGCTGGATCGTCTCCACCGCGGCCGGCTTGCCGACGGCGGTGAGGATGGGCGTCCAGTACTCGGAGTCGGACGCCCCGGCGTCGTAGTCCGTCCGGAGGTCCCAGTAGTGCTGGGCGAACTCCTCCTCGGGGACGCCGAGCAGCTTGGCGGGCTCGGAGGTCACGCCCTCACCGGACGCGAGCACCCCACCCAGGTCGAGGACGACAGCGCGGATCATGCCTCACACGGTAGTGGTGATCTCGTCGAGGACGGCAGCCAATCGGTCATGCTGTGCGGCCATCCGCGTGCCGTGCCCGCTGTCGAGCCAGCCGTCGCGCAGCTCCCGGGTCTGCGAGATCGACTGGACGACCAGGCGGGTGCGGCCGTCCTTGAGGTCGATGAGGGAGAAGATCTCCAGCGTGACGTCGTCGGGGCGCTCCTCCCAAGCCAGCGTGCGGACGATCCGTTCCGGACCGACCTCGTGGAAGGATCCGAAGCGTGCCTTGCCGCGGTCGGTGATGCGCCAGGCGCCGCCGGTGCGGGCGTCCCAGCGGTTGAGGACGAAGGAGTCCTGGTCGGCGCCGCCCCAACGTTCGACCAGGGCGGCGTCGGTGTGGGCCCGCAGCACCACCTCCGGGGGCGCGTCGAAGACGCGGGAGATCCGCACGACGGCGAGTTCCGGGTCGCGCAGCACGGTGGTGTGGTTGACGACATCGGTGGTGTGGCGCTCGTGATGCATGGTCGTTCCTCCCTGCAACGCCGCGCGGCGTGGGAGACGCCCTGCGGCGATCCAATATTTCCACTTGAGGTGGATGAATCACTCTACGCCGACACCCTCGCTTGTCAATGGCAGGCTTGGGATCGGCCCCTTCAGCCTACGGTTACGTAACTGTATGGTGGGGGTGGTGACCACGAGCCACGACCCTGACGAGGTCTTCATCCAGCTGCTCACCCCCGACGGTGAGCGCGTCGACGACGAGACCTTCGCCTTCGCCCACGACGACGCCACCATCGCCGCGAATCTTCGGCACATGATCCTGGGCCGCCGCTTCGACACCGAGGCCACGGCGCTGCAGCGCAAGGGGCAGCTCGGCCTGTGGCCGCCCTCGCTGGGGCAGGAAGCCGCGCAGGTCGGCTCGGGCGCCGCCGTCAGGGACCTCGACGAGGTCTTCCCCTCCTACCGCGAGCACGCCGTCGCCCTCATGCGCGGCGTCGACCCGCTCGACATGCTCAAGACGTTCCGCGGGACGGGCATGGTCGACTGGGACTCCCGTGCCACCCGGTTCCACCTCTACTCCTTCGTGATCGGCACCCAGGCCCTGCACGCCACCGGGTACGCGATGGGCCTGCAGCGCGACGGCCTCGTCGGCAACGACGACCCCGACGCCAACGGGGCCGTGCTCGTCTACTTCGGCGACGGCGCCACGAGCCAGGGCGACGTCAACGAGGCGCTCGTCTTCGCCGCGTCCTACCAGGCCCCGGTGGTGTTCTTCGTGCAGAACAACCAGTGGGCGATCTCCGAACCCATCGATGTGCAGTCGCGCATCCCGCTGTACCGGCGGGCGTCGGGCTTCGGCATCCCCGGCCTGCGGGTAGACGGCAACGACGTGCTCGCCGTGCAGGCCGTCACCGAGTGGGCGCTCGACCGCGCCCGCCGCGGCGAGGGGCCCACGCTCATCGAGGCGTTCACCTACCGCATGGGAGCGCACACCACCTCCGACGACCCGACCAAGTACCGCCGCCGCGAGGAGGAGGCCGCCTGGCGAGCCAAGGACCCGATCGAGCGCGTCCGCACCCACCTCCTCGCCACCGGCGCGATCGACCAGGCGTGGCTCGACGGGGTGGACGCCGAGGCCGAGGCCCTCGGCGTCCGGATTCGGGAGGGTGTGGGGCAGCTCCCCGAGCCCCGCCTGGAGGACTTCTGGGCGCTCGCGTACGCGTCGTTGCCGCCCGCGCTCCGGCGGCAGCGGGACGCCTACCAGGCCTACGAGGCGTCCTTCGAGGACGCCGACGCGGAGGGTGCCCGATGACCCGGTCCATGACGATGGCCAAGGCGCTCAACGCCGGCCTGCGCCGCGCGCTCGAGGCCGACCCCACGGTGCTGCTCGCGGGGGAGGACATCGGCAAGCTCGGCGGGGTGTTCCGGATCACCGAGCACCTGCAGCGCGACTTCGGCCCCGAGCGGGTCGTCGACTCGCCCCTGGCCGAGTCGGGCATCGTCGGCACCGCGCTGGGGCTGGCGCTGCGCGGCTACCGGCCGATCGTGGAGATCCAGTTCGACGGGTTCGTGTGGCCGGCGTTCGACCAGATCGTGTCGCAGGTCTCGCGGATGCGGTTCCGCTCAATGGGCCGGCTGTCGGCGCCGCTGGTGATCCGCATCCCGTACGGCGGCGGCATCGGCGCGATCGAGCACCACTCGGAGTCGCCCGAGGCCTACTTCGCGCACACGCCCGGCCTCGTCGTCGTGTCGCCGTCGACCCCGCTGGACGCCTACTGGATGATCCAGCAGGCGGTGGCCTCCGACGACCCCGTCATCTTCCTGGAGCCCAAGCGGCGCTACCACGAGAAGGGTGAGGTCGACCTGTCCGAGCCGCCGCTGGCCATGGACGCCGCGCGCGTGGTGCTGCAGGGCACCGACGCGACGCTGCTCACCTACGGGCCCATGGTGAAGACGTGCGTCGAGGCCGCCCTCGCCGCGCAGGCCGAGGGACGCTCGCTCGAGGTCGTCGACCTGCGCGCGCTGTCGCCGCTCGACGACGCGGCGATCCGCGCCTCGGTCGAGAAGACCGGACGCGCGATCGTCGTGCACGAGGCCGTCCGCTCGGGCGGGCTCGGTGCCGAGATCGCCGCCCGCCTCCAGGAGGAGTGCTTCTACGCGCTCGAGGCCCCCGTGCTGCGCGTGACCGCGTACGACATGCCCTACCCGCCCAGCCGGGTCGAGAAGAACTACCTGCCCGACCTCGACCGGATCCTCGACGCGGTCGACCGATCGCTCGCCCACTAGGAGATTCCCCATGTTCGAGATGACGCTGCCCGACCCCGGCGAGGGGCTGCTCGAGGCCGAGATCACCCAGTGGCTCGTCGCTCCCGGCGACACCGTCGAGGTGAACCAGGTCGTGGTCGAGGTCGAGACCGCCAAGTCGCTGGTCGAACTGCCCGCCGCCGTCGCCGGTGTCGTGGGCGAGTTGCGCGCCGCCGAGGGCGACATCGTGCCAGTCGGGTCGGTGATCATGACCATCGAGACATCGGAGGCCGAGCCTGTCGCGACGCCGGTGAACGAGCCTGTCGAGACCTCGGTGGTCGAGCCTGTTGAGACCGGGACCCCCGAACCCTCCGGCGCCGTGCTGGTCGGCTACGGCACCACGGACGCACCCGCCGCCCGCCGGGCGCGCAAGGGCGTGCCGGCGACGCCGGTGCCCGAGACCGACCAGGTGCACGAGAGCTACGGGCTCGACGAGAGCCCCGGCCACCGGACCGAGGCGGTCCACCCCACCGGCAAGGTGGACGCCGAGGCGCACGACCCCGCCCTGCCGCGGCCGGGGGCCGGGCGGCACTCCTCGGGTTCCGGAGAGCTGGCGTACGCGACCGACCCGGTCGGGCGTCCACTCGCCAAGCCCGCCGTGCGGCGGCTCGCGCGCGACCTCGACGTCGACCTCACGACGGTCGCCGGGACGGGGCCGAACGGGTCCATCACGCCGACCGATGTGGCGCAGGCGGCCGCGGGCGAGGCGTCCGGACGCCGTGGGCCGACTCGCATCCCCTTGCGGGGGGTGCGCCGGCAGATGATGCACGCCATGCAGGCCAGCCTGCGGGTGCCGCAGGCGTCGGTGTGGATGGACGTCGACGTGACGAACACGGTCGAGCTGATCGAGCAGCTCAAGGGACGCCGCGAGTTCGCCGGGCTGCGGATCAGCCCGATCATCGTGCTCGCCAAGGCCGTGTGCCTGGCGATGGCACGGCACCCGGAGGTGAACTCGTCGCTCGACCTCGAGCGGCAGGAGATCGTCGTCAATCCCGACGTGAACCTCGGCATCGCGGCCGCCACCCAGCGGGGCCTGGTCGTGCCGAACATCAAGGGCGCCCAGAACATGAACCTGCTCGAGCTCGCCCAGGCGCTCAACGACCTCGTGGCCAAGGTGCGCGAGGGGCGGATCACGCCCGCCGACGCGGCGAACGGCACCTTCACGATCACCAACGTCGGCGTGTTCGGGGTGGAGGGGGGCACGCCGATCCTCAACCCGAACGAGGCGGCGATCCTCCTGCTGGGCACCTTCAACCGCCGTCCGTGGGTCGTCGGGGAGGGTGAGGACGAGCGCATCGAGGTGCGCACGATCGCCAAGTTGACGCTCACCATCGACCACCGCGTGCTCGACGGCGAACAGGGCTCGCGCTTCTTGGCGGATGTGGCAACCATCCTTGCCGACCCGGGTTTGTCGCTGTTGTTCTGAGAAGTCGCCCATCCCCCGGCCGGGGCTTCGCCTTGTGCTCTAATGACGACCATGGCCAACGAGAACACCCCCGACGAGCCCCGTCAGCCCGAGTCCTTCCCGTCGCCCGAGCCCTGGGCGACCACACCCCGCCACCGCATCACACCGCCGCCGGAGGGTGGGGAGCCCTCGCCGTTCGCGCGTCCCGCCGAGAACCCGTGGGACGCACCCGAGCCCACCCAGGCGGAGCCGACCCAGGTCCAGCCGCCCCCGGCCGACCCCACCCCGGTCGAACCGCCCGCGGAGCGCGAGAACCCGTACGCCGCCTCCGCGTGGGGGAACGAGCCCACCTCCCAGCTGCCCCCGTACCCGGGCACCATGCCGCCGCCCCCGCCGCCGGCCAGCCCGTACCCCACCCAGGCGCCGCCCTCGGGTGCGTCGTGGACGCCCCCGCCCGCGACCCCGGGCTCCGCACCCGACTCGCCCTTCGGGCGGGTGAGTGCCTACAACCCCGCGAACTGGCGCCGGGACGCCAACCCGTTCTCCGCGCTGTTCGACTTCAGCTTCACCAAGTTCGCCACGCCCGGGCTGGTCAAGATCGTCTACATCCTGCAGGTGGTCGCCGCCGTCGGGACCTGGCTGATCTGGGTGTTGGGCGCCTTCGCCGCCGACAGCTTCGGCGGCGGCTTCGGCACGGGGCTGGTGGCGCTGCTGTTCGGGTGGATCCCCGTGCTGCTGTCCATCGCGTTCACGCGCTTCGTGCTCGAGGCGATCGTCGCGCTCATCCGCATCCACGACCGCGTCGCCGAGATCGCCGACCGCACGCAGGGACCCTCGGCCACCTGACCACGGGCAGGGTCCACAATGGGCCCATGCCCTATGCGACCACGGCGACCACGCGCCTGGACCACATCCGCGCCAACCTCGCGGCCATCCGCCACCGGGTGGGGGAGCGGCTCGTGCTCGCCGCGGTCAAGGCCGACGCGTACGGCCACGGCGCCATCCCTGTCTCGCAGATGATCGAGGCCACCGGCGCCGCGGACTGGCTCGGTGTGGCCACCGTCGACGAGGCCGTGGCGATCCGTGACGCCGGCGTCCGGATGCCCACGCTCAAGCTCAGCCACGCACTGGCCGACGACGAGGTCGCCGCCTGCGTCACCCGCGACGTCGACCTCGCCGTCGTGTCCGAGAAGACCCTCGACCAGGTCGCCCGGGTGGCCGCCGACCTGGGGCGCACGGCGTCCGTGCACCTCAAGGTGGACACCGGCATGCGCCGCATCGGCTGCCCACCCGAGCAGGCACCCGACCTCGCCCGGCGCGCGGACGCCGCGGGCCTGCGCCTGCGCGGCCTGTTCAGCCACCTGCCGGTGTCCGACACCGAGGGCGGCCGGGAGTTCACCCGCGCCCAGGTCGCGACCTTCGCCCGGGTTGCGGACGCGGTGGCCGCCGCCCGCGGCACGGTCGAGGTCGTGCACCTCGCCAACTCGGGGGCGGTGCTGATGCACCCCGAGGCCTGGTTCGACATGGTCCGTCCCGGGATCATGGTCTACGGGTCGCTGCCCGACCCGACCACCGAGGCGTCCGTGCCGTTGCTGCCCGGCCTGGAGTGGACGACGCGGGTCTCCTTCGCCAAGCGCGTCGCCCTGGGGGAGACCGTCGGCTACGGCCGCACCTGGGCGGCCCCGCGCGACACCACGATCGCGACGATCCCGGTGGGGTACGGCGACGGGTACTCGCGGCTGCTGTCGAACCGCGGCCGAGTGCTCGTCGGGGGTCGTTCCTGCCCCATCGTGGGCCGCGTCTGCATGGACCAGAGCATGGTTGACGTGGGCCCCGACGCCAGCGTGGACGAGGGTGACGAGGTCGTCCTCGTCGGCCGCCAGGGGGGCGAGGAGGTCACCGTCCAGGAGCTCGCCGACCTCATGGGGACCATCCCCTACGAGGTCACGTGCCTGGTCAATTCCCGGGTGGCGCGGGCCGTCGCCGAATGACGTGATGGGGGGTGCGTCTCCCCCTGTCAGATCGCTACTACGCAGCGTAGGCTGGGAGCTGCACCACACCCGGACGGACCGGGTTGGCGTTCCCCGAATGGGGGTGGGAACGATGTCGGTGTTGGTGAGGTCCAGGCTCGGCGGAG
>DUOQ01000200.1 GCA_012838755.1 Propionibacterium sp. | reverse complement strand
CCGCGCCCGGCGCGGCCCCCCGCGTCGCGCCCGTCACCCGCTTGGAGATGCTGGCGTGGAACCCGGTGAAGACGTCGGCGGTCCTGATCCGCCGGGACGTGGACGAGCGCTTCACCGCCGGCCGCCGCTACACCGAGGACTACGAGTTGTGGCTCCGCGTCGTGCTGGGCGGCCGCGCCGCCTGCCTCGTGCGCCACCACCTCATCGCCCCGCAGGTGCCGGACGCCGAGGCGTCCGGCCTGACGTCACACCGGTGGGCGATGACGCGCGGCGAGTGGGAGACGTTCGCGCTCGTGCACCGCGACGGGCTGGCCAGCCACGTCGAGTACGCCGCCGCGCTGGGGCTCTCGGGGTTGCGCGCCGCCCGTCGGCACGGCCTGGTCGCCCTCGCGGCGCTGCGCCGGCGCGCCGGCCGATGAGGTCGCTGGGCCGACTGCTCGTCATCGCGGGAACCTTCGGGACCGCCGTGGCGCAGTGGGCCATCGTCCTGATCTTCACCAACGTCTACGGCCTGCAGGCGGCCGGCGAGTACATCCTGCTCTACGCGATCGCGACTCCGGCCTTCGTCGCCGCCCAGCTGGGGCTGCGCGACGTCTACCTGACGCTGGCGCAGCGGTTCTCCCGGCGCAGCTACGTGCTGCTGCGCCTCGCCGGCGTGGTCGTCGGCGTGGCCGTCCTGGTCGCCGTCGGCCTGGCCCGCGGCCTGCCCACCGACCTGACGCTCGCGCTCGCGGCCATGAAGGTGGGCGAATCCGCGATTGACCTGCGCTACGCGTTCGTGCAGTCCCAGCACGCGATGACACGGCTGGGGGTGCTGATGGTCGCCTACGCCGGGGGAATGCTGGTCGTCGTCGCCGGCGCGACCGTCCTCGTCGGCAACCCCGCCGTACCGGTGGCGCTGACCGGCCTGCTGGGCGTGGGCCTGGCCCTGGTTGACACGCTGCGCCCGCTGGCCTCCCCCGATGCGAGCCCCGGCGGCTGGGGCCCGATCGTGCGGGCCGCCGTGCCGGTCACGCTGGCCCAGCTGGTCTTCGCGCTGGTCTCCAGCACGCCGGTCCTGCTCATCGAGGCGCTCGGCGGCGACCGGGACACCGTGGCGGTCTACGGCGCGGCCGCGTACCTGCTGATCTTCGCCAACCTGGTCGGCGCGTCCGCGCAGACCCTGCTGGTGCCCGGCTACCGCGACCTCGAGGCGTCCGGACGCCGCGGCGACCTGCTGGCCAGCGCGCGCCGCACCTTTCTGGGCCTCACCGCCCTGGCCGCCGTCGGCGCGGTGGCGGCGATCGCGTTGGGGCCGCAGGTGCTCGCCGCCGTCTACGGGCCCGACTTCGCCATGGAGCGGGTCCACCTGACCCCGCTCGTGCTCGCCGCCGCGCTGATCGCGCCGGTGTACATCCTGAACGCGCTGCTGCTCGTGCTCAACGCCTACCGCGCCGGGACCGTGTCGGCGCTGGCGACCTGGCTGGGTCTGATCGCCTTCGGCGTCCTCACCCACCTGCTGACCGGCTCCCCCATCCTCGCCGCCTCGTGGGCCGCCCTGGGCGGCTCGCTGACCCGCCTGTTCGTGTCGTCTGCGATGGTGGCCACCCGCATGCGGCGCACCACCCCCGCCCCCCGACCCTCCCCGGAAGGATCCCCCTCGTGACCTGGTTCGCCCTGGCCCCCGCCGTGCTGGTCACGTGCGCCGTCCTCTTCGGCGCGGGCGTGCCGCTGGCCCTGACCCTGCGCCTGCGGGGGTTCGACGCCGCCGCGGTGGCGCCGGCGCTCGGGGTCACCGTGGTCGCGGTCTCCGCGGTGGTCGCGGCACCCCTGGGGTTGCGCTGGTCCTGGTGGATCCCCCTGCTGGCCGCTGCGCTGCTCACCGCCGCGCTGCTGGTCGCGGTGCGACCCCGGGGCGGCGACCGGGAGCGCCTCGCCCCGACCGAGGTGCTGCGCGAGGACGCCCACGCCTGGGCCGGCGCCGCGCTGGGCGCCGCGCTGGGCGTGCTGCAACTGCTGGCCGTGCTCGGCCGCCCGGACGCCTTCTCCCAGACGTTCGACAACATCTTCCACCTGTCGACGACCCGCGTCGTCGTCGAGACCGGCGTGGCGAGCTCGCTGCTGCTCAACGGCGCGCTCAACACGCCGCCGACGACCGGCTTCTACCCCGCCGCGTTCCACGACCTGGCCGCGCTTGCCACCACCGGTGCCCCCGATCGTCTCACCACCGGCATGAACGGGTTGCTGCTGGTGCTCGTGGCCCTGGTGTGGCCGCTGGGCGTCGTGTTCGCCGTCCGCACCCTGACCCGTGCCACCCCGGCCGCCCTCGTGTCCACCGGCGCCCTGTCCGCCGCCTTCCCAGCCTTCCCCCTGCTGCTGCTGGACTTCGGCGTCCTGTACCCCAACCTGATGGGGCTGACCCTGCTGCCCGTCGCGGTGGGGCTGGTGGCCCAGCTGCTGCGACTGGCCCCCACCGACCGGGTCACTCGGCCCCAGGCCATCGTGCTGGGCGTAGGCATCGTGCCGGGGATGGCGCTGGCCCATCCCAACGTGGTGCTCACCCTGGCGCTGATCAGCGCGCCCTGGATGCTCGTGCGCATCGGCCGCCTCGTCCGCCGCGCCGTCGTGCAGGGCGAGGCGACCGACGACGGGCACCGCACCGGCGCGCACGCCAGCTCGGGTCGGTCCGCGTGGATCGAGGCCGGGGTGATCGCGGCCGTGCTGGCCGCCCTCGTCGTGGTGTGGCCGCGGCTGCGGCCCTCGGAGTTCCCCTGGGATCCGATCCAGTCCCACACGGACGCCGCCGGACACGCTCTGCTCAACGCCACCCCCGTCGGCCACCCGGCGTGGACGGTGAGCGCCCTGATGGTGGTCGGGATCCTCGCGGCGGCCCGCTTCCGGATGCTCTGGCTGGTCGCCGGCTGGGTCGCGTTGGTCGTGTTCTGGATCGTGGTGGCCAGCTGGCCGGCCGGCGACCTGCGCGACCTGCTCACCGGGGTCTGGTACAACGACCCCTTCCGGCTGTCGGCCGCCCTGCCGGTCCTCGCCCTGCCGCTGGCCGCCCTCGGCGTGTCCCGGCTGACCCGATGGCCGGCCGACGGACCCGGCCGGGCCCACAGCGTCCGGCCCCTGGTGGTGGGCGTGGTGCTGCCCGTCGTGGCCGCGGCGCTCGTGCTGGCCACCACCCAGCCGGCGGGTTACCTGACGTCGGCGGTCGAGCGCGCCGCCGGGCTGTACCGGATCACGCCCACCTCGCCCTTGGTCGACAGCGACGAGTGGGCTCTGCTGAACCGATTGACCGAGCACGTCGGCCCCGACGACGTGGTGGCCACCAACCCCTGGAACGGCTCGTCGCTGGCCTACGCCGTGGCCGGGGTGAACACCACCACCAAGCACGTCTTCTACGACACCACCCCCGAGCTTGACCTGGTCAACGCCGAACTCGACGAGGCTGCCGGCGACGCGGCGGTCTGCGCGGCCGTGCGCGAATTGGGCGTGACCCACGCGCTCGACTTCGGCACCCGCGAGGTGCACGGCGGCACGCATCCCTACACCGGGCTGCTCGACCTCGCCGAGTCCCCCGGCTTCGAGCGGGTGGACGCCGAGGGTGCGGCCGTTCTCTACCGGGTCACCGCCTGCGGCTGAGACCCCGGCCGGGCAGTTGCCGGGTCAGGCTCAGCGCGTCCGTTGGCCCCGTTAACGGTGAGGGGCCGGCGCCGCGTAGAGTGAGGCGTCAACCCACCGACGGCTCCAGAGAGATCCCGCATGCCCTTACGCGCCGACCTGCGCAACATCGCCATCATCGCCCACGTCGACCACGGCAAGACCACCATGGTGGACGCCATGCTCTGGCAGTCCGGCGCGTTCCGTGAGAACCAGGACATCGACGTGCGCGTCATG
>DUOQ01000016.1 GCA_012838755.1 Propionibacterium sp. | reverse complement strand
GCGGACAGGAAGGCGTCCCGTTGCAGCTTGAGGGTGGGCGTGACGAAGGGGGAGGACGCCGTGGTGTCGGCGACCAGCGCTACGAAGGCGCGGGCCTGCTCGGCGCGGGAGACGGCGGCGTTGGCCCGGTCGACGGGCCGCTGGAGTCGTGCCAGCAGGGCCGGGTGGTCGAGGCGCCGTCCACCCGGGGGCGGGTCCCCGGCCAGCAGGGGGAGCACGTCGGGGTTGCCCGACCGCTCCGCCCAGCGGCGCACGGCGTCCGGGTCGAGCAGGAGCACGGCGGTGAGGTGGCTGCGCGCCTCGCCGACGAGCACGGCGTGGGCCACGAGGGGCGAGCGGGTGACCGCGGCCTCCCAGGGTTCGGGGGCGACGTTCTTGCCGGACGCCGTGACGATGAGGTTCTTGCGGCGCCCGTGGATGCGGAGCCGTCCGGCTTCGTCGAGCGAACCGAGGTCGCCGGTGCGGAAGAAGCCGTCGACGAAGGCATCCTCGCCGTCGCGGGCGTCCTCGTAGCCGGGGGTCACCCCGACGCCGCGCACGAGCACCTCGCCGTCGTCGGCGATGCGGATCGTGGTGCCCGGGATGGGCGTCCCCACGCTGCCGGCGCGTAGGTCGCCCGGGCGCAGGCCGGTGGCGGGGGCCGTGGTCTCCGTCAGGCCGTAGCCCTCGATCACGGGGACGCCGATGCCGCGGAAGAAGTGCGCCAGGGTCGGGTCGAGCGGGGCCGCGCCCGAGAGCAGCCACTCGACGCGGTCGCCCATGAGCCGGCGCAGCCGGCGGAAGAACAGCCGGTCGAAGAACGCGTGGGCGAGGGCGAGCCGGCGCGTCGGGCGGGCGGCCGGGTCGTGCTGGGCGGCCTCGAGGTGGCGGCCCCACGCCACGGCGGTGGTCTCGGCGGCCCGGAAGACGGGTCCGAGCCGGGCGTCGTTGGCCCGGTCGCGGCCAGCCTGCCGGATCTTCTCCAGCAGTTGTGGCACGACCACCATGAACGTCGGGCGGACCTGCGCGAAGGCGCCCACGACGCGGGTGCGGTCGCCCTCGTGGACGACCTTCATCCCCGCCCCGAGGGCGGCCAGTTGCAGCCCGCGGGCCAGGATGTGGGCCAGGGGCAGGGCGATGATCGTCACGGCGTCCTCGTGCACGACCTCGGGCCACGCCTGCCGAACGGCCTGGACCACCCCGACGAGGTTGCCGTGGGTGATGTGGGCGGCCTTCTGCCGGGCCGTGGTGCCGGAGGTGTGCACGATCGTGGCGAGGTCGTCGGGCCCGGCCAAGCGGCGGCGGCGCTCGACCTCGGCGTCGGGAACCTCGCGTCCGGACGCCACGAGGGCGGCCAGGTCGCGCGCGCCGGCGTCCATGGTCCAGACCGAGGCGGCACCGGCGTCGGTCAGGGCGTCCCGGTGCTCGGGGCCTCCGGCGAGGGCCAGCACCGGGGTGGTGCCGGCGAGCGTGGCGGCGACCTGGTCGGGCGAGGACGTCTCGTAGACCGGCACGACGACGCCCCCGGCCAACCAGGTGGCGAGGTCGGCCAGCGCCCACGCGTAGCGGGTCGGTGCCATGACCGCCACGCGGTCGCCCGGCTGGAGGCCCTGGGCGATGAGCCCCTTCGCGAGGTCGCGGCAGGCGGCGTCGAAGCCACGCGTGCTGACGTCGAGGAGTCCCTCGTCGGTGCGGAGCCCGAACGCGACGTGGTCGGGGGCGGTGTGCACACGGTCGGCCAGCAGGTCGGTGGCGTTGCGGAACGTGTGGTCGGCGAGCTCCGGCCCGGACGCCTCGCGCCTCACGGGGTCGCCACCCGGCGCGGGGGCCGGGGGAGGAACCCGCTGGTGCGCGCCACGTAGGCGTCCCAGCCGGGACGCCCCGCCATGCGCTGTTCGGTGAGCGGCTTGCCGGTGCGGAAGGCCAGGGCCCACGTCATGAGCAGCGGCGACAGGATCGTGAGGACGCCCGGCCACGAGCTCGCGGTGACCAGGAACAGGCCCCACCACACGGCGGTGTCGCCGAAGTAGTTGGGGTGGCGGGTCCAGGACCAGACGCCGCGGTCCATGATCTTGCCCTTGTTGGCCGGGTCGGCCTTGAAGGCGGTGAGCTGGGCGTCGCCGACGACCTCGAAGAACATGCCGACGGCCCAGACGGCCACGCCGACCCACGCGACCCACGTCAGCGGTCCGGTGGCGAACATGCCGACCACCTGCACCATCGCGACCAGGAACATCACGACCAACTGGAAGGTGTACACCTTCGTGAGCATGTGCAGTTCGCCCTTGCCGTCCGGGGCGCGGTTCAGCAGGTCGGTGTAGCGGGGGTCTTCCTCGCCGCCGCGCTGGCGCCAGGCGAGGTAGCCGGCGAGGCGCAGGCCCCACAGGGAGGTCAGGACGAGCAGGAGCAGGCGGCGGCCGTCGTCACCGTGGCCGGCCGAGAGGACGTACGCCACGGCGGCGGCCACCACGAAGCCCACCCCCCAGACGACGTCGATGACCGCGAAGCGGCGCAGGCGGCGGCCGACGAACCAGGTGCCGACGATGAGCACGGCCAGCGCGACGAGGACCAGCGGCAGCGCGGCCAGGAAGGCGGCGGTGGGGAACGGGGAGGTCATGGTTGTCCTTTCAGGCCGCGACGGACGCCGGGGCCGGGGTGAGTCGGGCCAGCAGGTTGGATGCCAGGACCACGACCGCGGCGAAGATCGCGGCGGTCCCGACGATCGGGGAGTGGGGGACGTCGGTCAGCCGGGCGATGGCGATCCAGGCCAGGCCCCAGCCGAACGCGAGCGCGATGGCGAGGCGTCCGCCGAGGCGACGGGCGTAGACCACCCCCAGGCAGGCGGCCACGGCGAGCACGGCTGCGGCGAGGAACTGGTCGGCCATCGGGCCCACCGTCCAGCCCGAGGCCGCGCCGGCGGCGGCGACGTTGGCGCAGCTGGCGACGGTCACCCAGCCGAGGTAGGCGCCGAAGGTGCCGTCGATGACGATGCGCTCGGCCAGGCTGCCCTCGGCCGGGAGGCCCGCCAGGCGCTGGACGACCAGGCCCAGCACCACGGCCAGGGCCAGGATCACCAGGACGCTCACCCAGACCAGGCCGGCCTGCGTCACGAGGATCCACGCCGCGTTGAGCAGCATGGACGCCCCGGCGAGCCAGCCGGTGCGGCGGGCGCGCTCGTCGGTGCGTCGGGCGGGCAGCCACTGCCACACGGTGTAGGCGGCGAGGCCGAGGTAGACCACCGACCAGATCGAGAAGGCGGGGCCGCCGGGGGCGAGCAGGGTGGCGTCGGCCGACAGCGCGCCCGAGGAGGACTCCTCGACCGGGGTGCCGATCACGCCGAAGCCGAGCAACGTCCCGTAGACGCACAGCGCCGCGGAGGCGGTCACCCAGAGTTGGCGGAGCAGGTCGCGGTCCATCGGCGTCCCATCGGTCGGTGCGGACACCGATGCCCGCGATGCCACGAGAATACGTCGAGGACCGCCATTTGTGCAAACTGTGTCCAAGGTTGCTCTCAGGGGGCGCGACCGGCGCGCAGGGACGTCGCGACCCGGTTCGCGGCCTCGGCCACGGAGTCCGGGAGCCGCCCGGCCCCCCTCACGCGGTGGGCCAGCCCGCCGCCCACCCACACGGCCACCGGGGGCGTGAGGGCGTTGAGCCGGTCGACAACCTCCTG
>DUOQ01000199.1 GCA_012838755.1 Propionibacterium sp. | reverse complement strand
GAGCCCGCAAGGCCGCTGACGGTGTCGATGCGAAGTCGATCCTGTCCGCCTGGCGGAAGCTCCAGCCCGAATAGGGCCCACATTCTCCCCACATGGTGGGGTGCGCGACGGCTGCGCTCAAAGCCGGTCACTATCCGACGGGATTGAAACGGAAGGTAGCAGCATGTCCGAAAACGAAGGCGCCACCCCTGACGCGAAAGAGTCCAGCCCTGACGGGCAGGAGTTGACGCAGGCAGAGGTGGACAAGATCGTCGCGAAGGTCCGAGCGGAGGAACGCCGTAAGGCATCCGAGAAGTTCAAGGACTACGACGACCTGAAAGCCAAGGCAGGCGAGAAGCAGACCCTCGAGGAACGCATCGCCGAGATGGAACAACGGACGGCGCAGGCGGTGGCTACGGCCCTCCGCTCTGACATCGCCGCCGAGTTCGGGATCTCCAAGGAGGACCGGGACCTGTTCCTGACCGCCACGGACGAGGACACGCTGCGAGCGCAGGCGAAGCGTCTCGCCGATCGAGACGCCGAGCGCAAGAACAACCCACCGCGTGTCCCCAAGGAGGGGACCGTGACCGACCCCCACGACAACGGCGAGCGAGAGTTCGCCCGCCAGCTGTTCGGTCGGGGCTGAACCACACTCTGGAGGGAGTGAATCATGGCCATTCTGGATACCGGCACTCTTAATCTGCCGGCCCATATCGCATCCAACATGTTCGAGCAGGTGACCGAGGGCTCCTCGGTGTCGGTCCTGTCCGGGCAGCAGCCGATGAAGTTCGGTGAGCACCAGTCGTTCACGTTCTCGCTTGGCGAGGCGGAGTTCGTCGGTGAGGGGCAGCAGAAGTCTGCTACCGACTTCGAGTCGCGTACTCGTACGGTGAAGCCGTACAAGGCGCAGATCACCTTCCGTTACAACGAGGAGGTGAAGTGGGCGTCTGAGGACTACCAGCTGTCGGTCCTCAACGACCTGTCGTCGCAGATGGCTCCGAAGCTGGCGCGTGCGCTGGACTTCGGCATCTTCCACGGCATTTCGCCGCTGCAGGGCACGGCGTTCGCCGGCATCACTGAGCACCTGTCGCAGACCACCAACTCGGTGACCGCTGGCGCGGACAAGCTCGCCGACATGGACGCGGCGGAGGCGCTCGTCGTCGCCGATGGCGGTATCCCCAACGGGCTGGCGCTCGATCCGGGGTACGCGGTCGGGTTCCGGTCCCTGCGTGACGACCAGCGTCGCCGCATCTTCCCCGACTTCAACATGGCGGTCGCCCCGTCGAACGTGGACGGGTTCCGTGCGTCGGTCAACGACACGGTTGGCGGTGGCGCTGTCGCTGACACCGGCATCAGCGCGTTCGCCGGTGACTTCTCGAAGATCTACTGGGGTGTCCAGAAGAACGTCGGGATTCACCTCATCGAGTACGGCGACCCGGACGGCCAGGGCGACCTGCAGCGCAACAACCAGATCGCGCTTCGTGCTGAGGTCGTGTACGGCTGGGCGATCTTCGATCTGAACTCGTTCGCCAAGATCGTCGGTGATGAGTCGGGGGAAGGCTGACCCTGCCGGGGGAAGGCACTCTTCCCGGTGAGGGACTGCTTCCGTCGTCCTGAGAGTGAGGACTGCCCGTGGACATAATCACTGCTGATGATCTGCCGGAGCAGGTGCGTGGGCACGAGTTGGCCGCGACGTTCGTGGCGGGGGCGAATGCCCGAGCCTTGCGGGTCGCCCCCTGTCTGGCCGAGGCCGGTAAGGAGTCGGCCCGGGCGGAGGCGAAGATGATCCTCGTCGGGGCGGTGCAACGCTGGTCTGAGGCGGGGTCTGGTGCGATTGCTCAGGCCAGCGCGGGGCCGTTCCAGTTGGCGACCGATACGCGTCAGCGGACGGGGTTCAATCTGTGGCCTTCGGAGATCGAGGTGCTGCAGGACCTGTGCTCGAAGGATGCGGGCGGCGCGTTCGGTGTGGACACGGTTCCGACGTTCGGTCGGGTGTGGCACGACGAGGCGTGTTCGATCGTGTTCGGGGCGTCGTACTGCACGTGTGGTGCGGTGCTCACGGGCGGCGAACCGTTGTGGCCATCGTCATGAGCGTGTTCCCGCTGACGCAGGAGGTCACCAGGCTGCGGCCTGGTGGCGTGGTGACTGATCCGTTCGGCAACGAGGTGCCTGGCACACCTGTCGAGGATCAGATCATGGTGTTCGCGTGGTGGGTCGGCTCGTCTGGTGAGCCGTACCCGTCGGGGCATGTGGAGCGTGTCGAGTCCGATGCTTCTCTGATTGCCGCGCCTGGGGATTTCGAGCCGTCGGATCAGGTGATCCTGCCTGGTGTCGGCGTGTTCGAGG
>DUOQ01000015.1 GCA_012838755.1 Propionibacterium sp. | reverse complement strand
CCCGTGTCGACATCGGTGCCGCCTGGGGCGTCGCGTCCCTGCCGGGCGAGCCCGGCCTGGACGCCGGCGCCATGCTCCACGCCGCTGCGAACGGCGACCTCGCCGCCCTGGTGGTGGCGGGCGTCCAGCCGACCGACTTCCCCGACGCCGTCGCCGCGCGCGAGAGCATCGAGGCGGCCGGCTTCGTGCTCAGCCTCGAGCAGCGCGTCTCCGAGGTCACCGAGCGCGCCGACGTGGTCCTGCCGGTCGACCTGCTCGAGACACAGCCCGGTCACTTCCTGAACTGGGAGCACCGCGAGGGCCGGGTCAACCGGGTCAACAAGGCGAACGCCTCCCCGATGACCGACCTGCGCGCACTGGCCATGCTGGCCGACGCGCTGGGCTCCGACCTGGGCATCCGCACCGTGAAGTCGGCCAAGGCCGAGTTCGACGAGCTGGGCGCCTGGGACGGCGAGGTGGCTGCGGCCCCCGCCGAGGAGCAGGCGGTCGCGGCGGGTGGCGACGGCCTCGTGCTGGCGTCCTGGCGCCTGCTCATCGACGGCTCGGCGGCCAACGACGGCGCGGACGCGCTGAAGGCCACCGCCAAGCCACTGGTCGCGCGCCTCAGCCCGGCCACGGCGTCCGGCCTCGGCCTGAACGAGGGCGACGACGTCACGATCACCGCGGGTGGCGGCCAGGTGACCCTGCCGCTGTTCGTGGAGGACTCCATGGTCGACGGGGTCGTCTGGATCCCCGGCAACCGCGCGGGTGCGGGGCTCGGTGAGCTCCGCGTCACGGCGGGCGAGACCGTCACTGTCACCGGAGGTGCGGCATGACCCCAGATTCCATCTTCATGAACGATCCTTGGTGGATCGTCCTGATCAAGGTCGTCGGCGTGGTCCTGCTGCTGCTGACCTGGACGATCTTCAACGTCTGGTACGAGCGTCGCCTCGTCGGCAAGATGCAGCACCGACTCGGCCCGATCATGAACCCGGTCGCCCTCGGCGGTCTGGGCCAGGCCCTCGGTGACGGCATGAAGCTCCTGTTCAAGGAGGACTTCGCGCCGGGCATGGTCGACAAGGTCCTGTTCTCCATCGCCCCGCTCATCGCGGGCGCGGCGGCGTTCACCGCCTGGTCGGTGATCCCGCTGGGTGGCGAGGTGAACATGTTCGGCGTGCAGACCCGTCTGCAGGTCGCCGACATGCCGGTATCGGCGCTGCTGATCCTGGCCGTCGCGTCCGTGGCCATCTACGGCTTCGTGCTCGCCGGGTGGAGCTCGCAGTCCCCGTACTCGCTGCTCGGTGCGCTGCGCTCCTCGGCGCAGATGATCTCCTACGAGATCTCGATGGGCCTGTCCTACGTGGCGGTGTTCCTCTACGCCGGCTCCATGTCGACCTCGCAGATCGTCGAGGCGCAGGCGCTGCCGTTGTTCGGCGGCAACCCGCTGGGCCTGCAGCAGTGGTACTGGCTGCTGCTGTTCCCGTCGTTCGTCATCTATGGCATCTCGATGGTCGGTGAGACCAACCGCGCGCCGTTCGACCTGCCCGAGTGCGAGTCCGAGCTGGTCTCCGGTCACCTGACGGAGTACACGGGCTTCCGCTACGCGATCTTCTTCCTCGCCGAGTACATCAACATGGCCACGGTGTCCGCCGTCATGACGACGTTGTTCCTCGGCGGCTACAAGGCCATCTGGCCGCTGGGCTTCATCATCCCCGACACCGGCTACTGGGGCTTCCTGTGGTTCGCCATCAAGGTGCAGCTGCTCATCTCGGTGTTCGTGTGGCTGCGAGGCACGCTGCCACGCCTCCGCTACGACCAGTTCATGAACCTGGGCTGGAAGTGGATGATCCCGATCTCGCTGGCCTGGATCATCGTCATCGCGCTGCTGCGCGGCCTCACCAACCACGGCCTGCTGCAGGGCCCGATGCTGTGGATCATCATCGGCGTGGTCTTCGCCCTCCTGATCGCCGTGATGTTCCTCGGCGGCGGCAACGCGAAGGTCGACGGCATGGCTGACGTGGACGAGCCGTTCGACGCGTTCTCCGGGGGCTTCCCGGTGCCGCCGATGCCCGGCCAGACCCTGCCCGAGCTCGCCGACGTGGTGGCCGGCACGACCGACACCGACCAGGCCGCAGCCCCCACTGGTTCGACCAGGGTGGCGGCCGACGACAGGAAGGACGAGGAGTAATGGGCCTGTTCGATGCATGGGCCGGCTTCGGCGTCACATTCAGGACGATCTTCCGCAAGACCTTCACGCAGGGGTACCCGTACCCCGGCCAGGAGAAGGTCACGATGCCGCGCTTCCACGGGCGTCACCAGCTGAACCGCTGGCCCGACGGCCTCGAGAAGTGCGTGGGTTGCGAGCTGTGCGCCTGGGCCTGCCCCGCCGACGCGATCTACGTGGAGGGTGCCGACAACACCGAGGACGCCCGGTTCTCCCCGGGTGAGCGGTACGGCTCCGTCTACCAGATCAACTACCTGCGCTGCATCCTGTGCGGCCTCTGCATCGAGGCGTGCCCGACGCGCGCGCTGACGATGACGAACGACTTCAAGCTGGCCGACGTGAGCCGCGAGAAGATGATCTACACCAAGGACCGCCTCCTTGCCCCGCTGCTGCCGGGCATGGAGGAGCCGCCCCACCCGCGGCGCCTCGGCGACGACGAGAAGGACTACTTCCTCGGCCTGCCGCCCACCGGCGTCCCGGACACGCGGACCGGCCCGGCCGAGACCGAGGAGGTCGCCTCGTGAACACCACCCTGCTTCCCCTGGTCACCGGGGCGGAGGTGACCTTCTGGATCGCGGGCCCGCTCGCCGTGCTCGGCGCGCTCGGCCTCGTCCTCAGCCGTCGTGCGGTGTACGCCGCGCTGTCCATGGCCGTGGCCATGATCAGCCTCGCGGTCCTCTACGCCTCGATGGACGCCCCGTTCCTCGCCATGGCGCAGATCATCGTCTACACCGGTGCGGTGCTGATGATGTTCCTGTTCGTGCTCATGATGGTCGGCATCGACACGCCCGACTCGGCGGTCGAGACCCTCAAGGCGCAGCGTCCGCTGGCGTTCCTCGGCGGCATCGGGATCGCGGCCCTGCTGATCTTCGCCATCGGCGGTGCCCTCCACCGGGCCGAGCCGGCGACCGTCGCGGCGGCCAACGCCGAGTTCGGCGGCAACGTCGAGGGCCTGGCCAACCTGCTGTTCGGCCGGTACGTGTTCGTCTTCGAGCTCGCCGCGGCCCTGCTGATCGTGGCGGCCGTCGGCGCGATGCTGCTGGCCCACCACCAGCGCGTCCGCGTCCGCAAGGGCCAGCCCGAGATGGCGGCCGACCGCATGTACGCCTACGCCACCAAGGGCGAGCACCCCGGCCCGTTGCCCTCCTCAGGCGTGTACGCCGGGACGAACGCCATCGGTGCGCCGGCCCTGCTGCCCGACGGCTCGATCGCCGAGAAGTCGATCAGCCACACGCTGACCATGCGTGGCGCCATCGTCGACCCGGTCCCGCTCCAGCAGGTCACCGGCCAGACGTTCGCCGCCATCGAGTCGGTGCGGGATGACGAGGAGGACGTGTGATGATGAACCCCGAGAACTACCTCATCCTCGCGGCGCTCCTCTTCGCCATCGGTTCCGTGGGCGTCCTCACCCGCCGCAACGCGCTCGTCGCGTTCATGTGCGTGGAACTGATGCTGAACGCCTGCAACCTGGCTCTGGTCGCCGGCTCCCACATCCACGGGGCGCTCGACGGCCAGGTGGCCGCCTTCTTCGTGATGGTCGTCGCGGCCGCCGAAGTGGTGGTCGGCCTCGCCATCATCGTCATGATCTACCGGACGCGCCGTTCGACCTCGGTCGACGACGCCAACCTGCTGAAGCTCTGAGGTGGGCGACGTGATCCTTCTCGAAACCATCGCGGAACCGGTCGCAGCGACCGGGATGTTCACGTGGGCGTGGACGATGATCGCCGTGCCGGCGATCGTGGCGGGCCTTCTCCTCCTGGCGGGCAAGCTGTCCGACGCGTGGGGGCACCTCGTGGCCACGGCCGCGGTCTTCTGGTCCTTCGCGATCGCGGTGTGCCTGTTCGCCGAGCAGCTGCTCGCGCCGGCCACCGAACGCGCCGTGGCGGCCCCCGCCTACACCTGGTTCAGCGTGGGGGAGTGGACCTTCCAGGTCGGCCTGCTGGTCGACCAGCTGTCCATCCTGTTCGCGATGCTGATCACCGGTGTCGGTGGCCTCATCCACGTGTACTCGATCGGCTACATGAGCCACGATCCGCGCCGCCGCCGGTTCTTCGCCTACCTGAACCTGTTCATCGCGGCGATGCTCCTGCTCGTGCTGGCCGACAACTACCTGATCCTCTTCGTGGGTTGGGAGGGCGTGGGCCTGGCCTCGTACCTGCTGATCAGCTTCTGGCAGCACAAGCCGTCCGCGGCCGCCGCCGGCACCAAGGCGTTCGTCATGAACCGCGTCGGTGACCTCGGCATGCTGATGGCGATCAGCACCATGCTCGCGATGTTCGGCAGCTCGAAGTTCACCGAGGTGAACGCCGGCGCCGCGTCGACCGAGCCGATGTGGGCCACCCTGATCGGCCTGTTCCTGCTGCTCGGCGCCTGCGGCAAGTCCGCGCAGGTCCCCCTGCAGGCCTGGCTCCTGGACGCCATGGAGGGCCCGACCCCGGTGTCGGCGCTCATCCACGCCGCCACGATGGTGACCGCGGGCGTCTACCTGGTCGTCCGCAGCCACGCCCTGTTCGAGGCCGCGCCGACCGCGCAGATGGCCGTCATCATCGTCGCCACGGTGACCCTGCTGGCCGGTGCCTGGATCGGTACGAGCCAGGACGACATCAAGAAGGTCCTCGCTGGTTCGACCATGTCGCAGATCGGGTACATGATGCTCGCCGCGGGCATCGGCCCGGCCGGCTACGCGTTCGCGATCTTCCACCTGCTGACGCACGGCTTCTTCAAGGCCAACATGTTCCTCGGGGCCGGCTCGGTCATGCACGGGATGAACGACGACGTCGACATGCGTCACTACGGTGCGCTGAGCAAGGTCATGAAGGTCACCTTCCTGACGTTCGCGATGGGCTACCTGGCGATCATCGGCTTCCCGTTCTTCTCGGGCTACTTCTCGAAGGACCACATCATCGAGGCCGCCTTCGCGGACAACACCTTCATCGGTGTGTGCGCGCTGATCGGCGCCGGCATCACCGCGTTCTACATGACGCGTCTGATGCTGATGACGTTCTTCGGCGAGAAGCGCTGGCAGCCCGGCGTGCACCCGCACGAGTCCCCGAAGGTGATGACGATCCCGCTCATCATCCTCGCGATCCTCTCCGTGGGCGCCGGCATCGTGCTGAACTTCTGGATCCAGGAGTGGCTCGCGCCGGCCGTGGGCAACCACCCGCACGAGCTGAGCCTCGTCCCGACCCCCGTCGGCTGGATGACGATGGCCGTCGTGGCCCTCGGTGTCGTGGCCGCCTGGCTGGTGTTCGGTCGCAGCTCCATCCCGGTCACCGCACCGGCGACGAACAACCCGATCACGCTGGCCGGCCGCAACGTCCTGTTCGGCGACCAGGTGAACGACTTCCTGTTCGTCTCGCCGACGACCGCCCTGGCCACGGGCATCGACACCACGGACGCCCGTGGCATCGACCGGATGGTCGACGGCGGCGCGCAGGCCTTCGGTGGCCTGTCGACGCAGATGCGCCGACTGCAAACCGGCTACGCCCGCAGCTACGCCCTCACCATGGTGTTCGGTGCACTGGTCGTGGGTGCCGTTCTGATCCTCACCCAGCTGGGTTGAGGGAGGAGTTGACATGACATTCCCCTGGTTGACCTTCCTCGGCCTCCTGCCGCTGGTCGGTGGCGTGCTGCTCTTCCTGCCCATGGGTAGGGGGGCCGCGCGGACCCTCGGCCTGGTGTTCTCGGGCGTGACGCTCGCGGTGGCCATCGCCGTCACGGCGCTCCACGTGGGTGGTGCCGACCTCGCGGTTCAGGTGCCCTGGATCCGGGCGTTCGGTGCCTGGTGGGCGCTCGACGTCGACGGCATGGGCCTGGCCATGGTGCTGATGACCGCGGTGCTCACGCCGATCGTGCTGCTCGCCGAGTGGGAGCCGCCGGCCATGCGCTGGAGCGCCCAGGCGTTCTTCGCGCTCGTGCTGATCCTCGAGGGCCTGAGCCTGTTCGTGTTCATGGCCAACGACGTGCTGCTGTTCTACCTCTTCTTCGAGGCGACGCTGATCCCGACGTACTTCCTGATCGTCGGCTTCGGTGGCGTGCGACGCAGCTACGCCGCGGTCAAGTTCCTGCTGTTCAGCCTTGCCGGTGGCCTCATCATGCTGGCCTCGGTGGTCGGCGTGTACGTGGTGGGCGCGGCGCAGGGCGTCCCGTCCTACCTCGTGTCCGACCTGGCCGCCGTCCGGTTCGACGGTGACCTCGGCCGCTGGCTGATGCTGGGCTTCCTGATCGCCTTCGTGGTCAAGGCCCCGATGGTCCCGCTGCACACCTGGCTGCCCGACGCGGCCGAGCACTCGACCCCGGGCACCGCCACGCTGCTGGTCGGCGTCCTGGACAAGATCGGCACCTTCGGGATGATCAAGCTCTGCCTGGGCCTTTTCCCCGAGGCGTCCCTGTGGATCACCCCCTTCATGGTGTGGTTCGCGGTCATCTCGATCATCTGGGGTGCGCTGGGTGCCATCGGCAGCCGCAACCTCATGCGCCTGGTGGCCTACACCTCGGTGAGCCACTTCGGCTTCATGGTGCTCGGCATCTACGCCTTCACCACCGCCTCGATGACGGGCTCCATCTTCTACATGCTCAACCACGGCTTCTCGACCGCGGCCATGTTCCTGGTCGTCGGCTTCATGGCCAAGCGCACCGGTAGCTACGACATCGCGGCCTACGGTGGCGTCCAGAAGGTGGCCCCGGTCCTCGCGGGCGTGCTGCTGGTCTCCGGCCTGGCGACGTTGTCGCTGCCCGGTCTGGCGCCGTTCGTCAGCGAGTTCATGGTCATCGCCGGCACGTGGACCCGCTACCCGGTCGTCACCGCCGTCTCGATCATCGGCGTCGTCCTCGCCGCGGTCTACATCCTGCGCATGTACCAGCGCACGATGACCGGCCCGGTCACCGACGAGACCGCCGCACGGTTCACCGGTCGCGACCTGACCGGCATCGAGAAGGCCGTCATGGTGCCGATCATCGGTGTCCTCCTGGTCCTCGGTTTCTACCCGCAGCCCGCCGTGCAGCTCGTTGAGCCCACCGCCAAGGCGACCCTGGCCTACGTCGGCACCACCGACCCGGCCCCGGTCGTGAAGGGAGCCAAGTGATGTCGTCCATCCTCATGCCGGTCCTGGAGATGGCCGCGCCCACGCTTGAGTGGCGCGCGCTGGCCCCGGTCCTGCTGGTGTTCGCGGCGGCCTGCGTCGGGATCCTGCTCGAGGCCGTGCTGCCCCGCGCGTACCGGTTCCTCGGCCAGATGACCCTGGTGTTCGCCACCGCCCTGGTGTCGATCGGCTTCCTGGTCATCAACTGGCGTGGCCAGTACGGCGGGCGCCTCGCCATGGGTTCGATCATGCTCGACGGGCCGACCTACTTCATGTGGGCCTCGCTGCTCGTGTTCGGCACCCTCGCCTTCATGGTGTTCTCCGAGCGCCAGCTCAACGGCGGTGCGACGACGTTCGCGGCGTCCGCCGCGTCGGTCCCCGGCTCGCTCGACGAGGCGGACGCGACGGCGGCCCGCTACGAGCACACCGAGGTCTTCCCCCTGGGCCTGTTCGCCCTCGGCGGGATGATGGTGTTCCTCGCCTCGTCCGACCTGATCGTGATGTTCGTCGCGCTCGAGGTCTTCTCGCTCCCGCTGTACCTGCTCTCGGGCATGGCGCGCCGTCGCCGCCTGCTGAGCCAGGAGGCCGCGCTGAAGTACTTCCTGCTCGGCGCCTTCAGCTCGGGCTTCTTCCTGTTCGGCATCGCCATGCTCTACGTGTTCAGCGGCTCGCTGGACCTGGCGGCCATCCACACCGCCATCGAGGGCAACGCCGGCAGCAACGGCCTGGTCATGATCGGCCTGGCGTTCATCGCGATCGGCCTGCTGTTCAAGGTCGGCGTGGTGCCGTTCCACAGCTGGACGCCCGACGTCTACATGGGTGCCCCCACGCCGGTCACCGGCTTCATGGCGATCGCCACGAAGCTCGCCGCGGTGGGTGCCACCATGCGGGTGTTCTACGTCGCCCTCGACGGCGAGCGCTGGAGCTGGCAGCCCCTGTTCGCCGTCCTGGCGGTGCTGACCATGGTCGTCGGCATCATCGGCGCCCTGACGCAGAGCGACATCAAGCGCCTGCTGGCCTACAGCTCGATCGCCCACGCCGGGTTCATCCTGGTCGCCCTCGTCGGCGCCACGCAGACGGTCGCAGCCGGTGAGGGCACGTCGGCCTCCGCGATCATGTTCTACCTCGCCGCCTACGGCTTCGCCACGATCGGCGCGTTCGCGCTGGTCACCATGGTGCGCAACGCCGCGGGCGAGGAGAACAACATCGACGGCTGGTCCGGCGTCGCGGCCAAGAACCCGTGGGTCGCCGGCCTGATGTCGCTGTTCATGCTGAGCTTCGCGGGCATCCCGCTCACCGGCGGCTTCATCGGCAAGTGGGCCGTTTTCACCGCCGCCTGGCGTGGGGGCTACGGGTGGCTCGTCATCGTCGCCGTCCTGGCCAGCCTCGTCGCGGTGTACTTCTACCTCCGCCTGATCGTGGTCATGTTCGGCCGCAAGGAGGCCAAGGGCGTCTACGTGGGCAACGCCAGCGCCTGGACCTGGATCCCGGTCGTGGTCGGCGCCGTCGCCACGGTCTGGATGGGCCTCGTGCCCGACCAGGTGATGCAGCTGGCCACGTTCGCAGGTGGCTTCCTGCGGTGACCTCCCTGCACCCTGACGTCGACCCGGCGTTCGAGGCGGCTGTCCGCGGCCGCCTCGACGCCATTGAAACCCGTCTCCAAGACACGGCGGCCGCCCAGACCGCCTTCACCACCGACGCCGCCCAGCACCTGCTGGCGGCCGGGGGGAAGCGGTTCCGGCCGCTGCTGGTGGTCCTGGCCTCGCAGCTGTACCCGGGCGCCGAGCCGTCCGCCGTCGACCGCGCCGCCGTCGTCATGGAGCTCACCCATGTGGCGAGCCTCTACCACGACGACGTCATGGACGAGGCGGACATGCGCCGCGGCGTCCCCTCGGCCAACAGCCGGTGGGACAACACCGTCGCCATCATGGTCGGCGACTTCCTCTTCTCGCGGGCGTCGTCCACCGTCGCCACGCTCGGCACCGACTACGTGATGCTGCAGGCCGAGACGTTCGCGCGCCTCGTCCAGGGCCAGATCGCCGAGACCCGCGGCCCCGCGGAGGGCGACGACCCGCTCGAGCACTACCTCGACGTCATGGCCGGCAAGACGGGCTCGCTGATCGCGGCGTCCACCGTCTTCGGCGGCATGGTCTGCGGCGCCCCGCAGGAGGTGCTGGACGCCCTGGCCGCCTACGGCGAGGAGATCGGGGTCGTCTTCCAGCTCAGCGACGACCTGATCGACATCGCTTCCGACAGCTCCGGCAAGACCCCGGGCACCGACCTGCGCGAGGGCGTCCCGACGCTGCCGGTGCTGATGCTGCGCGCGTCGGCCACCGACGCGGACGCCCGCCTGCTCGACCTCACCTCGCGGCCGCTGACCGACGAGGACGAGGTCGCCGAGGCGCTCGCCGCCCTGCGCGCCCACCCCGTGTTGGAGCAGGCCCGCACCGAGGTCGAGCGCCGCGCCGAGGTGGCCCGCGGCCACCTGTCCCGGCTCCCCGTGGGCCCGGCCCGCGACGCGCTGTCGGCGCTCTGCGACCAGGTGGTCTCCCGCTCGCACTGACACCCGGCCCGACGCGCTAGCTTGGGGCCATGAGCATCCGGCCCCACGCCTCCGCCGTCGAGACCGCCCGCCGCGTCGCCGCGGGGGAGTGGAGCGCGGTCGAGGTTGCGCGCACCGCGCTGGCCGCCGCCGAACGACTCGACCCGGTGCTCGGTGCGTTCGCCGCCATCACCCCCGAGCGCGCTCTGGCGCAGGCCGCCGCGGTCGACATGGCGGTCGCGACCGGCAAGCAGGTGGGCCCGCTCGCCGGCGTCCCGCTCCCCATCAAGGAACTCGCCGAGGTCGAGGGCCTGCCCTTCGAGGCGGGCAGCCGGGCCCTGTCCGGGAACGTCGGCGCCCGCACCGACACCATCGCCCAGCGACTCATCGATGCCGGCTCGCTCACGATCGGGAAGACCTCAGCGCCCGAGTTCGGCTTCCCGGCCTACACCGAGCCCGCCGGGCGCATCCCCACGGTCTCCCCCTGGGACACCCGGCGCGGCGCCGGCGGCTCCTCCGGGGGCGCCGCCGCGGCCGTGGCCGCAGGCATCGTGCCCATCGCCCACGCCTCCGACGGTGGGGGAAGCATCCGCATCCCCGCGGCGTCCTGCGGCATCGTCGGGCTGAAGCCGTCCCGCGGCGTGGTCTCCACGCTACCCAGCCGGACGCCCGGCCCCGGCCTCGTCTGCGACGGCGTCGTCACGCGCACGGTGGCCGACACCGCGTTGGGGATCGACGTGCTCGCGCCGGACGCCGGGTGGGGCAGCCTGCTCGCCTCCCTCGACCGCGAACCGGGGCGCCTGCGGATCGGCGTCACCACGGAGCCGGTCATCTCCGACACGGCCCCGGTGCACGGCGCGTGTGTGGAGGCGGTGCTGACCGTGGGCCGCTGGCTGGCCGACCTGGGCCACGAGGTCGTGGACGCGCCACGCGCCTTCCCCGCCGAACGGTGGGCCGCGTTCGACGCGATCTGGTGCACGGGGGCCGCCTCACTCCCGCTGCCGCCGGAGGTCGAGCACCTGCTCACCCCCATGACCACGTGGTTGCGTGAGCGCGGGCGTCAGGTCAGCGGCGCCGACTACGCGCGCGCCGAGGCGGCCCTCCAACTGCTCGAGTACGAGGTGGAGCAGAACTGGTTCGGCCTCGACGCGGTGCTCACCCCCACGCTCGCCCAGCCACCGGCGTTCGTCGGTGCGCTGCGCAACGACTCCGACCCGGCGGCCGACTTCGCCGCCCAGGCCGACCACACCCCCTGGACGTCCGTGGCCAACCTCACCGGGCGTCCGTCGATCAGCCTGCCGCTGGTGCGGTCCGACATCGACGGCGTGACCTTGCCCATCGGCACCATGCTCACTGGACGCCGTGGGCTCGACGACACGCTCCTGCGGCTCGCGGCCCAGCTGGAGGCCGCCCACCCGTGGCCACTGGTCGCCCCGGGGGCCTGACACCCCGGACCCCGGGCGGGCCCGGGGGAAGGCCGAAGGCCCCCTCGGCCGCGTGTGTAAGGAGCCACACGCGGGCGAGGGGGCCCGTTTCGGGTCGGCGTCAGGCGACGTAGCGCTCGTACGCCGGCAGGGTGAGGAAGTCCGGGTACTCGTCGGCCAGGGCGACCTCCTGGAAGAGGCCGCGGGCGTCGTCGTACCTGTCGCCCTCGAAGCGCTCGAGCGCGTTGAACGCGTCGTCGAACACCTCGCCGAGCCACTCGGTGGTGACCTTGTTGCCCTCGACGGTCGTGACCCCGGCGTTGCGCCACTGCCAGATCTGCGAGCGCGAGATCTCGGCGGTGGCCGCGTCCTCCATGAGGTCGTGGATCGCCACGGCACCGTTGCCCCGCAGCCAGGCCTCGATGTAGCGGATGCCGACATCGATGTTGGTGCGGACCCCGTTGTCGGTGATCGTCGAGCCCGGGATCTCCAGGGAGATCAGGGCCTCGTCGTCGGGGACGACGTCCTCGCGGAGGCGGTCGATCTGGTTCGGGTTGTCCCCGAGCTTGGCGTCGAACACCTCCTTGCAGACGGGCACGAGGTCCGGGTGCGCCACCCACGAGCCGTCGAAGCCGTCGTCGGCCTCGCGGTTCTTGTCCTCGCGCACCTTGGCCAGCGCGTTCTCCGTGACCTCCGGCTTGCGGCGGTTCGGGATGAACGCCGCCATGCCGCCCATCGCGCTGACGCCACGGCGGTGGCAGGCGCGGACGAGCTGCAGGGCGTAGGACCGCATGAACGGCACCGCCATCGTGACCTGCGCGCGGTCGGGCAGGACGAAGTCCTCGCCCCGGTCGCGGTAGTTCTTGATGATGCTGAACAGGTAGTCCCAGCGCCCGGCGTTGAGGCCGGAGCTGTGCTCGCGGAGCTCGTAAATGATCTCCTCCATCTCGAACGCGGCCGTGATCGTCTCGATCAGGACCGTCGCGCGGATGGTGCCCTGGGGCAGTCCGATGAGTTCCTGGGCCTTGACGAAGATGTCGTTCCAGAGGCGGGCCTCGAGGTGGCTCTCGGTCTTCGGCAGGTAGAAGTACGGTCCACGGCCCCGAGCCAGCAGCTCACGGGCGTTGTGGAAGAAGTACAGGCCGAAGTCCACCACACCGGCGACCATGGGCTTGCCGTCGACGAAGAGGTGCTTCTCGTCATAGTGCCACCCACGGGGGCGGACGATGATGGTCGGCGTCCTCTCGGCGGTGACGGCGTACTCCTTGTCGGGCGTCGACAAGGTGATGGTGCCCCGGATCGCCTCGTAGAGGTTCAACTGGCCACCGATCATGTTCTCCCACGCCGGCTGGTTGGCGTCCTCGAGGTCGGCCAGCCAGGTCAGCGCACCCGAGTTGAGCGCGTTGATGGTCATCTTGCGCTCGGTCGGGCCGGTGATCTCGACGCGACGGTCCTCCAGCCCGGGGGCCAGGGGGGCGCCGCGCCAGCTGTCGTCCGCCCGGATGTGGGCGGTCTCCGGCAGGAACTTCGGGTCGTTGCCCTGCGAGATGGACTCGCGGCGCGCGTGGCGCGCGGCCATCAGCTCGTCGCGGCGCTCGGTGGCGACGTCGTTGAGCTGGACGATGAAGTCGATCGCGTCCGGGGTGAGGATGAGCTCCTCGCCCGGAGCGACGCCGGGTGCCTGCTTGCTGAAACGCGGGTTGATGTCAGGGTTCGATCCCTGGGTCATGTTCTCCCCTTTCGGAAGTCAGGAAGGCGTACGGCTTAGTGGAACTGCTCGGTCTCGGTCGAGCCGGCGAGCGCGGTGGTCGAGCTCTCCGGGTTGACGATCGTGGCGACGGCGTCGAAGTAGCCGGTGCCGACCTCGCGCTGGTGCTTGGTGGCGGTGTAGCCGCGGTCCTCGGACGCGAACTCCGCCTCCTGCAGCTTGACGTAGGCCGACATGCCCTCGCGAGCGTAGCCGTGGGCCAGGTCGAACATCGAGTAGTTGAGCGCGTGGAAGCCGGCCAGCGTGATGAACTGGAAGGCGTAGCCCATGGCGCCCAGCTCGCGCTGGAACTTGGCGATCGTGTCGTCGTCCAGGTGCTTCTTCCAGTTGAAGGACGGCGAGCAGTTGTAGGCCAGCAGCTGGTCGGGGTGCTCGGCCTTGACGGCCTCGGCGAACTTCTTGGCCAGCTCCAGGTCCGGGGTGCCGGTCTCCATCCAGATGAGGTCGGCGTAGTTGGCGTAGGCCTTGGCGCGGGCGATCGAGGGCTCGATGCCGTTCTTGACCTCGTAGAAGCCCTCGGCAGTGCGGCCACCGGTGAGGAACTGCTGGTCGCGCTCGTCGACGTCGGAGGTCATCAGCGTGGCGGCCTCGGCGTCGGTGCGGGCGATGATGACGGACGGGACGCCGGAGACGTCAGCGGCCAGGCGGGCGGCGTTCAGGGTGCGCTCGTGCTGCTTGGTGGGGATCAGCACCTTGCCACCGAGGTGGCCACACTTCTTCTCGGACGCGAGCTGGTCCTCCCAGTGCACACCAGCGGCACCGGCCTGGATCATGCCCTTCATCAGCTCGTACGCGTTGAGGGGGCCACCGAAGCCGGCCTCGGCGTCCGCGACGATCGGGACGAGCCAGTTGTCGACGGTCGAGATGCCCTCGAGGTGCTCGATCTGGTCGGCACGCATGAGCGCGTTGTTGATGCGGCGCACGACGGCCGGCACCGAGTTGGCGGGGTAGAGGCTCTGGTCGGGGTAGGTCTGGCCCGAGAGGTTCGCGTCCCCGGCGACCTGCCAGCCGGACAGGTAGATGGCGCGGAGGCCGGCCTTCACCTGCTGCACGGCCATGTTGCCCGTGAGCGCACCCAGCGAGTTGACGTAGTGACCGTCGCCCTTGTTGACCTCGTCCCAGAGGATCTCGGCGCCGCGCTTGGCGAGGGTGAACTCCTCCTGGACCTTGCCACGCAGGCTCATGACGTCCTCGGCGGTGTAGTCGCGGCGGACGTTCTTCCAACGGGGGTTGGTTGCCCAGTCGTTGGTCAAGGACTCGGCGGTGATCTCCGACATGCTTCTTCTCCTTAAGAAAACTCGGGGCTGCGTTGCTCCGATGACTTCATCTTCTCGACATCGAGATACATCCGACAGGGGTTTGGACTGTAAAGATGTGCAGTACTTCACTAAAGTGAATTTGTGACTTTGTCCTCCTGGCAGCGCCGCCAGAGCGCCCCGAAACCCGATCTCGCCGATGATGCGTTCAGGCTCGGACGCCGCCTCAACGCCCTGCGCAAGGCGCGGGGTCAGACCCTCGCCACGGTGTCGGACGCCGTGGGTGTGGCACCCTCCCAGCTGTCGATGATCGAGAACGGTAAGCGCGAGGCGAAGCTCTCCACCGTCCAGGCGCTCGCCGAGCACTACGGCGTCTCGCTCGACGCCGTGCTGGAGGGGCCCACCAGCAAGCGCACCCAACTCGAGATCGAACTCGAGGGCTTCATGCGCTCGCCGCTGGCGGCCTCGCGCGGGCTGCCGGCCATCCGGGTCGGCCCGCGCACCCCCAACGACGTCCTCGAGGCCATGGTCGCCCTGCACCGGGAGGTGTTGCGCCTCTCGGAGCAGCACATCGCCACGCCGGAGGAGGCCCGCCGCGCCAACACGATCCTGCGCGACCAGATGCGCGACCGGGGCAACTACTACGGCGAGCTCGAGGCCAAGGCATCCGAGCTGCTCAGGGCGTTGGGGTACCGGGGCGGACCGTTCACCAGCAAGGAGGCCACCGAACTCACCCGGCACCTGGGCTTCGAGATCCGCTACGTCGACGATCTCCCGCACTCGACGCGGTCGGTCAGCGACCTGCGCAACCACCGGATCTACCTGGCGCGCGAGGCGTCCAGCGTCGGGCACGACCGGCGCTCGGTGCTGCTGCAGGCCCTCGGCCACCACGTGCTGGGGCACCAGCCGCCGGCTGACTACGCGGAGTTCCTGGCCCAGCGTGTCGAAACCAACTACCTCGCGGGGGCGATCACGCTCCCCGAGGCCGGGGTGGTCAAGCTGCTGCGGGCCGGGGCGGCCGCGCGCGACCTCGACATCGACACGATCAGGGACGCGTACGGCGTCTCCTGGGAGACCGCAGCCCACCGGGTGACCAACCTCGCCACGAAGCACCTCGGCATCCCGGTGCACTTCGTGAAGGTCCACGAGACCGGGACCGTCTACAAGGCCTACGAGAACGACGGCACCCTCTTCCCGATGGACCCGACCGGCGCCATCGAGGGCCAGCCGGTGTGCCGCCAGTGGGCGTCCCGCCAGATCTTCGAGAAGGCGGCCCTCGACCGCTCCTTCGAGCAGTACACCGACACGCCCGCCGGCACCTACTGGGACACCGTGCGCGTCGAGCGTGCGCCCGGCGGCCTCTACTCGATCGCCCTGGGCACCGACTTCGTCAACGCCAAGTACTTCCGCGGGCGCGAGACGCGCGTGCGCCGGAAGTCGACGTGCCCCGACGAGGGCTGCTGCCGCCGGCCGCCGGCCGACCTGCTGTCCGCGTGGGGCGGCCGGGTCTGGCCCAGCGCGCGGGCGCGCACGCACATGCTGGCTGCGCTGCCGCCCGGCGCGTTCCCTGGGGTGGACGAGACCGAGGTGTACACCTTCCTCCAGGCGCACGCGGCCGACGGCTGATCGGACGCCGGCCGCGCAGCCGCCCGCCGGTAGGCTCGTGCCTCGTGAAGTACATCTCCACCCGCGACACCGACGGCGCCACGCCGCTGCCGTTCTGCGACATCCTCCTGGCCGGCCTGGCGCCCGACGGCGGGCTCTACCTGCCCGAGCACTACCCGCAGGTGGCCGCCGCGACGCTGGCCTCGTGGCGTGCCCTGCTCGCCGACGAGGGCTACGCGGCGCTGGCCGCGGCGGTGCTGGGGCTGTACGTGGACGACATCCCCGCCGAGGACCTGCGCGGCATCTGCGAGCGCGCCTACACGGCCGAGAAGTTCGGCACCGACGCCATCGTGGGGCTGACCGACCTCGGCGGAGGCGTCCGGCTGGGCCACCTGAGCAACGGGCCGACCGCCGCGTTCAAGGACATGGCGATGCAGCTGCTCGGCGAGCTGTTCGAGTACGAGCTCGAGCGCCGCGACCAGACGCTCACGATCGTGGGCGCGACCTCGGGGGACACCGGGTCGGCCGCCGAGTACGCCATGCTCGGCAAGGACCGGGTGCGCGTGTTCATGCTCACGCCCGCCGGCCGGATGAGCCCGTTCCAGCAGGCGCAGATGTTCAGCATCCACGACCCGGCGATCACCAACATCGCCCTCGACGGCGTGTTCGACGACTGCCAGGACCTCGTCAAGGAGGTCAACGCCGACCTCGCGTTCAAGGCCGAGCACAGCATCGGGGCGGTCAACTCGATCAACTGGGCGCGCCTGGTCGCCCAGGTCGTCTACTACGTGGCGCTGTGGCTGCACGCCACCGAGCGCGACGACCAGCGCGTCACCTTCGCCGTGCCGTCGGGCAACTTCGGCAACATCTGCGCCGGCCACATCGCCCGCGAGATGGGCCTCCCCATCGACGCGCTCGTGCTCGCCACGAACGAGAACAACGTGCTGGCCGAGTTCTTCGACACCGGCATCTACCGGGTGCGTGGGTCTGCGGAGACGCACGAGACGTCCTCGCCCTCCATGGACATCTCGAAGGCCTCCAACTTCGAGCGCTTCGTGTTCGACCTGCTCGGCCGCGACCCGTGGGCGATCCGTCGCCTGTTCGCGCGCGACCTGGGCCGCGACGGGCTGTTCATCCTGACCGGGACGCCGGAGTTCGAGTCCGTCCGCGACCGGTTCGGGTTCGTGGCCGGGTCCTCGACGCACGCCGATCGGCTGGCGACGATCAAGGCCGAGTCCGAGCGCTCGGGCCACGTCGTCGACCCGCACACCGCCGACGGGGTCAAGGTGGCCCGCGACCTGCTGGCGGCCGCCGAGGTGACCGAGCCGGTCATCGTGCTCGAGACCGCACTGCCGGTGAAGTTCTCCGCGACGATCGTCGAGGCGCT
>DUOQ01000198.1 GCA_012838755.1 Propionibacterium sp. | reverse complement strand
GAGTCCTGCCGCGTCAGCGCCGACACCGACGCCACGGTGATGATCCAGCCCTTGCCGCGCTCGCGCATGCCGGGCGCGGCCGCCCCGGCCAGCACCCGCGGCGCGCGCCCCATCACCTCGTAGGCGCGGTCGGCGAGTCCCTCGTCGCCGCCCACGAGCGGGGTCTTCAGCGAGAAGCCGGCGTTGTTCACGAGCGTGTCGACGTCCCCGGCGCGCAGCCGCTCGGCGACCCGGGCCTGGTCGGCGCGGTCGGCCAGGTCGGCGACCAGCGTCTCCACCCGGACGCCGTGGGCTGCCGACAACTCGGTCGCCACGGCGTCCAGTCGCTCGCCGTCGCGCGCGACGAGGACGAGGTCCGCCCCCTCGCGTGCGAGGGCGCGGGCGAAGGACAGCCCGATCCCGGACGTCCCGCCGGTGATGAGGGCGACACGCATGACGGGCACGCTACATTACGCTGCCCTGACGAAGGCGACCCCCTCCGCGCTTTCGGAAAGGAGCCATCCGTGTCGACCCAACCCCAGCGGGTGCTGCTCACCGGAGTGACCGGCTTCCTGGGCCAGGCCGTGCTCGAACGACTCCTGTCGACCACCGACGCGCACGTCGTCGCCGTGGTGCGGCCCAAGGGCCGCCAGAGCGCGCGCTCGCGCCTGGACCGCATCCTGCGCAAACCGGTGTTCAAGACCTGGCGGGACGCCGTGGGCGACGCCGAGGCGCGGCGCACCTTCGCCGAACGCACCTCCGTGCTCGAGGCCGACCTCGCCACGATCGAGCAGGTCGACGGGCCGGTCGACGTCGTCATCCACTCCGCGTCGACGGTATCGTTCGACGCGCCCATCGACGAGTCGTTCGCCAACAACGTGGGCGGCCCCCGCGCCCTCTATGCGGCACTGTCCCGGTCGGGGCTCGACCCCCACGTCATCCACGTGTCGACCTGCTACGTCGGCGGGATCGCCAAGGGGTTGCGGCCCGAGGCGTCCGTCGACCACGGCGTCGACTGGCGCGCCGAGATCGAGGCCGCCGAGGTCGCCCGCTTCGAGGCCGAGGCGGCTTCGCGCACCCCCGAGCGGCTGCAGTCGTTCATCGACGAGGCCACCCGCGACCACGGCAAGGAGGGCCCCAAGTCGGTGGCCCGGGCGTCCGAGGCGGCGCGGCTGGCCTGGGTCGACAACCGCCTCGTGGAGTTGGGCCGCACCCGCGCCCGCTCGGTGGGCTGGACCGACGTCTACACCTTCAGCAAGGCCCTCGGCGAGCGGGTCGCCGAGCAGGAGTGGGCGCAGCAGGGGCACCGGCTGTCGATCGTGCGCCCAGCGATCATCGAGTCGTCGCTGCGCCACCCGTTCCCCGGCTGGATCGACGGCTTCAAGGTCGCCGACCCGCTGATCATGGCCTACGCGAAGGGCGCGCTGCCCGAGTTCCCGGGCCTGCCCGACTCGGTGCTGGACGTGATCCCCGTCGACTACGTCGTCAACGTGATCCTCGCGCTGGCCCGGCTCGGCCACCAAGGCTCGGCGACCCCGATCGAGATCCCCGGCGACTCCCCGGACGCCGCGCCGGCCGGGACGCCCGCCGACTACTACCAGGTCTGCTCGGGCGCCTCGAACCCGCTGCCGTTCCACCGGATGTACACCGAGGTGCGCCAGTTCTTCCTGGCCCACCCGCTCACCGACGACAAGGGACGCCCCATCGTGGTGCCCACATGGAAGTTCCCGGCCAACAACGCCGCCGAGCGGTCGCTGCGCCTCAAGGAGCGCCTGTCCGCCCTGGGGACGCGGGTCGGCGAGCTGATGCCGTCGAACACGCGGACGCAGGCGTGGGCGTCCTCGATGTCGAAGATGGAGCGCGGGCTGGGCTCGCTGCGCACCTACGTCGACCTGTACCAGAGCTACACGCGCACCGAGATGCTGTTCGACGACCAGCAGACGCGCGCGCTGGGGGCGAAGCTGCCCGCCGGCACCCCGGACGACCAGACCTTCGACGTGCGCGACATCGACTGGACGCACTACTGGCAGGTCGTCCACCTGCCGGCGATGACCACGCTGGCCAAGGTGCACGCCCGGGCGTCCTCGGCGCAGCGGTCGTCGCGCTCGCAGGCCCGCCGGCTCGAGCAGGGCACCGACGTGCTCGCGGTGTTCGACATGGAGGGCACGCTGCTGCCGAGTTCGCTGGTGACGCAGTACCTATCGGTGATGGGTCAGCTGCACACGCTGGCCGAGTTGCCCGGCGAGGCCCTCGACCTCGTCCGCAACATCGGGGTCTACCTGCAGGCCGAGCGGCGCGACCGCGGCGAGTTCGTGCGGGCGTTCTCGCGGCGCTACGCCGGGACGCGGGTGTCCGACCTCGAGCGCGTGGTCGCCGGGTCCTGGGGCCAGAATGTCCGCCGCCGGCTCAAGCCCGGAGCGCTGGCGCGCATCGAGGAGCACCGCGCCGCCGGCCACCGCACCGTGCTGGTGACCGGCTCGCTCGACCTGTTCGCCGCCCCGCTCGCGCCGCTGTTCGACGACGTGGTGGCGTCCTCGATGGAGACCCACGACGGCGTGCTCACCGGCTACCTCGCGACGCCGCCCCTGGTCGACGAGGCCCGTGCCCAGTGGCTCAAGGACTACGCTGCCCGCGGCGGGTTCGACCTGTCCCGCTCGCACGGCTACGGCGACTCGATCGCGGACGCCTCGTGGCTGTCGCTGCTCGGGCGCCCGGTCGCGGTGAACCCCGACCTTCCGCTGTACCGCGTCGCCTCCCGCGCGTATTGGCCCATCGAGGACTGGAAGCGCCCCTGACGCCGAGGGCCCGCCCATCTCAGACGCCAGAGCGATCATT
>DUOQ01000197.1 GCA_012838755.1 Propionibacterium sp. | reverse complement strand
TGCCCTGCCCGCCGCAGGGCACCCGCGCTGAAGAAAGGCCCCGTCCATATGGTCGACAAGGTGCCTCACGGAGGCGACTACACCATCGAGTCGGTCGAGAACGCCCTGCGCACGCTCCTACTGCTGCGGAACAATCCCTCCTTCCGTGCGATCGACGTGGCGACGGAACTCCAGGTGGCCCGATCGACCGCTCACCGCATGGTCGCGACCCTGGAGAAGCACAACTTCGTCCGTCGCAACCCCGACAAGTCCTTCAGCGCAGGATTCCAGCTCGTCGAGCTGGGCATCGCCGTTCTGGGCGGCACGGACTTCGCGGCCGAGATCCAGCCGTTCCTCGACCAGCTCGCCCAGCGGACGGGCGAGACCGCGCACTTCCTGATCCTCGACCGCGATGAGTCCGTGTTCGTGGCCGGCGCCGAAGGGACCCACGTGGTGCGGGCGGTCGTACGCGTCGGGGAGCGCCTGCCGGCGCACGCGACCGGCGCCGGTCGGGTCCTCCTGGCTGCGCTGCCCGAGGCGGACGTGGCCTCGCTGTACGCCGACCACCCGCTCGAAGGCGGGACGGCCCATGCCATCCGCACCTTCGACGAACTGCGCGACGACCTGGTGCGCGTCAGGGCTGAAGGGCGCGCCATCAACACCTCTCACAGCGAGGAAGGTCTGATGGCGGTGGCACGGCCCGTCGTGGACGCCACGGGCACCCTGCGTGGCGCCATCAGTGTCTCGGGGCCGGAGTGGCGCTTCGCGCCACGCCTCACCGAGGTCGACCGTCTCCTCGCCGAGAGCTTGGCAGCCTTCGCCAAGAAGGTGTGAGTCCGAGCAGCCTCCTCAGGAAGTGGCCAGCCGGTCCAGGGCGCGCCCGATCTGGTCTGCGGCTCGGACCGTCGCCGGACCGACCTCATCCGCGTCAAGCGTGCCACCCGAGACGACGCCGACGCTGGCCACGACCGGCCAACGCAGTGAAACGATCGGTGCGGCCACGGCGGAGGCGCCCCGCTGCAACTCGCTGTGCGAATAGGCCCACCCCCGGTCACGGCACCGCGTGACCTCCGGGAGGTCGTCCGGGGCCGGCTCGCGAAGGGAGAGCATGGCCAGGCCGGAGGCCCCCCGGTCCAGGGGGAAACGCCAGCCCACACGCCAGACGATGTGGATGTTGCTCGCAGCGGGGGCGATGCTGGCCAACGCAACGCCGCTGGCACCGTCGGCGACCGACAGGACGGCGGTCTCCCCCGTGGTCCCTGCCAACTCCCGCAGGATCGGCTCGCTCACCGCCTGGAGTTGGGGTTGCACCCCACCCGCCAACTCGACCAGCTTCGGCCCCAGCTGATAGCGACCCCGTGAGCTCTCCCACACCAGGTGGCGGCGCAGAAGGGTGATGACGAGACGGCGGGCGATCGAGCGCCCCACGCCGAGATGGTCGGCCAACTCCGCCACGGAGAGTCCCTGCGGGTTCTCGAGCAGGGCCTCCAGCACCGCGAGACCCCGGTCCAGCGTTTGGGCGATCTCGCCCCCCGAATCAGCCATGGCACCCAAACCAGCGACCTCCCTCGTCCCGACCAGCCTAGCGGCGGACGAGGGAGGTCGTCGGCTCATGGTTCAGCTCTTGGCCCGCTGGTAGCACTCCGCGAAGGGGTCGGCGTGCACCGGATCGGCGAACTCGGCGAGGGCAGCCGTGTAGGCCTCGAAGTACCCCTTGGCATCCTTGAGCCCGGCGGTCTCCGCGTCGCTCGTCCAGCGCTCGATCAGGGTCTGACCGATCTCGGTCTTCCAGTCGGCGACGGTCGCGTCGTCCCACTTGCTCAGGCTTTCGATGTCCTTGTTGGCCAAAGCCTCTTCACAGCGCTCGGCGGCCTTGGTCATGAAGACGTCCACGGCTCCGGGAGTGCTGAGCTCCAGCGCCACCTCTTCCACGACCTTGCGATCAGCGTCGGACAGGCCGTCGTAGACGTCCCCGTTCATCCACATGCCGAAGGTGCTGTAGTGGCCGATGCCGACATCGGTCCAGTGCGGCAGCAGTTCCGTCATGCGGAAGTCGAGCGCACCCTCGAGCCCGAAGGCCGTCCCATCGGCGAGGCCGCGCTCCACCGCCTCGTAGGTCTCGGACGCCGTCACCGAGACGTTGCTCGCGCCCAGGGTGGCCAGGGCAGCCTCGAGGTAGGGCCCGGCGGTCCTGATGCGCTGCCCATCGAGGTCCGCCGGACGGGAGATTTCCTTGAGCGTGCCGATGTTGATCCGGCCCGGGGACCAGTGCACCAGCGGGCGGAGATTGCGCTCCTCCCACAGGGCCTTGGCGCCCTCGTGCTCACGGTTCACCTGGTGGAAGGCCATGCGCAGGGCCGCCTCGTCCTGCGTCACGAACGGGATCCCCATCACGGTGGCGGTCGGGAATACCTGCGGCGCGTACTCGGCGATGGACAGGCCCACGTCGGCCCGACCGTCACGGGTGCACTCGGCGACCTCGGCCGGCGGGCACAGCGAGTCGGGTGCGGTCACGCGGAAGGTCAGCCGGCCGTCCGTACGGCGCTCGACCTCCTTGTAGAAGTACTCGCTGACGGCCTCGGCCCGGGAGTTGCGGGCGGCGTGCGTCGCGACGGTGAGTTCCTTCTTCTGGTCGCCGGGGGCTGCCGAGTTGGCGGAACAGCCGGCGAGGCTGGCGAGGGCGACGGCTGCGGCGATGGAGGCCCTGAGCTGGGCGGAGTTCTTGAGCATGGGTGGATGCCTTCCAGGTGGTGTGGTGGTCGGGTGGTGGGGAGTGCGCGCCGGCGGTTGCCGGCACGCGTCGGTATCAGGCGTCGGGGTCGTGTGCCCAGACCGAGTAGGTGTCGGCGACGGGGCTCTTGGCCCGCTTGAAGTACTCGTCGACCGCGAGTGGCCAGTTCTGCGTGACCCGGCCGTCGGCGTTCTTGTACCAGCTCGACACGCTCGGGACGCCCCAGGCCATGGAGGAGTTGACCTCGTCGATCTCGGCGATGAATCTCTCCAGGGTCTCCGGGCGGCACATGATCGCGTCCGCGTCGTGGGCGAGCATGTGGTCCACGCAGTTGAGCACGTGGGTGACCTCGGCCTCGGTCATCGAGATGAGGCTGCCGTTGACCACCAGGTTGGTGTTGGGCCCGTACAGCCAGAACAGGTTGGGGAAGTCGGGCACGGTGACGCCGAGGTAGGCGCGCGGGCTCCCGCCCCAGACGTCGTCGAGGTCGACGCCCCCGCGCCCGAGGATGCTCAGGCCGTGGAGGAAGTCCGAGGCCTGGAACCCGGTCGCGAGGACGATCACGTCGACCTCGTGCAGCCCGCCCTCGGTTCGGATCCCCGTCGGGGTCACCTCGAGGATCGGCTCCGTGACGAGGGTGGTCCGAGGGCTCTTCAGTGCCGCCGCCCAGGAGCCGTCGTCGCGCAGCATGCGCTTGGCGAACGGGGGGTAGTTGGGGACGACGGCGGGGATGAGGTCCTCACGGTCGAGGAACTGGCCGCGGATGTGGTCGCCCAGCACCTCCCGGAGCCTGTGGTTGAGTTCCGACACCGATCCGGTGCGGTCCCAGGCGGGATCCACCTGGGCAACCTTGTGTCGGCTCTGAGTCGTCCAGTACTGGTAGAAGCGGTACCACCGGTGGTAGTCCGGGACATTCGCGAACAGCCATGCCATTCCCTCGGTGAGGGGCTCCTTGTACGTGGGCGTGGGCAGCATCCAGGGCGCGCTGCGCTGGAAGACGTGGAGGGACGCCACGATCGGCTCCACCTCCGGCACCACCTGGAACGCACTGGCCCCCGTGCCCACCACTGCGACACTCTTGCCGGTGACATCGAGGTCGTCGGGCCAGGTGGCCGTGTGCGTCACCACGCCGCCGAAGTCCTGCAGGCCGGGGATGGCAGGTTGATGGGGGACGTTGAGCTGGCCACGGGCGATGACGAGGATGCTCGTGCGCAGTGTCTCCGTGCGACCGGCTCCGTCGGCGACGACCAGTTCCCAGACGTTGTCCGCGTCCTGCCAAGTGGCCTTCTCGAGGGTGGTGTCGAACCGGGTCAGCTCGGCCAGTCCGGTCGCTTCCGTGATGTCACGGAAGTACTGGAGCACCGCGTCGCGCGACGAGTACTGCTCCTGCCAGTCGGCCTTCTGGTGCCAGGAGTAGCTGTAGGCGAAGTTGCTGGTGTCCAGGCGGCAGCCGGGGTAGTTGTTCTCGCGCCACACGCCACCGAAGTCGGCGGCCTTCTCGAGGATGGTCACGTCGTGGCCGGCAGCGCGCAGCCGCAGGGCAGCCGCGATTCCGGACATGCCACCGCCGACCACCGTGGCGCGCAGTCCGGTCTGACGGGTGGGGGGCTTGGACGCGTCCGCGGTGGGATCCAGCTGGAACTCGTACTCGAGCATGGGGAGGTAGACGTCGACCTGGTCCTCGCCGACGAGGAACGCAGCCGAGCGGCGCAGGCGCTCCACGCTGGGCGCGCCCTTCTCGCCATCAACGAAGAACTCCTCGAGCGCCGCGAGTGCACGCTGCCGACCGAGCTCGATCGCCTCCGGCGACATGCCGCCTTGGGCCGGCACCAAGAGGTCATCGGCCGTCATCGCGGGTCGCAGCTCCGGGTCGACCAGCGAGGCGTCCCCCGTCAGGGAAGCCAGCGCCGCGAGCAGGGGCGGCAGCTCGGCATCCTGCAGCACCCGTTCGAGGTTCTCCCGGCTCGGCTCCGCCTTAGTGTGGACGCTCATGTCTTCCTCCTGCGCATCTCGTCCGGGCCACAGTGCCGGGACGTTGGACCGATAATCGGTGCAATAAGTTCGATAAATGGAAACAGCGCAGGAAGCTCCCTGTCAAGTGCCTGCCCATTCGCCGAGCAAGGGTAGACAAGAGGCTAGATAATCTATTATTTTGTGATCGTCATATGAAGCCATCCAACGAAGGGTGTCCCCATGAAGTACCTCAGCTACGCGCGCGGTGAGCAGGAGCCCACCTGGGGCGTCCTCGTCGACGGCGTCGTCCACGACCTGGGCCCCACCGGCCTCGCCCTGGCCCCCACCCTCAAGGCGGCCATCGCCGACGGCGTCGTGCCGGTCGCCGACGGCGCTTGGGCGGGTGCGCCCACGGCGTCCGAGGACGACATCACCTTCCTGCCGGTCATCGGCGACCCGGGCAAGGTCATCTGCATCGGCGTCAACTACGTGTCCCACCAGAACGAGACCGGCCGCACCGGGCAGACGGTCCCGACCGTGTTCACCCGCTTCGCCGACACCCAGATGGGCCACCTGGCCCCGGCCGTGAAGCCGTCGGTCACCCACTACTACGACTACGAGGGCGAGGTCGCCCTGGTCATCGGCAAGGACGCCTACAAGGTCTCCGAGGCCGACGCCTTCGACTTCGTCGCCGGCTACGGCATCTACAACGACTTCACCGCCCGCGACTGGCAGCGCGCCACCACCCAGTGGATCCCGGGCAAGAACTTTCCCGACAGCGGCGCCTTCGGCCCCTACTTCGTGCCGGCCGCCGACATCGACGACCTCGACTCGATGAAGCTCGAGACCCGCGTCAACGGCGAGGTGCGCCAGTCCGCCACCCTGGCCGACCTGTACTTCTCGATCCCCCAGCTCCTCGCCCACGTGACGGCCTTCACGCGCCTCAACGCCGGCGACGTCGTCGTCACCGGCACCCCCGGCGGCGTCGGCTTCTTCATGGAGCCGCAGGGCCTGCTCGACGAGGGTGACGTGGTGGAGGTCGAGGTCACCAACCTCGGCATCCTGCGCAACACCGTCGTCGACGAGAAGTGACCCGGCGGCGGACCAGGAGGTGGGCGAGGTGACCAGCTACGACGTGGCCGTCATCGGCTACGGCCCCGTGGGCGCCACCCTGGCGAACCTGCTCGCACTGCGTGGCCTGCGGGTCGTCGTGGTGGAGCAGGAGACCGAGATCTACCCGCTCCCCCGCGCGATCCAGTTCGACGGGGAGGCGATGCGCCTGTTCCAGACGATCGGCATCGCCGCGGAGCTGGAGCCCGACCTCCGGGTCGCCGCCCGCATGCACTTCATCGACGCCGAGGGCCACACCCTCATCGACTGGTGGCGCCCGACCGACATCAAGCCGCAGGGCTGGAACACGAGCTACCGTTTCCACCAGCCCACGCTGGAGGCCGCGCTGCGGCGCCGGCTGGCCGGCCTGCCGAACGCCACGGTCCTGCTCGGCCACGAACTGACCGGGCTGGCCGACGGCGCCGAGGGCGTGGCCCTCGGAGTCACCGACCGGGCCACCGGCGAGCAGGCCGAGCTCTCGGCGTCCTACGTCGTCGGCGCCGACGGCGCCCGCTCGCTCGTGCGCCGCATCATGGGCACCACGCTGGACGACCTGGAGTCCCACGAGCGCTGGCTCGTCGTCGACTGCCTGCTCAAGGACGGGGCGACCCCCGACCTCGACGAGGAGTCGGTGCAGTACTGCGACCCGCGGCGTCCGGCCACCTACGTGCCCGGCCCGCACAACCGTCGCCGCTGGGAGCTCATGCTCCACGAGCACGAGGACGCCGCCGAGATGGTGCGCCCCGAGCGCGTGTGGGAGATGCTCGAGCCCTGGCTGACGCCGGCCGAGGCCACGATCGAGCGGCCGGCCGTCTACACCTTCCACTCGGTGGTGGCGCGCGGTTGGGCGAAGGGTCGGGTGTTCCTCGCCGGGGACGCCTGCCACCAGACCCCGCCCTTCATGGGCCAGGGCATGTGCGCCGGCGTCCGCGACGCGGCCAACCTGGCGTGGAAGCTCGTCGAGGTCGTCCAGGGCCGCGCGGATGCCGACCTGCTCGACACCTACGAGTCCGAGCGGTCGCCCCACGTGCGCACCTTCATCGAGACCGCGGTCCGCCTCGGCTCGGTGATCTCCACGACCGACGTCGACGTGGCCCGCGAGCGCGACCTGCGCATGCGCGCCAACCCCGAGGGCTTCACGACCCCGGCCCCCCGTCTGGGCGCCGGCGCCTGGGACGCCGACGACGAGCGCGCCGGGCACATCGGCGAGCAGCCCTTCATGGCCGACGGCACCCACGCCGACGACCTCGTGGGCTACGACTGGGCGGTCATCGCGACACCGGACGCCGCGGCGCGCCTCGCCGGGACCGTCGCCCCCCGGGTCGTCGCGGTCGACTCCGAGTCCGGGCGCGACTGGCTCGGACGCCTCGCAGCCGAGGCCGTCCTCGTCCGGCCCGACCGCTACGTGGCCGCCGCCGCGGACTCGGTCGAGGCCCTGGACGACTTCGCCGTGGCCGTGCGCCGCCTGACGAACACCGGGGAGGGCAGCCCTACGGCAGGATGACTGACATGGCTCTCGACTGGACGTTCCACCCCGCCGGGGACGCGACGGCACCCACGGTCCTCGTGGTCCCGGGCGGCGGGTACCACCACCTCGCCGCCCACGAGGGGGCGCCGGTCGCGGGGTGGCTGAACGAACTCGGCCTGCACGCCGCCGTCCTGCACTACGCGGTCGGGTACCACGTGTGGCCGCGTCCGCTGCACGACGCGCGCGCGGCCCTACGTGCGCTCCGGTCGGGCGACGTCCCCCTGCCCGTGGACCGCCGCCGCGTCGGCGTCCTCGGCTTCTCGGCCGGGGGGCACCTGGCCGCGCTGCTGGCGACCGACTCCCCCGACGTGCCCGGGGCCGACCCGCTGACGTTCGCGGGGCGTCCGGACGTCGCATTGCTGGCCTACCCGGTCACCGACCTGCGCGAGACCATGTTCGGCCGGCTGCCGAACCTGCACACCGACTCGGCCGACAACCTGCTCGGCGAGGGCGCCCCCGAGGAGGTGCGCGCCGCCCTCTCGGTCGCCACCCGGGTCACCCCTCCCGAGGAGGAGGAACTCCCCGACCTGTTCCTCTGGACGACCAGCGACGACGCGACCGTCCCGGCCCTGCACGCGCTGTCGTTGATGACCTCGCTGGCCGTGGCCGGGGTGCCGTTCGAGGGGCACGTGTTCCGCTCCGGACGCCACGGGCTGGGCCTGGCCGACGAGGAGCCCGAGGTCGCCCAGTGGACCGACCTGGCCGAGCGCTGGCTCGCCGACCGGGGCTGGTGCTGACCTCCCACCGGTGACACCATCGGCGCATGGCGAAGAAGGACGGCGGCTTCTCCGAGGCCGAGCGCAAGGCGATGAAGGAGCGCGCGGCCGAGCTGCGCGCGGAGAAGGGCGGCAAGAAGAAGGCCGACAACCTGCAGGCGCTGCTGGACAAGGTCGCCGAGCTGGAGGGTCCCGACCAGGAGATCGCGGCGGCGGTGCACACCATCGTGAGCGAGGTCGCCCCCGACCTGGCCGCACGCACCTGGTACGGCATGCCCGCCTGGGAGCGGGACGGCGCCGTGCTCGTGTTCGTGCAGCCGGCCGGCGCGTTCGGGACGCGCTACTCCACGCTCGGGTTCAACGACAACGCCGCGCTCGACGACGGTGACCTGTGGGCCACCGGGTTCGCGGTGACGAAGGTGACCCCGGCGGTGCGGAAGAAGATGGTCGAGCTGATCACGAAGGCCACCGGCTGAGGAAGCCGACTCAGTTGCGGAAGTCGTCGGGCTCGACCTGCTGGATGAAGTCGGTGAACTCGGCCAGCGTCTGGCCGGCGTCCTGCGTGACGTCGGGGATCGCGGCCTCGGCCATGACCTCGTCGGCCACGAAGATGGGCGCGCCCACGCGCAGCGCGAGCGCGATCGAGTCGGAGGGGCGCGCGTCGATCGGGCGCTCGCCCTCGGGGGTCAGCAGGGTGAGGGTCGCGTGGAACGTGCCCTCGACCAGCGCGGTCACCTCGACGCGCCGGACGCTGCCGCCCAGGGCGACCAGCAGCCGCACCATCAGGTCGTAGGTGAGCGGGCGCTCGGGGGCGTCGGTCAGGCCGGAGGCCACCATGATGGCCGCGGTCTCCATGGGGCCGATCCAGATCGGCAGCATCACGCCGGTCCCGGCCTCGTCGACCGGCCGGAGCAACAGCACCGGGCTGCCCTCGGCGTCGACCGCGATCATCGCGACGTTCACCTCGACCATGGCCGCTCCCCTCGCCTCGCGTGGTGGGTGACAATCCTAGTCGACGGGGCTCCGGGCCTCAGCCCGCCACGTCGACCCAGCGCTTGCGCTCCCACGCGCCGGTGCGGAAGCGCCACCCGAAGATGATCCCGCGCAGCGTCCACTCCGAGACCATCACCGTCCAGACGGCCACGACCCCGCCGCCCAGGAGGACGCCGAACACCCAGATGCCCAGCACGCGCAGCACCATCGAGACGCTGGTGACGAGGGTGGCGAAGGAGGCGTCCCCGGCCGCGCGCAGGGCGGCGGGCACGAGGAACGACAGCGACCAGGCGCCGATGATCCGGCCCACGAGGGTGATCAGGAAGACCAGCGTCACGGTGCCGCGGAGGTCATCGGGCGTGCGGTAGAGGTCCAGCAGCGGGTCGAACACCGCCAACATGAGCAGGCAGGTGACCACCAGCACCGCCACCGAGGCGAGCACGAACGAGCGGACGAGCCGGCGCGCCTCGTCGAAGCGCCCGGCCCCGACGGCCTGCCCCACGAGCGGGACCAGCGCGAGGCTCATGGCGAACGCGACGATCTCGGCGAACATCGTCAGTGACACCATGACCGCGTTGACGGTGACGTGCCCCGGGCCCATGCCCACGACGAACCACTGGGCCAGCAGCTTGCCGCCGTTGAAGAAGGCCATCTCGATCACGAACGGCACGCTGAGCACGGCGATGCGGGTCAGCAGGTCGAGGCGCGGCAGCCAGGCGGACGCCCCGCCCCCGACCAGCCCGTGACGGCGCAGCTCGGCGAGGGCGACCACCACCGCGACCCAGCGGGAGGCGACGATGGCCCACGCCAGCCCGGCCACACCTTGGCCTGCGCCGACGACGAGCAGGAGCGCCAGGACGACGTAGCCGCCGTGCATCACCAGGGTGAGGTTCAGGGCGGCGCGCGTGCGCGCGGTGCCGCGCAGGACGGCCGCCGCACCCTCGACGGCCCCGAACGCCGGGTACGACAGCGCGGCCGCGAGCAGGTAGACGCGGCCC
>DUOQ01000196.1 GCA_012838755.1 Propionibacterium sp. | reverse complement strand
CGCGCCCAGTGGGACGCCGTGGTCTCCACCCTGACCCGGCTCGCCGACTCCGCGGGCCCCCACCCCCGAATGGCCGAAGGAGGCCTCGCATGAACGCGCTGCCCGAATCGCTCGCCACCCAGGTCGACCAGTGGCGCCACTACCTGGGTCGCCGACCCGGGGTCGCGGCGTCCGACGTCGACGAACTCACCGACCACCTGCTCACCACGGTCGAGGACCTGGGCGGCCGCGGCCTCTCCCCCGACGAGGCCTTCCTCGTCGCGGTGAAGCGCCTCGGGGCCCAGGACGACCTGGCGCGCGCGTTCGCCACCGAGCACTCCGACCGGTTGTGGAAGCAACTCGTGGTCACCGGCGCCGACCCCGCGACACCGACCGGACGCCCCGCCGGCCTGGGCACGATGCTGGCCTTCGCGGCGGCCGCGGGCATCATGGTCGCCCTCCCCTTGCGGGCGCTGTGGACCTCGGCCGGTTCGGGGGCAGACGCGGTCTGGCTGCCCGTCCTGGTCTCCATGCTCGGCGTGGCCGCGGTCGTGGCGGCCTGGTTCTGGTGGCAACGGCGTCGGGTGCTGGCGGCGGTGGCCACGGCGACGGTCGGGGCGCTGGCCGTGTTCGGCGTGGCCGGGGGGTTCTACCCGTTCACGCCGGCCGGGATGACGCTGCCCCTGTTCCTGCTGCACACGCCGATCGCGCTGTGGATCGTGCTGGGGGCGTCCTACCTCGGGCGCGACTGGCGGCGGGTCGACCGGTGGATGGACTACATCCGCTTCACCGGGGAGCTGTTCATCTACTACGTGCTCATCGCCCTCGGCGGCGGCGTGCTGGTGGGGCTGACCGCGGCGATCTTCGCCTTCGTCGGGATCGACGCGATGGCCGTGCTGGGCGAGTGGGTGGTCCCGCTCGGTGCGGGCGGCGCGCTCATCGTGTCGGCGTGGCTGGTCGAGGCGAAGAAGTCCGTCATCGAGAACATCGCGCCGGTGCTCACCGGGGTGTTCACACCCCTGTTCACCCTGGTGATGCTGGCCTTCCTGGCCGCCCTCGCCCTCACCGGGAACCCGGTCGAGGCCGACCGTGGCCTGCTCATCGCGGTCGACCTGTTGCTCGTCGTGGTGCTCGCCCTGCTGGTGTTCTCGGTGTCGGCCCGTCCCGTGGACGCCGGCCCCCGCCTGCAGGACTGGGCCTCGGTCGCGCTGCTGGTCGCCGCCCTGGCCGTGGACGCCGTCGTCGGGTTCGCCCTCGCGGGCCGGATCGCGGAGTACGGCACGTCGGCCAACAAGCTCGCCGCGGTCGGCGAGAACGTCGTGCTGGCGGTCAGCCTGGCGGTGTCGCTGTGGCTGTACACCGGCTTCCTGGCCGGGCGGCGCCCGTTCGTCGACGTCGAGCGGTGGCAGGCGCGCTACCTGCCGGTGATCGCGGTCTGGGCCGCCGTGGTGGCCCTGGCGTTCCCGCCGGTGTTCGGCTTCGCCTGAGGTGGTTCTCCCCCGAGGGGTCAGGGGATGTAGCGCATCGGGTCGACGGGCGTGCCGTTCTCGTAGACCTGCAGGTGCAGGTGGCAGCCGGTCGACAGGCCGGTGGTGCCGACGTACCCGATCTGCTGGCCCATCTCGACCCGCTGGCCGGCGCGCACGGTCATCTTCTGCTGGTGGGCGTACCCGGTCATGACCGACTTCCCGTTGATCACGCCGTGGTCGATGATCACGTAGTTGCCGAAGCCACCCTGCCACCCGGCCTTCACCACGGTGCCCGACTGCGCCGCGTACAGCGGGACGCCGCAGGCGGCCCCCCAGTCGTTGCCGTTGTGCATGCGGGTGTACTTCAGGATCGGGTGGAACCGCGGCCCGAACGGCGACCCCGGGCGGGCCAGCAGCGGGCGGATGAAGCCCTGCGGGCTCAGGATCATCTGCGCACCGGTGTTGGCCAGCGGGTAGGTCTTGGGG
>DUOQ01000195.1 GCA_012838755.1 Propionibacterium sp. | reverse complement strand
CGCCAGAGCGATAGAAACGCCGCCTCGAAGTGCACCCCCTGCGGGGTCAGCGGTTGACGTTGGCGTTCGTCAGGGCGACGGCCACGTTGTGGCCCCCGAAGCCGAACGAGTTGTTGAGCGCCGCGAGGTCACCCTCGGGCAGCTGACGCGTCTCGTTGGCGGCCACGTCGATGCCGAGCCCCTCCTCGGGGTCGATCAGGTTGATCGTCGGCGGGACGACGCGCTCCTTGAGGGCGAGCACGGTGGCGACGGTCTCGAGCGCCCCGGCGGCCCCCAGGAGGTGGCCGGTCATCGACTTGGTCGAGGTCACCACGACTCGGTCGGCCGCGGCGCCGAGGGCGCGCCGGATCGAGCCGGCCTCGGTCATGTCACCCTGCGGGGTCGAGGTGCCGTGCGCGTTGACGTGCACGATGTCGGACGCCGACAGCCTGCTCTCGCGCAGTGCCTTGAGCATGGCCGCGGACTGCCCGTTGCCGTTGGGCTCGGGCTGGACGATGTCGTGGTTGTCGTCGGAGACGCCGGCCCCGGCGACCGTGCCGTAGATCTTTGCCCCGCGTGCCTGCGCGTGCTCGAGCGACTCGAGCACGAGGACGGCCGAACCCTCCGACAGGACGAAGCCGTCGCGGCCCTTGTCCCACGGGCGGGACGCCGCGGCCGGGTCGTCGTTGCGCTTGCTCAGCGCCTGCATCTGGGCGAAGGCCGCGATGGGCAGCGGGTGGATCGTGGCCTCGGTGCCGCCGGCGACGATGATGTCGGCGCGGCCCAGGCGGATCTGGTCGACGGCCAGGGCGATGGCCTCGTTGGAGGAGGCGCAGGCCGAGACCGGCGCGTGCACGGCGGCGGCGGCGTTGACCAGCAGGCCCACGTTCGCGGCCGACGCGTTGGCCATCAGCATGGGGATGGTGAAGGGCGTGACGCGGCGGGGGCCCTTCTCCTTGTAGACGTCCCAGTTGCCCAGCAGCGTGTGCAGGCCACCGATGCCGGTGCCCAGGCAGACCGCGAGGCGCTCGGGGTCGATGGTGTTGTCCTCGCCGAGGGCCAGTCCGGCGTCGAGCCAGGCCTCCTCGGCGGCGATCAGGGCGAGTTGGGTGTTGCGGTCGAGGCGGCGGGCCTTGACGCGGTCGATCTTCTCGCTCGGGTCGACCTTGACGTAGCCGGCGATGCGCACGGCCAGGTCGTTGGCCCACTCCTCGGGGATCGCCACCACACCGGACTCGCCGGCGAGCATGGCCTGCCACGTGCTGGCCAGGTCGCCGCCCAGGGGGGTGGTGGCGCCCATGCCGGTGATGACGATGTCCTTCATCGATGTTCCTAACGGTGTGGATTCGGTGGTGCGGGGAGGGGGCGGGTGGACGCCCGGGCCGGGACCCGGGCGTCCGGCTGCTCAGGCGTGCTGCTCGATGTAGGCGACGGCGTCACCGACGGTCTTGAGGTTCTTGCTCTCCTCGTCGGGGATCGTCACGCCGAACTTCTCCTCGCAGCCGACGATGATCTCGACCATGGCGAGGCTGTCGACGTCGAGGTCGTCCACGAAGGACTTGTCGAGCTGCACGTCCTCCTCGGGCACGCCGGCGACCTCGTTGACGAGCTCGGCGAGCTGGGCGCGGATCTCTTCGGTGGTGGCCATGTTCCTTCTCCTTCTGGTTGGGTTCTCACCCGGCCGGGTCTCGACCGGAAAATCTGGGTGGGGGGTCAGGGGATCGTGATGACCTGGCCGGCGTAGACCAGGCCGGCGCCGAAGCCGATGATCAGACACGTGTCGCCCGACTTGGCCTCGCCGGAGGCGAGCATTGCGTCGATCGCGATCGGGATCGACGCAGCCGAGTTGTTGCCGAAGTGCTTGATGGTCCGGGCGACGGTCACGGTCTCGGGCAGCTTGAGGTGGCGCAGCATCGAGTCGGTGATGCGGTTGTTGGCCTGGTGGGGCACGAACAGGTCGAGCTCGTCGGGCGTCAGCCCGGACGCCTCGAGCGTGCGGCGCGCGGCGTCCGCGATGAAGCCGGTGGCCCAGCGGAAGACGGCCTGGCCCTGCATGGTGATCTGGCTGGGCTGGCCCTCCTCGACGGCCTGGTGCCAGTCGCGGCTCATGTTGATCACGTCGGCCTGCTCGCCGTCCGACCCCCACACGACCGGGCCCATCGAGGGCACGTCGGAGGGGCCGACCACGGCGGCTCCCGCGCCGTCGGCGAACAGGAAGGCCGTGCCGCGGTCGCTCAGGTCGGTGATCTTGCTCAGCGTCTCGGCGCCGATGACCACGACGTGGCGGGCGGCGCCGGTGCGGACGAGGGCGTCGGCCTGGGCCAGCCCGTAGGAGAAGCCGGCGCAGGCGGCCGAGATGTCGAACGCCGCGGCTCCGTCGGTGCCCAGCTTCGCTGCGATGATCGCGGCCAGCGACGGGGTCTGGAGCATGTGGCTGACCGTCGACACGATGACCGCGTCGATGTCGGCCGGGGTGAGGCCCGCGCGTTCGATCGCGCGGCGGGCGGCGTCCATCGACAGCGACTCGACCGTCTCGTGCTCGGCGGCCCAGCGGCGCTCGACGATGCCGGTCCGCTGCTGGATCCACTCGTCGGAGGTCTCGATGTACTGCGTCATCTCGTGGTTGTCCACGACGCGGGACGGGATGGCGGCGCCGATCCCCTCCACGCGGGAGTACGCGGCTCCGTGGCTGGCCTTCAGCGCCATGTCACGCCTTTCCACTGTGGCGCGAGACGAATTCCCGCGCGTCGTCGATCTGGTCGGGGGTGTTGAGGTTGAACAGCTCCACGCCGGGCATGTTGCGCTTGGCGATGCCCGTGAGGGTGCCGGCGGGCGGCAGCTCGAGGATGCCGGTCACGCCGAGCTCGACCATCGTGGCCATGCACAGGTCCCAGCGCACCGGCGAGGTGACCTGATCGACCAGGCGCGCGACGTACGCGGTGCCCGAGTCGACCGCCTGCCCGTCGCGGTTGGACAGCAGCGTGGTGCTGGGCTCGTGGGCGGTCATGCCGGACGCCGCCTCGGCGACCCGGACGCGACTCGGCTCCATGTGCTCGGTGTGGAAGGCCCCGGCCACCGACAGCCCGATCACCCGGGCCTTCTCGGGCGGGTTGGCCTTGAGCGCGTCGACCTGCTCGACGGTGCCCGCGGCCACGATCTGCCCGGCGCCGTTGTTGTTGGCGGCGGTGGCGCCGACGGCCTCGATGGCGGCCAGGACGGCGTCCGGCTCGCCGCGCACGACGGCGGCCATCGTGGTCGGGGTGAGGGCGGACGCCTCGGCCATGCCGTTGGCGCGCTCCCGCACGAAGACGATCGCGTCGTCCCCGGTCAGGACGCCGGCGGCGGCCGCGGCGGTCACCTCGCCGACGCTGTGGCCGGCCAGGACGTCGACCCCCGTGAAGGGGATGCTGCGGGTCAGGGCCTCACCGGCCAGGAGGCCGGCGGCGACGAGCAGCGGCTGGGCGACGGCGGTGTCCTTGATGGTCTCCGCGTCTGCCTCGGTGCCGTAGTGGACGAGGTCGAGCCCGACCACGTCGCTCAGTTCACGCAGGCGGGTCGCGAAGTGGGAGTCCTGGAGCCACGGGGCGAGGAATCCTGGGGTCTGGGCGCCCTGTCCGGGCGCGACGATCGCAAGCACGTGTTCCATCTTGGCCCGGGGGCGTTGTCCGATGACGCCGATTGCCGCACAGTGTTTCCGGGAAGCCTTTGTGGGGTTCCCACAAACGCCGCGGCTCGGGGGTGACGAGGGCTCAGTCGAGGAGCCGACCCAGCGTGCCCGCCAGCCGCAGGACGTACGACCCGCGCGGGTCGCTCGGCAGGTAGCCGGTGATGTCCTCGATCCGGCCCAACCGGTAGCGGACCGTGTTGGCGTGGATGAACAAACGCCGGGCGGTCGCCTCGATGGACGTCCCGCAGGCCCAGTAGGCCTCCAGCGTCGTGATGAGGTCGCCCGAGTGGGCGGCCAGCGGGCCGAAGATGTCGTGCGCGAGCTCCCGCCGGGCGTGCCCGTCGCCGGCCAACGCCCGCTCGGGGAGCAGGGCGCGCGCGGAGACGGGCCGGGGGGCGTCCACCCAAGCGGGGGCGGCACGGCGCCCGGACGTCGCGGCGCGCGCGGAGACGACGGCCTCGACGAGGTCGTGGACGACCGGGCCGACGACGACCGGCCCGTCCCCGAACGAGTCGACCAGCTCGGCGACGTGGGCCAGCGCCTGGTCCTCGTCCTCGAAGTCACCGCCCAGCAGCACCACCAGCCGGGGGCCCTGGCCCGAGGCGAGGATGTCGAGCCCGGCCCGGGCGGCGGTCTGGCGGAGGTCGCGCAGGGAGGCGTCCACGTGGGGGAGGTCGCCGATGACGACGCACAGCGACGCGGGGGAGTGCCAGCCCAGCGTGGAGGCCCGGGAGACCACCGACTCGTCGGCGTCCCCGCGCACCACGGCGTCCATGACGAGGGCCTCCAGGCGGGCGTCCCACGCGCCGCGGGTCTCGGCGGCACGGGCGTACACCTCGGCGGCGTCGAACGCGATCTCGCGGGAGTAGTGCAGCACCGCCACGCCCAACGTCGGGCGGTCGGAGCGGGGCAGCGCCGTGGCGATCTGGTGGCCGACGGTCTCGACGGTGGTGCGGATCAGGTCGACCGTCTGCTGGAGCGCCAGCCTCCGCGTCAGCGAGCGGGGGGCCGCGGCGAAGATGTTGCGCTGCTCGACCCCGGTCGCGCCCGAGGCGAACCAGTCGACGAACCCGTCCACCCCAGCGCGGACGACGAGGGTCACCGAGGACCGGTTGTCGGCATCGAGGTCGGAGAACCAGGGGTAGCGGCGGGTGATCTCGACCAGAGCCGCGGTGGTCATGGCCGCCGAGGCCGCGCGCAGCCGCTTGGCCATCGCCGCCCGGGTCCGGGAGCCCGGCATCCAGTCGGGCGTCTCGTCGCGCATCGCCACCTCCTGCAGTGGCACGACACTACCGCCCCGGGGCGTAGGGTGCCCTGCATGCGCGACCCCGTCGTCGACCTGCGCGAGATCGCCCGCCTGCTGGACCGCCGTGGCGGCCAGACCCGCCGCGCACAGGCGTTCCGTCGCGCCGCGGCCACCCT
>DUOQ01000194.1 GCA_012838755.1 Propionibacterium sp. | reverse complement strand
CCGCGCAGGTACGGCAGCTTCACGAGGGATTCGTCGGCCTGCCAGGCGCGCCGGCTGAGGATGCGCGGGTGGTCCCAGGCGTAGCTGGACGCCGACGCGTCGGCGCTCGTCACCGCCGAGGAGTGGACGACGAGGTCGGCCTCGACCGGGGCACCGGCCACCGTGGCCACCTCGACGGCGTCGGCATCGGTGAGTACGAAGGAGTCGCTGGTCCCGTCCTCGAGCGGCAGGGCTGACCAGGGCTCGGCCACACCGTCGCTCACGCCGCGCACCCAGACCTGGTCAGGCGCGGTCCCCCCCGGGACCACGACGGCCGCCACGGCCACCTCGTCGGTGAGCGGCTGGCTGGCTGTCTGCACCACCCGGTCCGGGGGCGTGGCGGACGCGGTGGTGCGGCCGGTGCCGACCTGCGGCACCCCGGCGTCCAGCGGGAGCGCGAGGTCGCGGGTGGCCGGGGCCAACGGGGTGGTCCGGGTGCCGACGCCCGCGACGGGCGCTGCCTCCACGGGCGGCGCGATGAGGAGGCCGAGCAGCACGGCCAGGCAGGTCACGAGGATGCGTGGGTGCATGGGGGGTCCTAGCGCGGGGGGACGGTCACCAACCTAGACGAACGACGCACCCGAATGGTTGCAGGCCCCCGAACTGACCGCAGGCTGTCCGTTCCCCGGGACTACGTCGCCAGCAGGTCGGCCAGCCGGTCGAGGCTGAGCTCCCACCCCTGGCGCATGCCCTCGGCGTCCTCCTCGTCGGTGAAGTCGGAGTGCGTCAGCACCAGGTCGGTGCCGCCCTCGTCGTTCGGGGTGAGTTCGACGCACAGGAGGGTGGTGAGCGTCTCGTGCTCCCACTGCCAGGTGCACTCGAGCACCGTCGGCTCCTCCATGCGGTGGTAGCTGCCGGAGACGATGTACTCCCCGCCCATGTTGACCCGGTACGCGCCACCCTCGCGGGCATCCGCGTGCGAGGACAGGCGCAGCTCGGGGTTGGGGCACAGCCACCGGTCCATGAGGTCCGGCTTGGTCCAGGCGTCCCAGACGCGGGCAGGCTCGCAGGCGTACGAGCGTTCGATGCGGATCGACGTGGTCATCGGACCTCCTCCCGTCCGGTGTCGACCCTAGTCGATGCGGTGTCGCGACGCAGCCTCGGCAGGATGCGATCGAGGAAGCCCCGCACGTACGGACGCCCCGAGCGATCGACCTGGACGCCGCCGCGGCGACCCCACAGGCTCTGCGGCTCGTCGTCGGGTGCGGTCGGGCGGGCCTGCAGCACGACGATCGACCATGGCTCGACGGTGTACTCGCCGGTGACGTGCAGCGCATCCTCCATCGGCCAGCAGTTTCCCTCGGCCTCGGCCCAAGGTGCGGTGTCGATGATCCGGTGCCAGTCGTGCTCGCGGACGGCGTGGTTCTCCTGCCACTCGGCCAGGTCGAAGGTCGCCGACTCGCCGAACATGTTGACCAGGATCCAGAAGTCGTCGCCCGGGGTCTGCCCGGCGTCGATCGCCACCGCGACCTGGCGGTCGCCGGGGCGGGGCGGGTCGTCCAGCGAGGTGCCGAAGTAGACGTACGACACGTCCTCCCCGCCGATCGTCACGTCACCCCAGCCGCGCTGGCGGAACGTCGCCTGGGCAGCCCGTAGCTGCGCGACGTAGCGCGCGAACTGCAGCAGCGGGTTGACGCCCTCGGCCGCGGCCGTCTGGCCCACCACGTCGTGGTAGCCGGGCAGGTCGGGCTGGTCGGGGTCGACGGGCACCTGGGTGGGCGCGTTCGAGCCGGCCTGGGCCCAGTTGTTCCAGATGCCGACCGTGTTCAGCGACCACGGGTTGTTGTTGCCGTTCTGGGTGCGGCCGTACTCGTCGCCCGACACGATCATCGGGACGCCCCGGGCCAGGAAGGTCGTCAGCCAGAAGTTGCGCCAGCGGGTGCGGCGCAGGGCCTGGTCGCCCCCGGAGTCCCAGCTGATGTTGTTGTCCGAGCCGCCGTCGGAGGGCCCGAACGGGTAGGCCTGTCCGTTGTCCTTGACGTTGTACGACACGAGGTCGAACATCGTGAAGCCGTCGTGGGCGGTGACGAAGTTGATCGACTTCTGGGGGCCGCCCGAATCGTTGAAGTGCAGCCAGTCGCCGTTGAAGAAGGCCATGAAGTCGTCGGTGTTGCCGTCGCCCTTCAGGTAGCCGCGCATGGCGTCGCGGAACCGGCCGTTCCACTCGCCCCACCCCGAGGGGAAGTTGCCGACCTCGTAGCCCCACAGGTCCCACGCCTCGGCGATGACCTCGACGTGGTTCTCCTCCGCCCACGTGCGGGCGTCGCGCAGCAGCGGGTGCTCGGGGAAGAACCGGCGCTGGGCCTCCCAGTCCTCGGCCTCGGCGTCGAGCGGACGCCGGCCCAGGACGGGTGCCAGGTCGAACCGGAACCCGTCGACCCCCATCGTGCCGTGCCAGTGCGCCAGGGAGTCCAGCACCAGTTGGCAGGTGATGTCGGAGGAGAAGTTCATCTGGTTCGACGTGCCCGTCGCGCCGTCGATCAGGCCGCCCTCGGCGGTCAGCGCGTAGTACTCGGTCGTGGCGAACCCGCCCAGCGTCGTGAAGCCGGCCGCGTCGAGGTCACCACCCCAGTTGCCGCCCTCGGCGGAGTGGTTGTAGACGACGTCGAGGAACACCTCGAGCCCCGCGTCGTGGAACGCCCGCACCATCTCCTTGAACTCGCGCGTGGGCCCGCCGAGGCTCTTGTCGTACGCGTAGTCGCGGTTCGGGGCGAAGAAGGCGAGGGTCTGGTAGCCCCAGTGGTTCGTGGTGCCCGCGAACGCCCCGACCTGGTCGGAGTCGGTCTCGTGCACGGGCAGCAGCTCGATGACGGTCACGCCGAGGGCGGTCAGGTAGGGGGCCATCCGCGCCGCGCCGGCGTAGGTGCCCCGCAACTCGTCGGGCACGTTCGGGAGGCCCTCGAACCCGGGGACGCCCGCCAGCAGGTCGCCCAGCCGCGCCGACGAGGGGTGCATCGTGAGGTTCTTCACGTGCGCCTCGTAGATGGCGTTGTCCTCCTCGGGGTGGCGCGGGTGCCGGCCGTAGGGGGTGGCGTCCTCGATCACGACGCCCTTGGGGGCGATGCGGGCGGTGTCGATGGTGCGCCCGGGGCGTCCGTCGACGTCGACCGGGCCCGAGCCGAACCACGCGCGGTGCGGGCCGACGCTCATCGGGTTGTGCGTCACCTCGCGGGCGTAGGGGTCGAACAGCACCTTGTTGGGGTTGAAGTGGTTGAGCTGTTCGTCGCGGTCGGCGAGCCAGCCGACGGTCGAGCCGGGGGTCCAGCCCTCCTCGTGCGGCCAGTTCTCACCCCACACGCGGAAGCCGTAGAGCGTGCCGTGCCGCGCGCCGGCGATGCGGGCGCGCCACACCCCGTCCGTGCCCCGGGCCAGGGGCACGCTCAACTCGGCGTCCACCTCGCGCGCGGCGGCGAAGAACTCCAGGGTCACCCAGGTCGCCCGCGGGGAGGCGACCGCGAAGGTCGTGGTCCCGGTGCTCGGTTCGATGTGCGCCCCGAGGGGCCACGTGGCATCGGCCCACGTGCCCTCGTCGACGGGTGTCAGCGCAGTCGTCATGGTGTCCACCGTGCCACCATGCCGTGACCCGGTGCCAATCCCCGCGGCAACACTCCTGCTCAGGCCGAGAGCGTTGCCAGTTCGGCGGTCATGTTCGCCTGGGCCCGCCGGGCCCACAACTGGGCGCCGGTCGGCGTCCGGTACAGGGGGTCGAGGCCGAGCAGGTGCCGCAGCACCGCGGACCGGCCCGCGGCGAACTCCGCGTCGCCGACGTGGTCGTACTCCCAGCGGACGTCCCGCGTGTACACGTGGTAGCGCCCCGGCAGTGCACCCAGGATCGAGAGGTCAGCGTCCACGAGCAGGGCGCCGCGGTCGTCGCCGGGCTCGGGGGTATGACCCGCCGTCAGCCGGACCAGGCGGCCCACCTCGGCCACCTCCGCGGCGGGCAGGACGGCGTCGAGCGCCTCCTCGGCCAGCACGGCCGAGCGTTCCTCGTCCCGGCCGGGGACGCCGTCGTACACCGCATCGTGGAACCAGGCCGCCAGGTGGACCAGCCGGTCGTCGCAGTCGAGCGCCGACAGCGCACCCAGGCAGGAGGCGAGGTGCCGCAGGTCGTGGTAGTGCCGGTGACCCTCGCGCCACCGCGCGAGCAGGTCGTCGCGCAGCCGTTCGTGGCCGGGCAGCAGGCCGCTCCACGCGGCCCGCAGCCGCTCGGACGCCAGCGCCCTGCTCGGCGTCTTCTCGACGGGCCGCACGCGGAGGCCGGCCGCCACCAGGCGGCGGACCAACTCGGTGGACCCCACCAGCACAGCGCCCGCCGCGACGAGGTCGTCGCGACGGGCGAGGGGGTAGTCGTAGTGGTCGTGGTCGAAACCCCGGGCCGGTAGCCCGGCGGCACGGGCGAACGCGTGCAGTTCCTCCAGCGAGTGGTCAGAGACCACGTGGCCCCACACGGTTCCGTGTGCGGGCCACGTGGGCTCGTCGATCAGGATCAACGTCAGGCGTGCGGGATCTTGAAGACCTGGCCCGGGAAGATCAGGTCGGGGTTCTTGACGTCGTTGAGGTCGGCGATCTCGCGCCACTTCACGCCGAACTTCTGGCCGATGGCCGACAGGGTGTCGCCCTTCTCGACCGTGTACTCGCGCAGGGCGGGCTCGGAGGCAACGAGGGGCTCGGCCGGGGGCGCCGGGTCCTGCGTGGCGTCCGGGACGGCCTGCTCGGAGGCGGCCTCCGCGGCAGCCTGCTGGTTCTCGGCGTACTTGCGCTGCTGCTCCTTGATGCGCTCCACGGCCGCGGTGTCGGCCTCCCGGCGCGCCTCGGTGGGGGCCGGGGCCTCGACGGCGGTGTCCGGGGTGTTGATGCCGGCCTTGGTGGCCAACTCGTCGACCTCGGCTCGGAGCTTGTCGACCGCGTGCTGGGCGTTGTCGACACGGCCGCGCGACATCGGGTCGTCCTTGCTGCCGTACTGCTCACGGGTCTTGGCCAGGTCGGCCTCGGCCTTCTCGAGCTTGTTCGTCGCAGCCTCGTAGCGCTCGGCGTCGTCGGTGGTCAGGGCGTCCTTGATCGAGTCGAAGAGTCCCATGGTGTCCTTTCGTCGTGGTCGGCCTGGTGGCGGGCGCGCCAGCGCCCTGACCGAACAGGATCACCCTGCCAGAGCGGTGACTGCGGGGGAAGCCCCCGCCCGGCTGTGCCGGGGACGGCTCCGGGATTGCCCCGGAAGTATCACCCCTGGGGGTCGTGGGGCGCCGCGTCCGGTGTGGCAGGATTCATCGTTGGACGCGCCTTCGCCCGCGCGCGCCCGCGGCGCGGCGGAGGGGGCACAGCGAGTCGAGGACTGGGGGAGCATGAACGATCAGGAGACCGGCGTCAGCCAGGCGGCCGACCACCTGGACGACGAGACCATCGCCGCCCGCGCCCACGCGCTCTCCGTGCCGATCCGGTGGCGGGTGCTGCGCGCCGCGATGAGCCAAGCCCTGACCAACAAGGAACTCGCCGACCAACTCGGCGTGAACCCGGGGTCGATGCTGCACCACGTGCGCACGCTGGTGTCGACCGGGTTCCTCGAGGCCGAGGAGCCCCGGCGTGGGGCGCGCAATGCCGTCGAGATCCCCTACCGCACCACCGACCTGCTGTGGGCTGCCGGGCGCAGTTCGGCGGGTTTCACCGAGTTCCTGCTCCACAACGTGGAGGTCGCCGAGACGCAGGGAGAGGCGAAGGTCTGGCGTGGCCAGATCCGCACCGACGACGTCGGCCACGCCGAGTTCCAGCAGCGTCTGGTGGCGCTGTTCGAGGAGTTCCACGACAAGGGTGGGGCCCTGCCCGAGGGCACCGGGCGGACGTGGGCGGTCATGGCCAGTCTGCGCCCCGAGGACTGACGGCCCCGGGCGTCAGCCCACCAGCACTCGCGCCGCCATCGCAACCAGCGCGAGCGCGCCGATCGCCGCGACCGCGACCCACTGCCACGGCCTCGCCTTGCGGAACGCCGCCAGCACGAGGGTGACCGCGATCCCGCCCAGGAAGCCGCCGAGGTGGCCCTGCCACGAGATGCCCGCGCTGCCCAGGACGGTGATCACGACGTTGATGCCGATCCACATGAGCACGGTGCGCACGTCCCCCTGGTGGCGCAGCACCAGCACGAGCAGCGCCCCCATGAGCCCCGAGATGGCACCGGACGCCCCCAGTGTCGTGGTCGTCGGCGAGGCCAGCCACATGATCAGGGCGGACGCGGTGAGCGCCGAGACGACGTAGACCCCCAGGAAGCGGGCCCGACCCAGCACCCGCTCGATCGAGGGACCCAGCACCCACAGCGCGAGCATGTTCATGCCGATGTGCAGCGGGCTGATGTGGGTGAACGCCGAGGTGATGACCTGCCACCAGCCGCCGTCGAGCGGCCCGGGCACGAAGGAGCCGCCCTCCGCCCCGCACGCGCGGGGCGGGACGCCCACGTAGGTGTCGGCGCCGATCTCGCAGAGCCCGCCGGGCGTCAGCGCGAACAGGTTACTCAGGGTGCCGGCGAAACCGCCGGAGAGCATGATGCCGATCCAGACCGCGACGTTGATGCCGATGAGCACGAGCGAGGTGAGGGCCGGGTTGGCGCTGCGGCGTCCCCCGTAGGGGCCCTCGACCTGCCGGGTGCGGGCCATGCCCTGCGCCAGGCAGCGGCGGCACTGGTGACCGACGGGGGCCTCCACCATGCACTCGCCGCAGATCGGGTTGCCGCACCGCTGGCAGCGCACGCCGGCGGGGCGTCCGGGGTGGTACGCGCACGCGCTGGGGTAGCCGGCTGGCGGCTGCATCTGTGGGGGCCCGGTCGGGTGGTCGGTCACCCCGTCACCCTACCCGTGGCCGGGAACGTCCCCGGGTGCTCAGTACCAGTGGCGGGACTGCCAGAACGACCATGCCTTGCACGGGCTGCCGTAGCGGTCCTTGACGTACTTCAGGCCCCAGCGGATCTGGGTCGCGGGGTTGGTCCTCCAGTCGGAGCCGGCGGTGGCCATCTTGCTGCCGGGGAGGGCCTGCGGGATGCCGTAGGCGCTCGAGGAGGGGTTCTTGGCCGTGTGGATCCACCGCGACTCGCGCATGATGATGTTGTCGTAGCAGGCGAACTGGTCGCCGCCCCAGCCGTAGAGCTGCTGGGCCAACTGGCGGCCGAGCTCACGGTTCTGGGCCGGGGTGCCCCCGCCGACCGCGGGTGCGGGCTTCACAGCGGGCTTCTCGGCGGCCTTCTTCTCGGCGGCCTTCTTCTCGGCGGCCTTCTTCTCGGCGGCCTTCTTCTCGGCGGCCTTCTTCTCGGCGGCCT
>DUOQ01000193.1 GCA_012838755.1 Propionibacterium sp. | reverse complement strand
GTCGACCCGGGAGGCGCCGGGGCGCGGGCGGGGCCGGTTCATCGGGTGCTCGCGGCCGTCGCGCCAGTCGGCGCGGGACGCGGCCACCGTGACCCGGCCCGGGTACTGCACCCGAGCCGCCACGAGCTCCTCCAGCGCCGACGGCGTGGGGACGGTGTCGTCGTCCATCACCCACACGAGGTCGGCCTCGTGCGTCGCGACCGCCCGGGCGATGCCCGCGGCGAAGCCCCCGGCACCCCCGGTGTTGGTCGGGAGGGTGACGACCTCGGTCACGGTGGTGTGCGCCCGGGCCAGGTCGGCGGAGTCGTCGGTCGAGGCGTTGTCGATGACCACGAGGGCGTCGAGGGGGCGGGTCTGGGCGGCCAGCCCGTCGAGGGTCTGGGCGAGGAGGTCCCGGCGGTTCCACGCGACCACCACGGCCACGATCCGGGAGGCATCCCTGGCGTCTACACCCATGCGCAGCACCCTAGCGCGGCCCACCGCTAGGCTGGCCGCCGTGAGTCCGACGCTGTCGAACGTGCTGCTGATCTTCGTGTTCATCGTGGTCGGCGGCGTCTTCGCCGCCGCCGAGATGGCCCTGGTGTCCCTCCGCGACAGCCAGGTCCGCGCCCTGGCCGGCAAGGGTAAGCGGGGGGCGACGGTCTCGCGGCTGGCCGAGGACCCCAACCTGTTCCTCTCGGCGGTGCAGATCGGCGTGACCCTGTCCGGGTTCCTGGCCGCCTCCTTCGGTGGCGCGACGCTGGCCGCCGAGCTGGCCCCGGCCCTGGTGGGGCTCGGGCTGCCCGAGGGTCCCGCGGGCACCGTGGCGCTGGTGCTCGTGACCATCGCCATCTCCTACTTCTCGATCGTGCTGGGCGAGCTCACGGCCAAGCGCCTGGCCATGCAGCGGGCCGAGAGCTTCGCGCTCTTGCTGGGCCCGTTCGTCAACGCGATCGCCGTCATCACCAAGCCCGTCATCTGGTTCCTGGGCGTCTCCACCAACGTCGCGGTGCGCCTGCTGGGCGGTGACCCCAAGGCGTCCCGCGAGGAGGTCACCGACGAGGAGCTCCGCGCGATGGTGTCCAGCTCGGTCACGCTGGGCGACGAGGAGCGCCAGATCGTGGACGAGGTGTTCGCCGCCGGCCAGGTGACCCTGCGCGAGGCGATGCTGCCCCGCACCGAGGTCGACTTCCTCGACGGCGACCTGCCCGCCCACAAGGCGATCCGGATGATCGCCGACGGCACGCACTCCCGCTACCCGGTCGTGGGGCGCGACGTCGACGACGTGCTCGGCTTCCTGCACATGCGTGACCTGTTCGACCTCGACCCGTCGGCGCGGCAGGCGCCGATCAGCCAGCTGGTGCGCCCGATCAACGCCCTGCCCGGGACCGTGCGCATCCTGCACGCCCTCTCGGTCATGCAGGCGGCCGGCGACCACATGGTCATCGTCCGCGACGAGTACGGCGGCACGGCCGGCATCGTCACGATCGAAGACCTCGTCGAGGAGCTCATCGGCGACATCACCGACGAGTTCGACCTCGAGGAGGAGCCGGGGGAGGCCGGCAGCGACGAGCTGGACGGCCTGACCACCCTGGAGGAGTTCGCCGAGCGGTACGGCGTGGTGCTGCCCGAGGGTCCGTACGACACGGTGGCCGGCTGGATGATGGCCGAGCTGGGTCGGCTCCCCGGGTTGGGCGACACGGTCGCCCGGTCGCTCGCCCGGGTGGGGGAGAACGGCGAGGACGCCGCCGACGACCCCCGTTTCGAGTTCACCGTGACCGAGCTCGACGGACGCCGTGCAGCACGGTTGAGACTCGAACGGCTCGGCGCCGCGACCGCGGGGGAGGCCATCGAGTAACGTGCCCGCAGGCAGGGCACTCCCGGGAGGACGATGAGCACCGACGACGGCGCCACCCTGCTCACCTCCGACGGGGTGGGCGGGCTGTTGAGTGCTGCCGTCACGCACGCCGGCGGGGACCTCGTCGCGTGGGCGCTCGACCACGTCGATGCCAACCCCAACCAGTCCACGACCGCGACGTACTCGGCGATCGTCGACTGGCCCTACGGGCGGCGGGACGAGTTGCTGGGGGTGAGCGCCCGCGCCCACGGCCTGTCGGCGTCCGACAACCGGGCCGAGATCTTCGCCGACGGCGACCGCGAGGTGGCCGTCTGGTTGTACCCCAACGACCCCGACCTGCCCGGCCTGGCTCGCGCGGCCTACCCCTCGTCGATGGTGGCGGTGCTGAACGCGTACAAGGCGCTGCCCGACCCGATCGCGCCCGACCAGCTCGACCTGGCGATGGTCACCTACCGGCCCCGCCGCCGGGCGGTCCTGCGGGCGTCGGTACGGGGCGGGCCCACCTTCTTCGTGAAGGTGCTTCGGGAGCGGCTGTTCCACGACGTGTCCCGCCGCCACAAGCTCCTGCTGGACGCCGGCGTCCCGGCACCGCGCATCGCGGCCGGCACCCAGGACTTCCTCCTCGTGCTGGAGGAGCTCCCCGGGCGACCCCTGGCACGGGCGATCTTCGACCCCGTGCGTCCGTGCACCGCCGAGCAGCTGATCGAGGTGCTGGACGCCATGCCGCCCGCGGTCGCCGAGCTGGAGCGGCGTCCCCCGTGGTCGGATGCGGTCGACCACTACGCCCGCATGGTGGGGGCTGCGGTGCCCTCCGAGCAGGAACGCTTGGACCGGATCGTGGCGCGCGTCCGCTCGGGGCTGGACGCGATCCCCCCGGGCGACGAGCCGACGCACGGCGACTTCCACGAGGGGCAGGTGCACGTCGCCGGCGGGGGAGTGGTCGGCATCCTCGACGTGGACACGATCGGCCCGGGACGCCGCGCCGACGACCTGGCCTGCCTCATCGCGCACCTGTCGACGATCCAGCGCATGAACGCCGAGCAGGAGGCGCGCGTCCACGGCATCCTGCGCGACTGGGTGCCCGTGTTCGACGAGCGTGTCGACCCGGTCGAGCTGCGCCTGCGGGCGGCCGCGGTGATCATCTCGCTGGCCACGGGCCCCTACCGGGGGCAGGAGCCGGAGTGGGAACGCGAGACCATGCGGATGGTCGACTCGGCCGAGGCCCTGGTCCTGCAGGTCAGCTGAGTTCATTACAAAGCGGTATCAACCCACGGCAGGGTCACGCGCCAGCCCGGTGGCGCGGGTGCCCCCCGGATAAGCTGCTGACCAGTCCGGTCACACCAAGACCGGCCCCGAAAGACACTGGCCTAGGAGGCATCACGTGAAGAAGACCCTCATCGGCTCCGGCCTGGCGGCAGCCCTGCTGCTCGCCGGCTGCGCCACCCCTCCCCCCGCGCAAACGGCAGACCCGTCCGCCCCCGCCGGCCAGCAGACCGCGGCTGAAACCTCCGACTTCCTGGCCTGCATGGTCTCCGACCAGGGCGGATTCGACGACAAGTCGTTCAACCAGACCTCGCACAAGGGCCTCCTCGACGCCGAGAAGGAACTGGGCATCAAGCGCAACGACGTGCAGTCCGCCACCACGGCCGACTTCGCGACGAACATCGACCAGATGGTCAACGCCAAGTGCAACATCATCGTCACGGTCGGCTTCCTGCTCGGTGACGCCACCGAGGCGGCCGCCAAGGCCAACCCCGACGTCGACTTCGCCATCGTCGACTTCGCGTACGACGCCCCGGCCGACAACCTCAAGGGACTGGTCTTCGCGACAGGCGAGCCCGCGTTCATGGCCGGCTACACCGCTGCTTCGGTCACCGAGTCCGGCAAGGTCGGCACCTTCGGTGGCATGAAGATCCCCAGCGTCACCGCGTTCATGGAGGGCTTCGCGCAGGGCGTGAAGTACCACAACGAACAGAAGGGCACCGACGTCCAGGTCCTCGGTTGGGACTCGGCGGCGCAGGACGGCCAGTTCATCCCGAGCGCGAACGCGTTCGAGGACATCGCGGGTGGCAAGCGCGTCGCCCAGACCCTGGCCGACCAGGGCGCCGACGTGATCATGCCGGTCGCCGGCCCCGCCGGTGAGGGCGGCCTCCAGGTCGCGCAGGCCTCCGGTGGCAAGATCTCGGCCATCTGGGTCGACACCGACGGCTACGTCAGCCAGGACAAGTACAAGGACGTCATCCTGACGTCGGTCGGCAAGGCCATGGACGTGGCCGTGTTCGAGGCCATCAAGGCGTCGAAGGAGGACACCTTCAACAACGAGGTGTACCTCGGGACGCTGGCCAACGAGGGTGCCTACCTGGCGCCGTTCCACGACCTCGACAGCAAGGTCTCGGCCGAGACCAAGGCCGAGCTCGAGAAGATCCAGGCGGACATCGCCTCGGGTGCTCTCAAGATCGAGGCGTGACCAGCTCCAATCAGTGAACTTCACTGAGTGAAATCCCGCGAGGGGAGGCCGTCACGGCCTCCCC
>DUOQ01000192.1 GCA_012838755.1 Propionibacterium sp. | reverse complement strand
GCGCCCGGTGGTCAACGATGCGCAGCTCACCGTGCTGCGGGTCCTGGTCGACCGCCGCCGCTCCCTGGGCGAGGAACACACCCGCAAGGTCAACCAGCTCCACGCCCTGCTGCTGGAACTCATCCCCACCGGGGCGAAGAAGTACTTGTCAGGCCGGCAAGCGCGGCTGCTGCTCGAGCAGGTGAACCCCACCGATCCCGCCGGGCAGGCACTCAAGCGAGTCGCGGTCGAGCACGCCGCCGACCTCGAGCACATCTACGCCCGCACCAAGGACGCCGACAAAGAACTCAAGGCGTTGGTCGCCCAGACCGGCACCGGCCTGATCGACCTGCACGGCATCGGGCCCTCCGGCGCCGCCCGCCTCCTCGTCGCTGTCGGCCAGATCACCCGCTTCCCGACCAAGGCCCACTTCGCGTCCTGGACCGGCACCGCCCCGATCGACGCCTCCTCCGGCGACCACGTCCGCCACCGCTTGTCCCGCGCCGGCAACCGGGAGATCAACCGCGTCCTGCACACCATGGCCATCGTCCAACTCCGCACCCGGACCACCCTGGGACGCGGCTACTACGACCGGAAACGAGAACGAGTCGATGGAAAGACCGCCATGGAAGCCCTCCGCTGCCTGAAACGGCGCCTGTCCGATGTCGTCTACCGCACCATGCTCACCGACTACACCAACAGTGCCGGGGCGGGTCCGGGAGGACACCAGGGCGCGTCTACTGGCTCCAGCGCGGCCGGCTCACAGCCCCACACCGACACTTCGAAGAAGTCACTTCCCGAACCCGCTGGCACCGATGCTACGACCCCGACTCCCCAAAGCGTCATGACCCCCTCGAAATAGAGGGGAGCCAAATGAGTGCGTTCGGTTGTGGCTGGGTGGCAGGATACTGGCCCCTCGCGTCACCCTGAGAGCAGGGGCACGAGATCGCGTCGGCTGCCGACGCCGGTCTTGGTGAAGACGGACTTCAGGTGATCTTGGATCGTGTACGACGCCAGATGGAGCTCGCGCGCTATCGACGCGGTGTCGAGTCCCCGGGCTACGCTGCGGACGATATCGGCCTCGCGGGCGGTGAGTCCGAACGCTCGCACGCACAGGTCGAGCCGTTCGGAGGGGGTGGTGGGTTCCACCGACACGCTGATCGTGTCCGAGGGCCGTAACCGCGCGGCGCGTACGGCGACCCACCGCCCGTCCCCCAGGTGGGTTCGGGCCTCCGGGTCGTGGCCATCGACTCGCTCCTCGACCGCCAGGAGTTGGGCCGCCACATTCAGGACCGCGGCAGGGACCGGCGCCAGCCCCTCGGGAGCGGGCAGCAGCCGCCGCAGCCGGTCCTCCATCCCCGGGGTGCTGCCCTGGATCGTCAGGTCAGCGTCCAGGAGCAGGGTCGCCGGACCCGGATGTTCGAGCCGCCCGGACGGCAGTCGTCGCAGGGTTTCTGCCTGCGCGGCCCGCAAGGCGGTGGTCACCTCTTCCAACACCGATGTCAGCAACCCGCGTTGGTCTGATAGGAGCGGCTCCCGGAGCCACAGGTCGAGGAACCCCCAGCAGCCGTGGACATCCCGGAACACGGCCGAGGCTACGTCGACCACCCCCAACGGTTGTTGCACCTCACGCCACAGCGGGCTGGTGGCTGCCAGGTCTCCGAGGCCGGCGACACGGTCAGGGTGGTCCAACGGTTGAGGGATGTGGCGTACTTGAGGCGGATCGTCTTCGCCAGGTCCGAGACGCCGGGGACGTCCGCGAGCGGGTCGACACCGACGCACGTGACGGGATCGGTGAGCACCCACACGTAGCCTTCGAAGTCGATCGCACGCCGCAGCTCCTCGATCACGGCGATCCTCAAGGGCCTCGCACCGAGACCCGAGCGGCCGTGTTGCAGGATCGCCCCGCGCACCCGCTCTGCCGACACGCGCCTGACCATGTCGCCAGCCTACGACCTTGCCGTCGAAGGACCCAGAGATCTGGGATGGGAAGCCCACCCATCCCGAGCGGATGCTTGGTGGCATGTTCACACTCCACATCGAGCACCCGATCTCGGACTTCGGCACCTGGCGTCACGCCTTCGACGCGTTCGCCGACATGCGCGGCCGGTCCGGCGTCCGCTCCCACGCCATCCGGCAACCGGTCGACGACCCCCGCTACGTCCTCATCGACCTCGACTTCGACACCACCGCCCAGGCCGAGCACTTCCTCGCCCTGCTCCAGACCCGGGTGTGGGCGAGCCGCGACAACAGCCCGGCCCTCGACGGCGCCCCGATCACCCGCATCCTCGAAGTCCGCGATACCTCGCCGGCGTGACCAATCGGGTCTGTCGCCGAGACCGGGGTGCACACTCACCCGGATCGACATATGGCTGGTGGGAACGCGCACCGTACTGCATCACAGAGTGTGCGCCACGCATACCGGACGACAGGCTACCCTCACGCACTCTGCGGC
>DUOQ01000191.1 GCA_012838755.1 Propionibacterium sp. | reverse complement strand
CGCCCGGACGCGGCGGCGGCCCTCGACGCCCTCGCCGACCATGTCGAAGCCGGCGTCTCCCTCGACGACCTGCTCGCGGTGGCGGCCACGGCTCCGGAGCTGGATGTCCAGGGCTGGGAGCCCGCCCGGGTGGTCCGGCCGCCGTCGTCACGGCGTCCGGTCGTGGCGGTCGCGGCCGGACGGGCCTTCACGTTCCGCTACCCCGAGACCGACGAACTTCTGACGGCTGCCGGCTGCGACGTGGTCGAGTTCGACCCCCTCACGGCTGCGGACCTCCCCGCCGGCACCTGTGGCCTCTACCTCGGCGGCGGCTTCCCGGAGGTACACGCCGCCGACCTCGCCGCCAACCAGTCGCTGCGGGCGGCGGTGCGCACCGCCGTGGCCGCAGGCGTCCCGACCGTCGCCGAGTGCGCCGGCCTGCTCTACCTCGCCGACACCCTCGACGACCGGCCCATGGTGGGCGCGGTCCCAGCGGCCGCCGCCATGCACCCACGCCTGATCCTCGGCTACCGGGACGCCACCGCCCCCACGGACACCCTCCTCGCACGCGCCGGCGACACCATCACCGGGCACGAATTCCACCGCACGCGCACGCCGCTGCCGACCGACGCCGACCCGGTCTGGGCGTGGGACCGGCCCGACGGCCCCGTCACCGACGGGGTGTCCCTCGACCCCGCCTCCACGGGACGCCCCACCGTGCACGCCTCCTACCTCCACACCCATTGGGCGGGCCACCCGGCGCTGGCGCAACGGTTCGCCGACGCAGTCCACGCCCATGCCGCCGCCGCGGTGGAACCCGACCTGGCCCACCACGGCGACCGCGACCTGCGCCCCGGGCTCGTCGACCTCGCGGTCAACGTCCGCGTGCCTGGGCCACCGCCCTGGCTGCTGGACGCCCTCACCACCGCCCTCACCGACGCGGACCGCTACCCCGACCCCGAAAGGGCCCGCGCGGCCATCGCACGACGCCACGGCGTCCACGAGGACATGGTCCTGCCAACCGCAGGCGCCGCCGAGGCCTTCACCCTGATCGCCCGCGGCCTCACCCCGCGCCACCCGGTCGTGATCCACCCCCAGTTCACCGAACCCGAGGCCGCCCTCCGCCGCGCCGGCATCGACGTGATGCGGCACCTCCTCCGGCCCGACGTGGGGTTCGTCCTCGACCCGGACGCCGTGCCGGACTCCGACCTGGTGCTGGTCGGCAACCCGACCAACCCCACCAGCGTGCTGCACCCCGCCGCGTCCCTGGCCTGGCTGACGCGACCCGGGCGTGTGCTGGTCGTTGACGAGGCGTTCATGGACGCCGTGCCCGGCGAGCAGGACAGCCTCATCAGTCCCCGGATGCCCGGCGTCCTGGTGGTCCGGTCGCTGACCAAGACGTGGGGGCTGGCCGGCGTCCGGGCCGGCTACGTCGTGGGCGATCCCCGGCTCGTGGCCCGTCTCGTCGCCCAACAGCCGCCGTGGGCGGTGTCCGGGCTTGCACTGGCGGCGATCGAGGCCTGCCTGACCGATCCTGGCCGCGCTGGGGCCCGTGACCTCGCCCTCACCGAGCAGCGGCACCGCGACCACCTCGTGGGGGGCCTCACCGCGCTGGGCGTGAGCGTCGTGCTCCCGCCCCGGGCGCCGTTCGTCCTGTTCGACACCGGGCTACCCGCCGGGCCGGGCGGGTCGCTCCACAGCCGTCTGGCCCGGCGCGGCTTCTCCGTGCGCCGCGGAGAAACCTTCCCGGGCCTGAGCCCCTCCTGGCTGCGGGTCGCGGTCCGCCCTCCCGAGGTCACCGACGCCTTCCTGGCCGCCCTCGCCACGGTCGTCTGATGGACGCGTCGCCGGGCACGGCCCCGCCGGCTAGCGTCGGTGTCCGTGGACCGCGAGGGCCAGTTGGACGCGGCTGGTGACCCCGAGTTTGTCGAAGATGCGGGCCAGGTGGGTCTTGATCGTCGGCAGTGACAGGAACAGGCGGCCGGCGATCTCGGCGTTGGTGAGTCCGTCAGCGACCAGGCGCGCGATCTCGGCTTCGCGGGCGCTGAGCCCGTCGAGGGGGTCGGACGCCGCGGGCTGCGGTGCGCGCGTGGCGTGCGTCACCAGCCGCTGCAGGACGCCCTCGGACGGTGACGCGGACCCCGTGAGCTTCGAGGACTTGCTCTCCGGCGGGCTCGAAAGACTGCTGCCGTTGCCAGACCACCGGCGGACCACCGGCCTGATGAGCGCGGCCGAGTTGCGCGAACTGCCCAAGGCAGCCACCGAACTAGCCAAGGTCTGCTGGGGGGTCTTCCTCGAACGAGTCATCGTCAGGGCGGTCATGTCATCTCCTCGTTGATCGACGGACGCTGGTGTCGTCCTTCACCCTCCAGAAGTGACCAAGAAGGCCCTCCACGGACACTCCACGCGAAATCCGTACCGCCCAGCAACACGGGGTCGGCCTGGTGGTCCTCGTGGGCGTCCGCGACCCGCACCGCACTGTGGGCGTCCATCCCAATTCAGCGACGCGACAACAGCATCGGGGCTTCAGTGGGCAGGATGGGGGTAAGTCTTTCCAGGAGGCACCGTG
>DUOQ01000190.1 GCA_012838755.1 Propionibacterium sp. | reverse complement strand
TCGTGTACAGCAGCTGGCGGGATTCGCCGCCGGACAGGACGCCGTGGGTGGTGTCGACCGAGATGCCCTGGGCGGTGTGGATGGTGGAGGCGTAGCCGAGCTCGACGTGCTCGGCGACGTAGTCGGCCGGCAGGGTAACCCGGCGTCCGGTACGGGTGTGGGCGACGTGCAGGCTGCCGTCGGCGCGCGCGTCGACCACCTGCCAGCGGTCACCGTTCTTCACGAAATCGGTGGCGCTGGTCCGCAGGCGACGATGGTTGCGGCGGGTGAGGATGGTGTCCCCGGCGCTGGCGGGCAACCCGTCGGACAGCCACACTTCCCGGCCAGCGGGTGCGCCGTTGAGGCGCTGGTGGCGGGCGCGGGTGTTGAGTTCAGCGACCAGCTCGCGGGTGGGGGCGAGCATGATCGAATCCAGACCACGCTGCCGGTCGGTGCTCCAAGCGGTGAACACGTCGGTGGTCATGGTGGCCAGATCGCCGACGTGGACACGCCTCTGGTCGAGGTAGAAGCCGAGTGCTTCGGGGCGTCCAGCTCGGAGGGCGAGGCTGGCCGCACCCTCGGCGGGATCACGGAATCGGACCAGTTCGTCCAGCCGGAGGACCCCGTGGGTGGTTTCGATGTCACGCAGGACGCCGCCGGCGCCGATCGCGGCGAGCTGCTGGTCATCGCCGATCAACCTGACGCTGCCCCCGGCGTCGAGGACGTGGCGGACCACCTGGAGCAGGCTCAACGTGTCGGCCATGCCCGCCTCATCGACCAGCACGAGCGTGCCCTCATCGATGCGGGGCAGGTTCGGGTGGGTGGTGCCCTGGTCGAGGTGCCAGCACACCTTGGCCAGTGTGTCGGTGGGCGCACTGGTCTGGTCGCGCAGCTGCTCGGCCGCCGCCGCAGACGGGGCCAGACCGATCACGGTGCCACCCCCATCGGTCCACGCCTGGGTGAGGGCGCGCATCGCGGTCGTCTTGCCTGATCCGGCCGGCGCGATCGCGGCCTGCACGCGGGCCCCGCTGGTCGCCATCGCCGTAACCAGCGCGGCCTGTCCCTCGTTCAGCGTGACCCCGTTGGCGGCCGATTCAGCCAACGCGACCCCCACATGGGCCTCGGTCACCGCCCACCCGCCGGTGCGGCCGGCGGCCGCGACGAGGTACTCCTCAGCGGCCAACACCGGGCTGCTGGTGAACAACGTCGACCCCGCCACCGTGTACTGGCTCGTCCCATCCGCACGCCGCAGGGCAGCCGGCTCGGACGGTTCCACCACGCGCCCGTCCGGGCTGGCCAACGGACGCTCCAACGACACGCAGTGGGTGGCCAGCGCCTGCGCGACGACCCGGTCCGCGGTCGCCTCGACCAGCGCTCCGGCCACGTTCGCCGCCCGCAACTGGCGCAGCGCCTCGGCCCGCAGATGCCAGCCCTGCCACGTCGAACGGTGCCCCTGCACGATGCCCACCACCCGCCGCGCTGCGGCCTCAACCCACTCCTGGTCCGGGGTGAACGTCACCGCATCCGCACGCCCCACAGCGCCGGCAACCATCCGGGCCAGCGCGTCAGCAGACCCCAGCACCTCGAGTGCTTCAGCCCGCCACGTCGCCCGCTGCTGCGCCTCCGAACGAGCCGAATGCTTCGCATCCCGAGTCTCCAAGGTGGCCTGCTGCGCCAACCCGATCGCCTCCGTCGGCGACGGGGGACGACCATGCTGAGCTTGGAACTCGCGCGCCAAGACCGCACGCCGGGCCTCGATCCGCTGACGACGAGACGACCAACGCTCGTTCAACGCAGGCTCCACCCCGACGATCTCCCGCACCGGACGCTTCCCATCCGGGCCGGGCCGATCAGCGAACCGGACACCCAGCCGCTCGGTCAGGTGCCGCTCCAACGCCGTGTTGTAGGTCTCCGAGATCGTCACGACCGCCTTCAACAACACGCGCCCGTCGATCGAGTACCAACGCCCCGTCTCGGCTTCCTGCACCTTGTTCGCGATCGCCACGTGCGTGTGCAAATCGG
>DUOQ01000189.1 GCA_012838755.1 Propionibacterium sp. | reverse complement strand
CCATCGTGGTGGTGAAGTCGACGATCCCGCTCGGGTTCACCGACAGGATGCGCCAGCAGCACCCCGACCGCCGCATCCTGTTCAGCCCCGAGTTCCTGCGTGAGGGGCGGGCGCTGTACGACAACCTTCACCCCAGCCGCATCATCGTGGCCGACCCGGGCCCGGACGCCGAGCGCTTCGCCGGCCTGCTGGTCGAGGGGTCGCTCGACCCGGACGTGCCCGTGCTGTTCACCGGGGCGTCCGAGGCCGAGGCGATCAAGCTGTTCTCGAACACCTACCTCGCGCTGCGGGTGGCGTACTTCAACGAGCTCGACACCTACGCGCTGCAGCACGGACTCGAGACCCGCCAGATCGTGGAGGGCGTCGGCCTCGACCCCCGCATCGGGACGCACTACAACAACCCGTCCTTCGGCTACGGCGGCTACTGCCTGCCCAAGGACACCCAGCAGTTGCTGGCGAACTACCGGTTCGTGCCACAGAACCTGATCCGCGCGGTGGTCGACTCGAACTCCACGCGCAAGGACTTCATCGCCTTCGACATCATCAAGCGCCAGCCCAAGGTGGTCGGCATCCACCGGCTGGCGATGAAGGCCGGCTCGGACAACTTCCGGGAGTCCTCCATCCAGGGGATCATGAAGCGCATCAAGGCCAAGGGCATCCCCGTGGTGCTCTACGAGCCGCTGATCGAGGAGGACGAGTTCTTCCGGTCCGAGGTGATCCGGGACCTCGACGAGTTCAAGTCGCGCTGCGACCTGATCGTCGCCAACCGCATGCACCCCGAGCTCGCCGACGTGGCCGACAAGGTCTACACCCGGGACCTGTACGGGCACGATTGATCGGCCCCTCCCAGCCCCCACTGACAATTCCTGACGGAGGACGCCCCCAGCCCACATCTTGGGCAATGGAGCTCACCGCCTCGATCATCCTCCGCGCGCTGTTCAGCACGGGGGCGGGGGCCGACATCGTCCGCCTGAAGGCCCACGTCGAGACGATGATCGGCTACACCACCAACGGCTCGGCCCGCTCCTGCCCGACTGGGTGCCCTCCCCGTCCCGGCGGCCTCCGAGCACGCGCGCGACGAGGTGCGCGGCCTACATCGCCGACGTCATCGCCGAGTGCCGGCTGCTGCACGCCGAGCTCGACACCGTCCTCGGCGACCGCATGCCGATGCGCATCCGCGAGCGCGCCTAGGGTGTGCGCATGACCGATGCCAGCCTGCCGCTGAACACCCCCGAGACCTTCGGGGAGGCCGCCGCCAGCGACCGCGTGGGCATGACCGTGCTCGACCTGCTGGACGCCGCCCCGGCCGCGCGCGAGGGGACCCGTCCCGGCGTCCAGCGCCTGCTGCAGGGCGACGGCGCCAACGTGATCGCCTTCACGTTCACGCCCGGCCAGTCGCTGCCCGACCACAAGGCCGCCCACCCGATCACGGTGCAGTGCCTGTCGGGGGTGCTCGACTTCACCTGCGGCGACGAGACCGTGCGCCTGGCCCCGGGCGTCGTGGCCCACCTGCGCGACCACGTCGTGCACCGCGTCGACTGCCCACCGGACGCCGACCCCACCAACGTGCTGCTGCTCACCATGCTCACCGGGGAACGTCATGACTGACCTGTTCGACCACGCGCGGGTGCTGTTCGTCCACGCCCACCCCGACGACGAGACGCTCGCCACCGGGGGCCTGATCGCCGAGCTTGTCGCCCGGGGCGTCGAGGTGGCCGTCCTCACCGCGACCCGGGGTGAGCAGGGCGAGGTCGTCGACGGCCCCCTCAGCCACCTCGCCGGGACGCCCGAGCTCACCGAGCACCGCGAGGGTGAGGTGCGTGCGGCGTGCGCCACCCTGGGGGTCCGCCACCACGCCTTCCTGGGTGATCCGCCTGCCCGGGCCGCCGACGCGCGACCCCGCCGCTACACCGACTCGGGCATGCGCTGGCTCGACGCGTCCGAGACCGTCGCCGGCCCCGGGGACGCCGCGGGCCCCGCTTCGCTCACCTCCGCCGACCCCGCCGAGGTGGTCTCCGACATCGCCTCGTACGCGCGCGCCATCGGCGCCGACGCGATCGTCAGCTACGACTCCCACGGGGGCTACGGGCACCCTGACCACGTGGCCCTGCACGAGCCCAGCCGGGCGGCGGCGTCCGAGGTCGGCGTCCCGTTCCGGGAGGTGGCCTCCGAGCCCGACGACGACGCCCTCGCCACGCCCCACCACCTGACGCTGTTGCAGGACGCCCTGGCCCACTACGCCAGCCAGCTCACCGTGGACGGCACCGACGTCGTCCACGTGGGTGGGCAGCGGCAACCGATCCAGACGCGGTTCACGGTGCGTCCGGGCGCGGATCCGGGGTGACGCTGGTCCTCCTCGCCGGGGCGGTGCTGCTGGGTGCGGCGACCCAGCGCCTGACGGGGCAGCATGGTGATCCTGGCCCTGGTGACCGTGGTCAAGGGCGCCGTCGAGCTCGCCGCCTCACCCTCACGGGCGGCCCCCGCCCGTCGGTCTACCCGACCAGCGCCCCCCGCAGGACGTCCAGCGGCAGCGAGCCCAGGTTCAGGGCCCTGGAGTGGAAGTCCTTCAGCGAGAACTCCTCGCCCCGGCCGGCGGCCGCAGCGGCGGCGTCCGCACGGATCTGCTCCCAGATGCGCTGGCCCACCTTGTAGGACGGCGCCTGGCCCGGCCAGCCGAGGTAGCGGTTCAGCTCGAAGCGCAGGAAGCCCTCGTCCATGTTCACGTTGTCGACCAGCAGCTGCCACGCCTTGTCGGCGTCCCAGGTGCCACCGCCGTAGCGGTCGAACGCCGGCTTGCCCAGGTGGACGCCGAGGTCCAGCACGACGCGCGTGGCCCGCAGCCGCTGGGCGTCCAGCATGCCGAAGCGGTCGCCGGGGTCGTCGAGGAAGCCGAACTCCTCCATGAGGCGCTCGGCGTACAGCGCCCAGCCCTCGCCGTGGCCCGACAGCCAGCAGATCTGGCGGCGCCACCAGTTCAGCTCGTCGGCGTTGTACACGGCCTGGCCCAGCTGCAGGTGGTGGCCCGGGACGCCCTCGTGGTAGACGGTCGTCTTCTCGCGCCAGGTGTTGAACGTGGTCACGCCCGGCGGGACGCTCCACCACATGCGGCCCGGACGGCTGAAGTCGTCGGTGGGGCCGGTGTAGTAGATGCCGCCGTTCTGGGTGGGGGCGATCATGCACTCCAGGTTGTGCAGGGGGGCCGGGATGTCGAAGTGCACCCCGTCGAGGGCATTGAGGGCCGCGTCGGAGGTCTCCTGCATCCAGGCCTTGAGGGCGTCGGTGCCGTGCAGTTGGCGGGACGGGTCCCGGTCGAGCGCGGCGACGGCGTCCGCGACGGACGCCCCCGGCCCGGCGATCTCGCGGGCCAGGGCCTCCTGCTCGGCGGACACGCGGGCCAGCTCCTCCACACCCCACGCGTAGGTCTCGTCGAGGTCGATGGTGGCGCCCACGAACAGCCGCGACATGCGCTGGTAGAGGTCGCGCCCGGCGGCGTCCTCGGGACGAGCAACGCGAGCCAGCTCGGCGCGGAGGAATTCCGAGAAGCGCCCGAGCGCCTCGCGGGCCGCCGCGGCACCGGCGGCCAGGTCACCGGCGAGCGCGGCGGTGGGGGCGGCCCCGTCCGGGCGCGCCCCCTCGGCGAAGGTCGTGAAGAAGGACGCCTCGGCGTCGGCCAGCCCGGCACTCTCGGCGATGGCCAGCTCGACCTGGCGGATCGCCGGGGTGTTGTGGGCTGCGATGCCCCCGCGCAGGGTCTCGATGTAGCCGTCGATCGCGCCGGGGAGGCCCGCCATGCGGGCGGCGATGTTCGCCCAGTGCTCCGAGGTCTCGTGCGGCATCAGGTCGAAGATGTCGCGCAGCCCCTGCAGCGGGGAGGCGATGTTGTTGAGGTCGCGCAGGTGGTCGCCCGCGTCGAAGGACTCGATCGCGAGGCCGAGCCGGTCGCGCAGGGCGGCCACGGTGACCTCGTCGGTCGCGTCGACCGGGGTGGCGGCGTCCAGCTTCGCCAGGGTCGCGCGGTTCAAGTCGGCGAGGGCCCGCCCACCGGCGGGGGACAGGTCGTCGACCAGGTGGTCCCGCCCGGGGACGCCCAGGCTCGTGGCCAGCGTCGGGACCAGGTCGACCAGGGCGCGGGTGTGGTCCTCGGCGATGGCATCGATCGGCGTTGCTTCTCTCACGCGCCCGACGCTAGCCGGTGCCGGGCGGGGTGGGCCGCGAATCGGGGCAGGGCGTCCCCTTTTCAGTGTTCAGAGCCGAGGTCGTTCACCCATCCGTTCACCGAGGGCTGCCACGATGGGGGCCATGACGTCCGTGTGGGCCCACCGCGGTGCGAGCGGTTACGCGCCCGAGAACACCCTGCCCGCCTTCGACCTGGCCCTCGAGCAGGGGGCCGACGGGTTCGAGCTCGACGTGCAGCTCACCCGTGACGACGAGGTGGTCGTGATCCACGACGAGACCCTCGAGCGCACCACCGACGGCCACGGGTGGGTCGCCGACCACAGCCTCGAGGACCTCAAGGAGCTCGACGCCAGCCACGGCCACGAGAAGTTCGTCGGGGCGCGCATCCCCACGTTGGGCGAGGTGTTCGACCTGGTCCGCGACACGGTGACGGTGATCAACGTCGAGCTGAAGAACTCGCGGATGGCCTACAAGGGCCTCGAGGAGCGCGTCCTCGCCCTGATCGAGGAGCACGACATGGCCCACCGCGTGGTGCTGTCGTCGTTCAACCACTACTCGCTGCGCCGCCTGGTCGGCCTCGGCACCCAGCTCCCCCTGGGCGCGCTCTACTCCGAGCCGCTGTGGAAGCCGTGGCAGTACGCCAACAAGCTGGGCGCGACCGCCATCCACCCGCCGGTGTCGGCGACGCGCCGCAAGGTGGTCGAGAAGAGCCGCGAGCACGACCTGGCCGTCCACGTCTGGACCGTCAACGAGCCCGACGACCTCAAGCGGATGCTCGCCCTCGACGTCGACGCCGTCATCACCAACTACCCCAACGTCGCCCGCTCGTTGATCGGCTGACAAGCGCTCCCGCGCCAGCGAGTACGGTGCGCGGATGGGATTCTGGTCGCGGCTGCGCACGGTGCTGGCGGACACCCGGCCGCTGGCGCAGCCCGACTTCCGGCGCCTGTGGACGGCCAACATCGTCACGGTCATCGGGGCGCAGCTGACGGTGGTCGCCGTCCCGGCCCAGATCTACTCGATCACCGGGTCGTCGGGCATGGTCGGCCTCACCGGCCTGTTCGGCCTGGTGCCCCTGGTGGTGTTCGGCCTGTGGGGCGGAGCGCTGGCCGACCACGTCGACCGGCGCACCCTGCTGGAGATCACGACGATCGGCCTGGTCGTCACCTCGGGGCTGTTCGCCGTGCAGGCGTTCCTGCAGTGGGACAACGTCTGGGTGCTGCTCGGCCTGTTCGCCCTGCAACAGGCGTTCTTCGCCGTCAACCAGCCCACGCGGACGGCGATCCTGCCCAAGCTGCTCCCCGTCGAGCAACTGCCCGCCGCCAATGCCCTCAACATGACGGTCTTCTCGGCCGGCGCCATCGCCGGCCCGCTCGTGGGCGGCGCGTTGATCCCCGTGCTGGGCTACGCGTGGCTCTACCTCGTCGACACCGTCACCCTGTTCGCCACCCTGTACGCCGTGTACCGCCTGCCCCGCATGCCCGTGGCGACCGCGCCGGGACAGGCCCGGGCGCGCACCCCCGGCCTGCGCGCGGTCTGGGACGGGCTGGTCTACCTCAGCGCCCACAAGATCCTGCTGATGAGCTTCGTGGTCGACCTCATCGCGATGGTCTTCGGCATGCCGCGGGCCCTGTTCCCGCAGATCGCGCACGAGTCGTTCGGCGGCCCCGCCGAGGGCGGGCTCGCCTTCGCGCTGCTCTTCGCCGGCATCCCGGCCGGTGCGGTCCTCGGCGGCGTGCTGGGCGGCTGGGTGTCCCGGGTGAAGCGCGAGGGGCTCGCGATCATGTGGGCCATCGCGGTCTGGGGCGGCGCCATGGCCGTGCTGGGCGTCGCGGTCGGGCTCGCCCCGGTGGCCGGCGGGTTGATGCTCGGCCTGGCCCTGGCGATGCTGGTCGTCGGCGGCGCGGCCGACATGGCCTCGGCGGCCTTCCGCCAGTCGCTGCTGCTCGGCGCCACCGACGACGCCGTGCGCGGGCGCCTCCAGGGCGTGTTCATCGTCGTGGTCGCCGGCGGCCCCCGCATCGCCGACATGCTGCACGGCGGGGCCGCCGAGCTCGTCGGCCCGGCCGTGGCCACCGGGGGCGGCGGCCTGCTCGTGCTGGTGGGCATCGCGCTGGTCGCGCTCCTCCACCCGCGCTTCCACCGCTTCCGGTTGGCCGACGCGCACGGCGGTAACCTGCCGGGATGAGCCCGGACCTCCCGACCCGCGCCGAGATCGCCGCCCGCCGCGCCGAGAACGCCGCGGGAAAGGCGGCGCTCGGGCCCGGCCCGTCCCTGCAGCGCCACCGGACCCTCTCGATCCCGACCCCTGACAACGTGTCGGTCCGCGCGCGGCTGCTCGTGCCCACGGCATCGCCCCGCGGCGTCCTGGTCTACCTGCACGGCGGCGGCTGGGTGCTCGGCAGCATCGACACCTTCGACCGCCTCGGCCGCGAGCTGGCCCGGCGGTCCGGCTGGGCCGTGCTCATGGTCGACTACGCCAAGGCACCCGAGCGCCGGTTCCCCGACGCGGTCGAGGACGCGTGGGCGGCCCTGCAATGGGTCCCCGAGCACGCCGGGGCCGAACTCGTGGACCTGCTCACGCCACCCGCCGAGGGCTGGCGCATCGCCGTCGGCGGCGACTCGGCCGGTGGCAACCTCGCGGCCGTGGCCGCCCTCCGCGCCCGCGACGCCGGGCTGCTCCTCGACGGCCAGTTGCTCATCTACCCGGTCACCGACAGCGACCTCGACCGGCCCAGCTACCGCTCCGACCCCGCGTCGCGCGCCCGGCTCGACGAGTTCTGGTCGCTCTATTGCCGCGACGAGCAGCGCACCGACCCGGACGCCGTGCCGCTGCGGGCGTCGTCGCTCGCCGGCACCGCCCCGGCGCTCGTGGTCAACGCCGAGTTCGACGCGCTCAACGACGAGGTGGACCTTTATGCGTCGCGGCTCGCGGCGGAGGGCGTCCCGGTGGAGCGCCACACGATGGCGGGGCTCCACCACGGGAGCATCAGCCACTGGGGGACGGCACCCGCGGCGTCCGAGGCGTTGTTCGTGGTGGCCGCGTGGCTCAATCGAGCCCGATGAACCGTCGCAACGGCTCCACGCCCTCCACGGCGATGGGGTCGCCGCGCCTGAAGTCCTCGGGCAGCAGGAGCAGGCGCCGCGTCACCGCGCGAGTGCCCCGCGGTCGTGCCCATTCGATCCCGTTGTCGCGGTAGCCCAGCTTCTCGCTGACCCGCAGGGAGGAGGGGTTGTCGCTGAAGGTCGCCGAGGTGATGAACTCGAAGTCCAGGTGGTCGAACAGCAGGGTGCACAGGGCCCGGCGCATGGCGGTCCCGATGCCGTTGCCCTGGAAGCGGTTGCCCAGCCACGAGCCGGTCTCGCCGAAGCGGAACGTCAGGAAGTCCTGCGTCGCCACGCCCTGGACGCCGACGACCTCGCCCTCCCAGAGCGCGCACAGGTCGAGGGCCCAGGCCTCGCGGGACCAGGTCGCCATGCCGCGGGCCCACCACTGCAGGTAGTTGAGGGGCAGTTGCTCCGCGGGTGCGTCGGTCCAGGGGAATACGAACGGCATCCGCTCGGGGGCGTGGATCCCCTCACGCACCACGTCGAGCAGCGCCAGCATCTCGGCGTCGCCGATGCCGCGCAACTCGAGGGGCCCGCACGTCACGCGCAGGCCGAGGGGTGGGAAGATCTCCGACAGGTCGGGATGCATGGGGAGATCCTCCCACCGCCGGGGTCAGCTCACCAGCCGCCGCCACCACCGCCGCCGCCGGCGTTCGGGCGGGGCTTGTCGTCGTCCTCGTCCTCGCGCTCGGCGACCCCGTCGGAGTCGACCGCGAACACGGACTCGCCGGTCACGTCGGCGTCCTCGACCACGTCGCCCTCGTGAAGCATCTCCTGGGCCTTCTCGTCGGAGACGGGGCCGTCCACCTTCGGGTCACCGAAGCCGGAGCTGATGTCGCCGCCGTCCTTCTTCTCGTTGGACATGGGTCCCTCCTCCTGTGTTGGGTGCTGTCAAGGCTAGTCAGGCGGGGAAGGCTCCGGCGATGGCTTTTCCCACCCAGAACCTTGCGTAACAAGGTACTCGGCGCTACCATCTTGTCATGGCTGAAGACCGAACGACCCAGATCCGCCGGGGAGTGGTGGAGCTCGCCGTGCTGGGCCTGCTCGCCCAGGGCGAGCGGTACGGCTCGCAGGTGGTCGAGGAGCTGGCCTCCCAGCCGGCGCTCGCCCTGACTGCCGGTACCGTCTACCCCCTGCTGTCGCGCTTGTTGAAGGCCGGGCTGATCGACTCCACGTGGCAGGAGTCCCCGGTTGGCCCGCCCCGCAAGTACTACCGTCTGACGCCGGATGGCTTCGCCGCGCACGCCGCGCAACGCGACGCGTGGGTCGCCGTCCGAGACACGCTCGACGCCCTGCTCAAGGAGTCCCGATGATCACCTCCCTCGACCAGCTCTCCGCCGACGCCCGGGCCGCAGCCCAGGCCTGGCTCGACGCATCCGTCGCGGTGGTGGACGCCGACCTGCGCGACGACGTCCGTGACGAGCTCACGATCGCCCTCTGCGAGGGGCTGGATGCCTCGGCCGGCCCCGAGGAGGTCGCCCACCTCATCACCGAGATCGGCCCGGTGTCGGCCGAGTTCGTGGCTGACCCGGACGCCGACCCTCGCGTGGGTCGCTGGTTCGGCATCCCGTTCGACCTCCGCCCGCCGACGGGGGAGCGGTTCAAGGAAGCCCTGTGGGACCCCGCCGACCCGCGCCTGATGAAGCCCCGCGCGTTCGGCGCCGGGTGGGACATGAACTTCGGTGCCGCCGCCGTGAAGCTCGGCCTCATCGAGCCGGACGCCGAGGACGAGCCCTTCGCCAACACGCCGCACGACGCGTTCGCGCTCGCCGCCGGCTTCCCGGCTCTCATGGCCGCCGCGGTCGTGGCGCACTACGCGGTGCGTGGTCGCTCGCTGCCCGAGTTGCTGCCCAGTCACTGGGGTCCGGGGGGCCGGCCCGACCGCTGGGTCACCAAGGGCAGGGCGGCCTCCACCGACATCGGGCTCTCGCTCGTGGCGGCCGCGGTGGGCGCCGGGGCCGCCTCGCGCACCCACGGTGCCGGACGCGCCGGGCGCATGGCCCTGGCCGCCGGGCTGGCCGGCGGCGTCGCGAAGATGACCGTCATCCGGCCGATGAAGGGAGGCTGGTGGGTCGGCCCGACGCTCGTCGCCGGGGTGTT
>DUOQ01000188.1 GCA_012838755.1 Propionibacterium sp. | reverse complement strand
TGCGCCCCTGGCCGGGCGCGAAGGAACCCGGCGAGACCGTCGCGGCCGGACGCCGACGGATGGTGCCGCCGGGCGTCCCCGACCCGGAGGTGTGGGGCGAACGGGTCAGCGAGCCTGCGTCCCCCGAGGAGGTCGCCGCGTCCGTGCAGGGCGGCCGGGTCAGGAGGCGGCGATGACCCTTCGCCAGGCTCAGGGACCGGGCCACCGCTCCATCAAGCTGGTGTACGAGAACTGCACCTCGTGCATGATCTGCGTGCGGGAGTGCCCGACCTGGTGTATCGCGCTGGGCAGCCACGCCGAGCCGATCCCCGGCTCCCCGCCGGGGCCGCGCCAGCGGACGCACAACATCCTCGACGCGTTCTCCATCGACTGGTCGCTGTGCATGTACTGCGGCATCTGCATCGAGGAGTGCCCGTTCGACGCCCTGGTCTGGAGCGACGACCTGCCCGCACCCGCGGCGTCCGCCACCGGCCTGGTGGAGGAGATGGTGGAGCGGCCCTGACCGGCGTGGTCGCACCTCCCCACCGTCGCCCGGAGCGACTACTGTTGAACCTTGAGTCCTGGCCCGAGAAGGAACGAACGCAACCGTGACTGACGTCCAAACACTCGACCGTGTCGTGATCCGCTTCGCCGGTGACTCCGGTGACGGCATGCAACTGACCGGCGACCGCTTCACCTCCGACTCGGCGAGCCTCGGCAACGACTTCGCGACGCTGCCGAACTTCCCCGCCGAGATCCGCGCCCCGCAGGGCACGATCGCGGGCGTGTCGAGCTTCCAGCTCCACTTCGCCAACGCCGACATCAAGACCCCCGGCGACAAGCCCGACGTGCTCGTGGCCATGAACCCGGCGGCGCTGAAGGCGAACCTGCCCGACCTCAAGCGCGGCGGCCTGGTGATCGCCGACACCGCCGAGTTCACCAAGCGCAACCTCTCGAAGGTGGGCTACGCGACCAGCCCCCTCGAGGACGGCTCGCTCGAGGACTACCAGCTGCACGCGATCGACCTGACCGGCCTCACCGTGGCCTCGGTCGAGCAGTTCAAGCTGGGCCGCAAGGACGCCTCCCGCGCCAAGAACATGTTCTCCCTCGGCCTGCTCACCTGGCTGTACACCCGCCCGGCCGAGCACACGCTGGAGTTCCTCGACAAGAAGTTCGGGAAGAACCACGACATCCGCGACTCGAACAAGGCCGCGTTCCTGGCCGGCCACGCCTTCGGCGAGACCACCGAGACGTTCGCGGTGCGCTACGAGGTCGCCGCGGCCCCGGTACCCCCGGGCACCTACCGGCAGGTCACCGGCAACAAGGCACTCGCGCTCGGCCTGATGACCGGTGCCGCGAAGGCCGGCCTGCCCCTGTTCCTGGGCGCCTACCCGATCACGCCGGCCTCCGACGTGCTGCACGAGCTGAGCCGCGCCAAGGACCAAGGCGTCACCACCTTCCAGGCCGAGGACGAGATCGCGGCGGCGGGTGCCGCGCTCGGGGCGTCGTACGCGGGGCACCTGGGTGTCACGACGACGTCGGGGCCGGGCATGGCGCTGAAGTCGGAGACCATCTCGCTGGCCGTGATGCTCGAGCAGCCGCTCGTGGTGTGCGACATCCAGCGCGCCGGGCCGTCGACGGGCATGCCGACCAAGACCGAGCAGGCCGACCTGCTGCAGTCGCTGTTCGGACGCCACGGCGAGGCCCCGCTGCCCGTGCTCGCGGCCCAGTCGCCGGCCGACTGCTTCGACATCGCGGTCGAGGGCGTCCGCATCGCCCTGCGCTACCGGACGCCGGTCATCGTGCTGTCGGACGGTTACCTGGCCAACGGCGCCGAGCCGTGGCTGATCCCCGACGTGAAGGCACTCGACCCCATCGACCCGAGCTTCGCCACCGAGCCCAACGGGCCCGAGGGCGAGTTCCTGCCGTACCTGCGCGACGAGCGGCTCGCCCGCGCGCTCGCCATCCCCGGGACGCCCGGGCTCGAGCACCGCGTCGGCGGCATCGAGAAGGCCGACCGGACGGGCAACATCTCCTACGCCCCCGACAACCACGAGTTGATGGTGGGGTTGCGCCAGGCCAAGGTCGACGGGATCGTCGCCGACATCCCCGACCTGGTGGTCGACGACCCGGGCGGCGAAGCGTCCGTGCTCGTGCTGGGCTGGGGTTCGACGTGGGGGCCGATCGCAGCCGCCGCCAAGCGCGTGCGCGACACGGGTCGCTCGATCGCGGTGACCCACATCCGCCACCTCAACCCGCTGCCGGCCAACACCGGCGAGGTGCTGCGCGCCTACGACCGCGTGGTCGTGCCCGAGATGAACTCCGGGCAGCTGGCCATGATCCTGCGGGCCAAGTACCTCGTCGACGTGCAGTCGTACAGCCGCGTGCGGGGGCTGCCGATCAGCCCCGCCGAGCTGGCACCGCACCTGGTCGACGTCATCGACGGAAAGGACCTGGCATGAGCAACGGACTCGCCGGCATCCCCCTGGCTGTTGAGCCCCTGAACCGCAAGGAGTTCGTCTCCGACCAGGAGGTGCGCTGGTGCCCCGGCTGCGGCGACTACGCCGTGCTGGCCGCCTTCCAGGGCCTGATGCCCGAGCTCGGCATCAAGCGCGAGAACACGGTGATCGTGTCGGGCATCGGGTGCTCGTCCCGGTTCCCGTACTACGTGGACACCTACGGCATGCACTCGATCCACGGCCGGGCGCCGGCGATCGCGACCGGGGTGGCCGTCGCGCGCCCCGACCTGGCCGTGTGGGTGATGACCGGTGACGGGGACGCCCTGTCGATCGGGGGCAACCACCTGATCCACGCGCTGCGCCGCAACGTGAACATCACGATCATGCTGTTCAACAACCGCATCTACGGGCTGACCAAGGGCCAGTTCTCCCCCACCTCGGAGGAGGGCAAGGTCACGAAGTCGTCCCCGGCCGGGTCGGTCGACCACCCGTTCAACCCGGTGACGCTGGCGCTGGGCGCCGAGGCGTCCTTCGTGGCGCGGACGATCGATTCGGACCGCAAGCACCTCACCGGGGTGCTGCGCGCGGCCATCGAACACCGTGGTGCCTCGCTGGTCGAGATCTACCAGAACTGCCCGATCTTCAACGACGGGGCGTTCGACTCGCTCAAGGAGCTGAACTCCCCCACCGTCATGCCGCTGGTGCACGGCGAGCCGATCACCTACGCGGGCGGGCAGCTGTGCGTGGTGCGCGGTGCCGACGGGCGCCTGGCCGTGCGGACCACCTCCGACGTGGACCCTGCCGACATCCTCGTGCACGACGCGCTCACGCCCGACCCCACCCTGGCCTTCGAGCTGTCGCAGCTGACCGACACACAGGACCTGTCGGCCTCCCCGATCGGGATCTTCCGCGACGTCGCGCGCCCGGTGTTCGACGACGCGGCGCGCAACCAGGTCACCATGCCCGCCGACCGCGAGGCCGCCCTGCAGCGTCTGATCGCCGGTCCGGACACCTGGACGATCGTCTGATCACCCAGCCGTGAGCTCGACTGGCCGGTGAGCGCGGCGGCTTGGCCGACCGACCACGTCCCCCCCGCCTCTCGCGTACGGCCGGCCTGGAACGGTGCCCCCCATCAGCGAGACCGGCGGGGCGCCCCCAGGACGCCCCGC
>DUOQ01000187.1 GCA_012838755.1 Propionibacterium sp. | reverse complement strand
GTCTTGTACAGGTCAGCGATCAGGCGGGCCGAGATCGGCTCGCGGCCGGCGTGCTTCTTGTCCTGACGGCCGTAGGGGTAGAACGGCGAGACGACGGTGATCCGCTTGGCGGAGGCGCGCTTGAGCGCGTCCACCATGATGAGCTGCTCCATGAGCCACTCGTTGACCGGGGCGCAGTGCGACTGCAGCACGAAGGCGTCGGCGCCACGCACCGACTCCTCGAACCGGACGTAGATCTCGGAGTTCGCGTACGTCAGGGCCCGCGTGGGGACGAGTTCGACACCGATGAGGGAGGCGACCTCCTCGGCGAGCTCGGGATAGGCCCGCCCCGAGGCGAGGATGAGGTGCTTCTCCGACTGGCGCTTGATCCCCGTCACTGCAGGTGCGTCCCTTCGCTGTTGGCGCTCGCGTCGTTCGCGGCCTGGTGTGTCTTCGTACCGGCGCGGCGCGACTCCACCCAACCGGGGATATTACGCTGCCGCCCCCGGGCGATGGCCAGTTCGCCCGGCCCCACATCCTCGGTGACGGCGGAACCGGCCGCCACATAGGCACCGTCGGCGACGGTGACCGGCGCGACCAGCACGGCGTCCGACCCGACGAAGCTGTGGTTGCCGACGACCGTGCGGTTCTTCTCGACGCCGTCGTAGTTCGCCACGATCACGCCGGCGCCGATGTTGGTGCCCTCACCGACCGTCGCGTCGCCCACGTAGGACAGGTGCGACACCTTCGTGTCGGCCCCGATCTGGGCGTTCTTCGTCTCCACGAAGGTGCCGATCTTGCCCCCGGCGCCCAGCTGGGTGCCCGGGCGCAGGTAGGCGAACGGCCCCACGGACGCCCCGGCCCCGATCACGGCGAGCAGGGCGTGGGTGCGCACCACGGTGGCCCCCTCCCCGACCTCGACGTCGACCAGCGTGGTGTCGGGGCCGATCGTGGCGCCGGTGGCGATCGAGGTGGCCCCCTCGAGGCTGGTGCCGGGCAGCAGGGTGACGTCGGGGGCGATGTCGACCGTGTCGTGCAGCCAGGTGGTGGCCGGGTCGACGATCGTCACGCCGGCGCGCTGGAACTTCTCGACCAGGCGGCGGTTGTACTCGCGGTTCATCGCGGCCAGCTGGACGCGGTCGTTGACGCCCTCGGTCTGCCAGCGGTCCTCGAGCACCATCGAGTGCACGTTGAGGCCGCGGCCGCGCGCGAACTTCACCACGTCGGTCAGGTAGAGCTCGCCTTGGGCGTTGTCGGTGGTGAGGGACTCCAGCCCGTCGCGGAGCACATCGGCCTGGAAGACATAGATGCCAGCGTTGATCTCGGTGATCTCGGCCTGCTCGGGGCTGCAGTCCTTCTGCTCGACGATGGCGGCGACCTGGTCGCCGTCGGCCTCGCGCACGATCCGGCCGTAGCCGGTCGGGTTGTCGAGGACCGCCGTCAGCAGGGTCACCGCGTCCCCGTGGGCCCGGTGGGCCGAGACGAGGTCGACCAGCGTCTCGCCGGTGAGCAGGGGGACGTCGCCGTAGGTGACGACGATCTCGCCCTGGACGTCCCGCAGCGGGGCCAGGCCGCAGCGCACCGCGTCCCCGGTGCCGTTCTGGTTCTCCTGCACCGTCGTGACCACGTGGGGGGCGATCTCGGCGAGGTGGTCCTCGACCTGCTCGCGCTGGTGGCCGACGACCACGACGAGGTTCTCGGGCGTCAGCGCGTCGGCGGCACTCACCGCGTGGCTGAGCAGGGACCGCCCGGCCACCTGGTGCAACAGCTTCGAGGTCGACGACTTCATCCGGGTGCCCGCACCCGCCGCCAGCACCACGACTCCTGCAACGCTGCCTGCCCGCTCGCCCATGTTCACTCCTGTGTTCTCGCTGGCACTCGTCCCTCATCCTAGGGCCGGGCGGCGAGTGGCGCGGACTCGGTGTCCGGGAGGACCGTCCCGGCCGGCTCAGGAGGCGCGCGCGAGGCTGCGCGGCCAGGCGCCCCGGCCGCCGGGCAGCCCCAGGAGCGGGCGCAGCACCCGCTCGACCGGTCGCTGCAGGTACCGGACGCCGGCGTGGTCGCTGGGCCCCAACCGGGGGACGAGGAGGGCCCGCGCACCGGCGCGGCGGGCGGCGAGGACGTCCTTGAACATCTGATCGCCGACCATGAGGAGCTCGTCGGGGCCCACGCCGGCGGTACGTGCCGCCGCGAAGATCATGTCGGGGGCCGGCTTGCCGTGCTTGCGGGGGTGGTGCTTCGGGTCGGCGGGGTCGACGCAGTCCTCGGGCGTGAACACGGCCGTCACGTGCGGCTCGAACAGGGCGTGCACCTCGCGGGCGCGCTCGCCGTAGCAGTTGCTGACCACGAAGGTCTGGTAGCCGGCCTCGCGCAGGCCGCCCAGGTGGGACGCCTGGGCGTCGGTCACCGCCGGGGAGTGGTAGTCGGTGACCGTGCCGTCGATGTCGAAGCACAGGGCGGCGACCCGGGGCGCCAGGCGCCGGACGTCGGCGGCGGTGAGGTGGCCGACCGCGTCGATGACGAGGTCGGGTCGGACGTGGCGCAGCCAGCTCCGTCTCTTCCCGGCCATGGGTCCCCTTCCGTCGGCGGCCGGTGCGCCCGGCCCTTTCCCGGCATCGTACGGGCTCGCCGCGGACGCCACCCCTCCGTCGGTCCCGACCTCCCGGGTCCCGGGGGCGAGCTACGTTGAGCGCGCGTTCAGCTGGGCGCTGGACGGCATCCCGACCTCGGGCTCCTCGGCGTAGCGCTGGGGCAGGACGACGCCGATGTCACCGGCCGCGTCGCCGACCGCCAGCCAGTCCTGCGCCGAGTCGGGTTCGACGTCCCACACGAGCAACTCGGTGTCGGCGGGCGCCTCGTCGGCGAGGGCAGTGCCGAGGACCAGCGAAGTCATGCGTCCATCATCGCCCAGCACCCGGCGGAGCACCCCGGGTAGGAGTCGAACCTACGTCGCTAGTCCTGATTCAAAGTCAGGCGGGCCCTGCCGACAGACCAACCGGGGTTCGGACGCCTCGACGTCCAGCGGCCCAGTCTAGGCCACCCCCGGCCCGCCGGTACACCGCGCGTCGACGGGACGGGGAGGCCCCGGTTCGGCGTTCCATTGGCGCATGTCGCCCGCACGCGAGAGACTGGGCGGGTGACCTCCTCGACCCCGCTCACTGCCCGCGCCCGGCGCGGACGCGTGCGCATGACGCGCGCGGAGCGGCGTGAACAGCTGATCGAGGTGGCCCGGGGCCTGTTCGCCGAGAAGGGGCTCGACGGCACCAGCGTCGAGGAGATCGCCGCCCACGCCGAGGTCAGCAAGCCGGTGGTGTACGAGCACTTCGGCGGCAAGGAGGGGCTCTACGACGTCGTTGTCGACCGGCAGGTCCGCCGGCTGCACGACTCGATCTACGCGGCGATCAGCCGCCCCCACACCGACCCGCGGTCTCTGATCGAACTCGGCACCCTCGCCCTGCTCGACTACATCGAGGAGGAGCCCGACGGCTTCCGCATCATCAGCCGCGACTCCTCGCCGTACTCCCAGGGCGGCAACTTCCAGACGATCCTGAGCTCGATCGCCAGCCGGGTCGAGGGCCTGCTGGCCGACCAGTTCGAGCACCGCGGGTTCGACCCCGGCACGGCTCCCCTCTACTCGCAGATGCTCGTCGGCCTGGTCGCGCTGGCCGGTCAGTGGTGGGTCGAGTCCCGCGAGGAGACGACACTGAGCAAGCCGCAGGTCGCCGCCCACCTGGTCAACCTCGCCTGGCACGGCATGCGCCGCCTGCAACCCCAGCCGAACCTGCGCGTCGAGGCGCCGCCCGAGGCCGGCGGCTTCGTCATCTGACCGGCAGGTCCGGCGGGACGTAGCGCCATTTGGACCACATCATCGTCGCCACGAGCCTGCCGGAATCCCCGTGACAAGGGGGAGTGATCGAGAGCGCTTGGCCGGCGCGCGACCTGTGTGGTCCAGATGGCGCAACACTCGGGCCAACCGAATTGAGCCGGGGGCCCGGCGGGGTCACGCCACCTGGCGGGCCCCGGGAACAGGGCCCGACGCCCGGCGCACGGCCCGGCACAACCCCAGCGAGGACAGTGCCCCGGACAGGCGCACGGCCGCGTCCTCATTGCCGGCCAGGAACGCGCACGTGGGACCCGAGCCGGACACCATGCCCGCCAGCGCGCCGGCCTCGCGTCCCGCATCGAGCAGGTCGGCGAGGTCGGGCCGCAGTGAGATCGCGGCGGGTTCGAGGTCGTTGACGAGGTTCTCGGCGACCCGCTGCACGTCACCGGAGGCCAGGCCCTCGAGCAGGCCGGCCGGCACCGACGGCGGGGGCGGGTCGGCGTCGGGGTTCATCTCATCGAACCGCCGGAACACGGCCGGCGTGGAGAGCTCGACGTCGGGCAGCGCCAGCACCCAGTGGTATCCCCCGCGGCTGAGCACGGGGACGAGGTCGTCGCCGCGACCGTGCCCCAGGGCGGTGGAGCCGAGCAGGCAGAACGGCACGTCGGCACCGAGCTCGGCGCCCAGGTCCTGCAGTTCTGCGGGGTTGATGTCGATCGCCCACAGGTTGGCGCAGGCGACCAGGGCGGCGGCCGCGTCGGCCGAACCTCCCGCCATGCCGCCGGTCACCGGGATCGTCTTGCGGATGGTCAGGTCGACGCCGTGGCGGTCGACGCCTCCGTTGCGTGCGGCCAGCAGCCGGGCGGCCTTCACGGCGAGGTTGGTGCCGTCCTCGGGCACGAGGTGCGCCTGGTCGCCCTGCACCCTGATCCGGTACTCGCCGGGGGCCGCGTTCGTGGCGGAGAGCTCGTCGAAGATCGACAGCGCCTGGAAAACCGTGGCCAGCGGGTGGTAGCCGTCCTCGCGGACCGCGCCGACGCGCAGGGCGAGGTTGACCTTGCCGGGTGCCCGCACCCGGACCAGGTCCGACACCGGCTGGCTCGCGCTCATACGCCCTGTCTACCAGCCTGATGCCGTGGGCGGAAGGTTCCCGCCCTCAGGCCGGTCGGTGCGGGAGCTGCTCGGCGATGCGCGCGAAGGCGGCCACGTCGATCACCTCGCCGCGCGCCCGCGGGTCGACGCCGGACGCCTCGAGCGCGGCCACGGCGTCCGCCGAGGAGCCGAACAACCCCGACAGTGCCCCGCGCAGCATCTTGCGGCGCTGGGAGAAGGCCGCGTCGACGACGGCGAACACCTGCTCCCGGGTCGCCGTGGTGTCCGGGGGCTCGCGGCGGGTCATCCGCACCAGGCCCGAGTCGACGTTCGGGACGGGCCAGAACACCTTGGGCGGCACCGTGCCGACGCGCGCGGCGTCCGCGTACCAGGCCAGCTTCACGCTGGGCACCCCGTAGGTCTTCGAGCCCGGCGGGGCGACGAGGCGGTCGGCGACCTCGAGCTGGACCATGACCAGGCCGGTGCGGATCGAGTGCCAGCGGGCGAGCACGTGCAGCAGCACGGGCACGCTCACGTTGTAGGGCAGGTTGGCGACCACCGCGGTGGGCTGGGGGCCGGGCAGCTCGGTGACGGTGAGCGCGTCGGCCTCGGTGACCGTGAGGCGCTCGGACGCCGCGGGCAGCCGGTCGGCCACCGTGCGGGGCAGGCGGCGGGCGAGGCTGGGCTCGATCTCGACCGCGTGCACGTGGGAGGCGACCTCGAGCAAGCCCAGGGTGAGCGAGCCCAGTCCGGGGCCGATCTCGAGGACCACGTCGTCGGGCGTGATGCCCGAGGCGGCGACGATGCGACGCACCGTGTTGGCGTCGTGCACGAAGTTCTGGCCGCGTTGCTTGGTGGGCCGCAGGTCGAGCTCGGCGGCGATCTCGCGGATCGTCCGCGGGTCGAGCAGCGAGTCAGCCATCGTGGCCCCAGTCCCCGAACAGGGCGGTGGCGTTGGCGTCCAGCACGGCGGCGAGGTCGTCGGGGTCCTCGCCGCGCAGGTCGGCCAGGAAACGCACCGTGTGCGGCAGCAGGTAGCTGGCGTTGGGCCGTCCTCGCGCGGGCACGGGGGTGAGGTAGGGGGCGTCGGTCTCGGCGAGGATCCGGTCGCGCGGGGTGATCCGGGCCGCCTCGCGCAGGACGTCGTTGGCCTTGAACGTCACGGTGCCCGGGTAGGACAGCCACGCGCCGTGCTCGAGGCAGGCGCGGGCGTGCGCGGCGTCGCCCGAGAAGCAGTGCATCTGCACGCGCTCGGGCCACCCCTCGGCGGCCAGCACTTTGAGGACCTCGGCGTGGGCGTCCCGGTCGTGGATCACCAGGGCGAGGTCGTGTTCCTTCGCCCAGCCGATGTGGGCGGCGAACGCCTCGCGCTGCCGGGCGCGACCCGCCTCGTCCTCGATCCAGTGGAAGTCGAGGCCGGTCTCCCCCACGCCGCGGATCCGGTCGGAGGTGCCCAGCAGGGCCTCCAGCTCCCGCAGGGCCTCGTCGAGGTCGTCACCCAGCTGGGCCGCGTCGGTCGGATGGATCGCCACGGTCGCCACCACGGCGTCGTGCTGCTCGGCGACCCCGACGGCGAGGCGCGAGCTGTCCACGTCGTAGCCGACGTCCACGAGCCGGTGCACCCCGACGGACGCAGCCCGCTCGACCGCGTCGGCGGCCACCAGCCCCGACTTCTGCTCGGTCGTGCCGAGGTGGGTGTGGGCGTCCGTCGTGGGCACGCCCAGCGGCTCGGGCGCCGCGGGGAGCTCGGTCATCGGGATTCCTTCCGGGCGGCCAGCGCCGCCTCGTACAGCTCGTTCTTGGCCAGCCCGGACGCCCCGGCCACCTCGGCGACCGCGCTCTTGAACCGCTCGCCCTCCTCGACGCGGGACAGGACCTCGGCCACGGCGTCCTCGAGGCTGCCCGCAGGCCCGGACGCGCCGGCCACCACGACGGTGATCTCGCCACGGACCTCGCCGGTCGCCCACTGGGCCAGCTCGGACAGCGGCCCGCGGACGACCTCCTCGTAGGTCTTGGTCAACTCGCGGCAGACGGCCCCGGGCCGGTCCGCCCCGAACGCGTCCCGGGCGTCGGCGAGGAAGTCGGCCAGCCGGTGCGGGGCCTCGAAGAACACCATCGTGCGCTCCTCGCGGGCCAGCGCCGCCAGCGCACGCGACCGCTCGCCGGCCTTGCGGGAGACGAAGCCCTCGAAGCAGAACCGGTCGGTGGGCAGCCCCGACACGGCCAGCGCGGTCAGCACCGCCGAGGGCCCGGGAACGGCGGTGACCCGGATCCCCTCCGCGATCGCGGCCTGCACCACCCTGAATCCGGGGTCCGACACCGAGGGCATCCCCGCGTCGGTCGCCACGACCACCCGTTCGCCCGCGCGCAGGGCGTCCATCAGGACGCCGACGCGCGAGGCCTCGTTGCCGTCGAAGTAGGACACCACCCGCGCCGAGGTCTCGATGCCGAGCCGGCGGCAGAGGTCGCGCAGGCGGCGCGTGTCCTCGGCGGCGATCACGTCGGCCTCCACCAGCGCGGCGACCATGGCCGGGCTGGCGTCCGCCACGTCGCCGATGGGGGTGGCGGCCAGCACGAGCACTCCAGTCACCCGCCCAGTATGGCGTGGCTACCATGGCCCGGTGACGACCGCAGCGCCCAGCACCCTCGATCGGTTGCGCGACGGCGTGCGGGACCACTGGCTGGTCAGTTGGGCGGTCACCCTCACCATCGGCCTGCTCGCGTTGGTGGTCCGGGTGGTCCGGCTGGACCAGCCCCACGGGATCGTGTTCGACGAGACCTACTACGCCAAGGACGCGTGGTCGCTGCTGCAGTACGGCTACGAGGGCACGTGGGGGGACGGCAAGGAGGTCCACCCGCAGATCCTCGGCGGTGACCTGTCGGGGCTGACCGAGGCGGGCTCGTTCATCGTGCACCCGCCCGTCGGCAAGTGGCTGATCGCCCTCGGCGAGCTCGCGTTCGGCATGAACCCGTTCGGCTGGCGCATCGCCGCCGTCGTGTTCGGCAGCCTCCTGGTGGTGGCCACGATCCGGCTCGCCCACCGGCTGAGCCGCTCGCTGCTGGTCGGCGCCATCGCCGGCCTGTTGCTCACCGTCGACGGCCTCGCGTTCACGATGAGCCGCATCGCCCTGCTCGACATCTTCCAGGCCACCTTCCTCGTCGCCGGGGTGGCTGCGCTGGTCGCCGACCGCGACCACCACCGCCACCGCCTCGCCGATGCGATGGAGGCCCGCGGCCTCACCACGCTCGGCGGACGCTTCGGGCCGCTGGCCTGGTGGCGCCCCTGGCGCTGGACGGCCGGTGTCCTGTTCGGCCTGGCCACCGCCACCAAGTGGAACTCGCTGTTCGTCATCGCGGTGTTCGGCATCCTCACCGTGCTGTGGGACGTCGGGGCCCGCCGGCTGGCCGGGGCCGGCTTCCGCGCCTGGACCGCGCTGCTGCGCGAGGGCGTCCTCGCGTTCTTCTCGATCGTGGGCACGGCGTTCGTCGTGTACGTCGCCTCGTGGACGGGCTGGCTGACCACCCGCGGCGGCTGGGGCCGCGACTGGGGAACCAAGAACCCCGACCACCCTTGGGTGGGCGCCTTCGGGGAGGCCTTCGCATCCCTGCTGAAGTACCACCAGGAGATCTACGCGTTCCACACCGGCGACTACATCCGCGAGCAGACCCACCCCTACGACGCCCACCCGGCGGGCTGGCTGCTGATGCTGCGCCCGATCAGCTTCGACGCGACCAACGCCATCGAGGTCGGCTCCGACGGCTGCGTCGGCCCCGACACGTGCGTGCGCGTCGTGGTGGGCATGGGCACCCCGATGCTCTGGTGGCTGGCCGCGGCCGCCCTCGTCATCGGGTTGATCTGGTGGCTGGCCGGGCGCGACTGGCGCTTCGGCGTCCCGGTGCTCGCCGCGCTGGCGACCTACCTGCCGTGGTTCGCATCGGCCCACCGTCCGGTGTTCTTCTTCTACGGCATCACGATCATCCCGTTCACCACCGTCGCCCTCGCCCTCGGCCTTGGGCTGGTCCTCGGCCCCGCGCGGGCACCCGGCCGACGCCTCGGGGCCATCATCGTCGGCCTCGCGGTGGGGCTGGTGGTGGCGAACTTCGCGTTCCTGTACCCGGTGCTCACCAACGAACTGCTCCCCCACCCCGACTGGATGGCCCGGATGTGGCTGCGGTCCTGGATCTGACGGCCGTGGACCGCTTGTCCGAATTGTGACCTCCTGCACCGAATCGTGACCTGCAACCCAGCGGGCCGCGACGGGCGCCGGGCTAGTGTGAACGCCAACCCGTAACAGCGTCGACACCCCCTTCTCCGCAGGAGGACCCACCGTGAGCAGGCCGCGCCCCCGTGCGCGCACGAGCGCGCTCGCGCTGCTGTTCCTCGTGGGCTGCACGGGCTCCCCGCCGGTGCCCGAGCCGACCACGCCGGCGCCCCTGCCGGCCGACGCCGAGAGCGACGTCAACCCCCAGCCGCGCGAGCGCCTGCGCGACGGCGGCCTCCTGCGCTTCCCCCTCTCCGCGCTCCCCACCGAGTGGAACCCGCGCCATCCCGACGCCGCGGACGCCGACACCCAGCGCGTCCTGGACCCGCTCGCCCCCGAGCACCTGTCGCTGGACGCCGCGGGCCGGGCGAGCGCCAACCCCGACTTCGTGACCGGGATCGACGTGCAGCACGCCGAGCGGACGGTCGTCACCCTCGACCTCCACACCGACGCCGTCTGGGGCGATGGTGCGCCGGTCACGGCGGCCGACTGGGAGGCGACGTGGCGCGCGGCGTCCGGGCAGGTCGACGGGCTCGAGCCGGCCGACCCCCGTGGTTGGGACCGGGTGGCGGAGGTCCGCGAGGGCTCCTCACCCCGCCAGGTCGTCATCACCTACGCCGGTGTCGACCCCGACTGGGCGCAGCCGCTGGTCCCTGGCCCGCTGCGGGGCTCCGCCGTGACCTCGGCCGACACCTTCTCGTGGGGCGCGTTCGCCCGCGCCCGCTACGCCGCCCCGTTCCAGGTGGCGCACCTCGACGACGCCCAGGGCCTGGTCACGCTGAAGCGCAACCCGCTGTGGTGGGGCGACCAGCCCAAGCTCGACACGATCATGTTCCGCACCGTGCAGCCGCAGGCGGTCGCGGCGGCGTTCCAGCACAACGAGCTGGACGTCTGGGAGACCGGCACCTCGGTCGACCGGCTGCAGCAGTCGCGGGCCGCCGCCGACACCACGCTGCGCACCGCGCCCGGGACGACCGGGCGCAGCCTGCACCTGTCCACCTCGGGGCCACTCGCCGACCCGGCGCTGCGGCGGGCGATCCTGATGGCGATCGACCGCACCGAGGTCGGCGCCGTCGACCTCGGCGACCTCCGGACGCCGCCGCGCACCTGGTCCAGCACCGTCCTGCTGCCCACCCAGCCCGGCTACATCGACCAGGCCCGGGCGACCGGGCTGGCCACCGACCCGGCGCGGGCCGGCGACGCGCTCGACGAGGCCGGCTGGGAGCTGGCCTCGGGCCGTCGCACCAAGGACGGCCAGCCCCTCGATCTCACATTTCGGACGCCGGAGGGGGACGAGCTCGCCGCCGCCGAGTTCGAGACGGTGGCCGAACAGCTCGCCGCGGTGGGCATCCGGCTGCGCGCCGTGACCGGCCCCGCCGACCTCACGCCGGCCTCCGTCCCCGTCAGTGCCTTCCCCTTGGCCCGCCTGCCGGAGGAGGCGGCGTCCGTGCCCGGCGCAGGCGACCTGGTGGCCCTCGTGGGGGCGGAACACGACCAGGTGCGCCGCGCCGACCAGGCCAGCCAGCTGGCGCGCCTGCTCTGGCAGGAGGTCATCGAGATCCCGCTGTACCAGGAGCCGCAGTTCGTGGCGGTGCGCAACGGGCTGGCCAACCTGGGCGCCCCGGGCTTCGCGACCACCGACTGGGAGGACGTCGGCTGGACCTCGTGACATCCGGGGGGATGCGCGCAGTACAGTGCAGCCGTTTGCCCGGACGCCGGTCCGGGTCCGGTGGGGAGGACGCCCGATGGCCCTGTGGAAGCTGCACGGAGATGGATCACTCAAGCCAGGGGCGGTGGTGGCACCCCACGAGCGGCTGACCTGGGGCAAGACCGTCGGTCTCGGCGCCCAGCACGTGGTGGCGATGTTCGGCGCCACGTTCGTCTTCCCGATCCTCATGGGGCTCAACCCCCAGCTCGCGGTGATGATGTCGGGCATCGCGACCCTGATCTTCCTCGCGGTCGTGAAGGGCCGGGTGCCGTCGTACCTCGGCTCGTCTGCCTCGTTCGTGGGCGTCTCGACCGCCATCTACGCCGCCGGCGGCAACCCGAGCCACGTCTCGGGCGCCATGTTCTGGGTCGGCGTCGCCCTGCTCGTGGTGGGCGTGGTCATCCACGTGGCCGGGGCCGGGGTCATCCACCGGGCCCTGCCTCCCGTGGTGACCGGCGCCGTCGTCATGCTGATCGGGTTCAACCTCGCCCCGGTCGTCGCCGGCGTCTACTGGCCGCAGGACCAGGGCGTCGCCCTGATCACCATGCTGGTGGTCGTCGTGCTGAGCGTCGGCGTCCGCGGGTTCCTGGGCCGGATCGCGATCTTCCTCTCCCTCATCGTCGGTTACGTGGTCAGCTGGGTCTTCGACCTCGTCCTGGGCCCGATCAACTCCCAGATGGCCGACGGCACCGTGGGCGAACATCTGCGCGTCGACTGGACGGCGGTCCACAACGCCCCGTGGATCGGCCTGCCCCCGGTCTCCGACCTGGCCAACTGGCAGTTCGGTGCGACCGCCACCAACGTCGTCGGCTTCCACGCCCCCACCTTCAGCCTGGCGTTCGCGCTGATCGCCCTGCCCGTCGCCATCGCCCTGGTCGCCGAGAACACCGGCCACGTGAAGGCCGTCGCCGAGATGACCGGCTCCGACCTCGACCAGGACATGGGCCGCGCCATCGGCGCCGACGGCGTCACCTCGATGCTGGCCACCGCCGTGGGTGCCGGCCCGACGACGACCTACGCCGAGAACATCGGCGTCATGGCCGCCACGCGCGTCTACTCCACCGCCGCCTACGTGGTCGCGGCACTGGTCGCGCTCGGCTTCGGGTTCTCGCCCAAGGTCGGCGCCGTCATCTCCGCCACCCCGGGTGGTGTGCTGGGCGGCATCACGGTCGTGCTCTACGGCATGATCGGCCTGCTCGGCGCCAAGATCTGGAAGGAGAACAACGTCGACTTCGGCAACCCGCTGAATCTGGTGCCCGTGTCGGCCGGCATCATCATCGGCGTCGGCAACGTGTCGCTGGTCTTCTCCGACGACTTCGCCCTGGGCGGCATCGCGCTGGGCACCATCGTCACCATCGTGGTCTACCACCTCGCCCGCTGGCTCGCCCCCGCCGAGATGCGCCGGGACGCCGAGGGTGCGGTCCTGATCGTGGACCGCCCCGGCGCCTACGAGGCCGACCCCGACGACGGGGCCCCCCGCGCCTGACGGGTGGCCGTGTGGGGGCTCCCCCGCGCCGGTTCGTTTAGGTCCCGGGTGCCCGGCGCAACTCTTGACGGTGGAGCCACCCCGACCGTCAAACCCCAAGGGTCGCTCTTGACGCTCGACGGGGGTCCAGCGTCAAACGTCGGCGGGAGGTCCCGCGCCGGCGCTGCAGAAGGCGTACCGCCCCACCAACGCCGTCAGGAAGCGCTGGCGCCCCGACGCAGCGCCACCGCACGCCCGAGCACCCCGACCACGTAGACCGCCACGCCGAGCAGCACCGACTGCCACGGCAGGGTGACCACCAGCAGCAGGCACAGCGTCATGCCGAGGGCCTGCAGCCAGCGCGGGAACAGGCGTCCCTCCCGCTGCCTGAACGCCGCCAGGTTCGCCACGAAGTAGTAGAGCAGCACGCCGAACGACGAAAAGCCGATCACGCCGCGCAGGTCGACCGCCAGCACCAGCAGGGCCACCACCGCGCCGAGCGTGATCTCGGCGACGTGGGGCACCTGGTAGCGCGGGTGCACCGACGCCAGCGGACGCGGCAGGTCACCGTTGCGCGCCATCGCCAGCGAGGTGCGACCGATGCCCGCCACCAGCGCCAGGAGGGCGCCGAGCGAGGCCACCGCGCCGCCGATCCGCACCAGCCAGGTCTGCCAGGAGCCGGTGCCGGCGCCCACGGCGTCCACCAGCGGGGCGGTGCTGGACGCCAGGGCCTCGGCCCCCAGCGCCCCGACCACGCCGGCCCCGACGAAGGCATAGACGACCACGGCCAGGCCGAGCGCGACGAGGATGGACCGCGGGATGGTGCGCTGCGGGTCGACGACCTCCTCCCCCAGGGTGGCGATCCGGGCATAGCCGGCGAACGCGAAGAACAGCAGGCCGGCCGACTGCAGGACGCCGTACGGCCCGGACTCGAACACGACGACGCCGGCCCAGACCCCGGGCGCCCACGACAGCCAGGCCGCGACGATCGCCCACACCAGGACGACCAGGACCACGGCGACGATGACCCGGGTGAGGGCGGCCGTCCGCGTCACGCCGTGGTAGTTCACGGCCACGAGCACGACGACGGCCAGCGCGGCCAGGGGACGCTGCCACCAGCCCTCGGGCACGAGGTAGGCGGAGAAGGTCAGCGCCATGGCGGCGGCCGAGGCGGTCTTGCCGATCACGAAGCCCCACCCGGCCAGGAAGCCCCACCAGTCGCCGAGCACCTCGCGCCCGTAGATGTAGGTCCCGCCCGAGGTGGGGTACGAGGCGGCCAGTTGCGCCGAGGCCGTCGCGTTGCAGTAGGCGACGACGAAGGCCAGCACCAGGCCGATGAACAGGCCGCCCCCGGCGGCCGCGGCGGCCGGCGCCCAGACGGCGAAGACGCCGGCCCCGATCATGGAGCCGAGGCCGATCACGACGGCGTCGACCAGAGTCAGGCGGCGGGCGAGTTGGGTCACCCGACCCACTCAACCCGCGGCAGGTGAACGCACGGTGTCCACGGGCGGGAGCAGACGCGGCTCACGCGCCGAAGGCCCGGCCCAGCGCCTCGAAGCGGCGCTCGAGCGCCTCGACCCGTGTCGAGAGCTCCCCGGCGTCCACGTCGTCGCCCTCCCCGCCGGTCGGCAGGGACTCGGCCGAGGGCGTCCGGCGGATGAAGGTGAGGTACCCCACCCCCACGGTCACCACCAGCGCCGCGAGCGCGACGAAGAAGCGGGCCACCGAACCGGAACTGGTGGCCAGCGACTGGCCGACCGCGTAGATCATCGTGAAGATGCCGCCGAGCAGCAGCCCGTTGGAGATGACCGCCATCCGGGACGGGCGCCACAGCGAGATCGCCAGGATCACCGTCGCGCACACCAGCAGGATGATGCTGGTGTTCAGCGACCAGGCGTCCTGCGCGGCCGTGGCCGCGCGTTGGGCGGCCTCGTACTCGGCGACTTCGCCCGGGGTCATCACGTCGGGACTCTTCCCGTAGGGGTACTCCGGCCAGGGCGGCCGCCGGTGGAAGGTGTTGATCCCGATCGCGACCAGTCCCACCACGACCAACCCCAGGAAGAACGAGTAGATGACCTGCAGCAACGACACCGCTTTCATGGCCCCTCCTTGGGTCAACGACCAGTGTCTCACCTCCTGCCGCCCAGCGGCAGGAGCACCCCTCGCCCGCGTGTGACGGGCGCTGCCTAACATCCTGTGCATGAACCGACCAGCGTGGGCCGAGGCGTCGGCCCTGATGACCGACTACTTCGACACCGAGTGGGGCTTCCCCGTGCGCGACACCCCGGGCGTCTACGAGCGCATCACGCTCGAGGGCTTCCAGTCGGGGTTGTCGTGGGCGGTCGTGCTGCGCAAGCGCCCGGCCTTCCGCGAGGCCTTCGACGGGTTCGACCCCGAGGTCGTCGCCCGCTACACCGAGGCCGACGTCGAGCGGTTGCTGGCCGACCCGGGCATCGTCCGCAACCGGCGCAAGATCGAGGCCGCGATCACGAACGCGCGGGCCACGGCGGCCATGACGGACGCCGGGCTCGACCTGGCCGAGCTGGTCTGGTCGTTCCGGCCCGACGACCCGACGGCGGGGGCGGACGCCACCGAGTCACCGGAGTCGGTGGCGTTGTCGAAGGCGTTGAAGAAGCACGGCTTCGTCTTCGTCGGCCCCGTGACGATGTTCGCCCTGATGCAGGCGATCGGCATCCTCGAGCACCGGGGAGCCTTCGGGGGCTGAGCCCCCCGACGCACGACCGGGTCAGCCCTCGGGCTGCACCTTCGCCTGGCCAGGGGTCTCGCCCTCGGTCGGCGCCGGCGGAACGGCGTCCGCGTCGTCGCCCGACCTCACGGCGTGGCCGCCGAACTGGTTGCGCATGGCCGCGACCATCTTCATGCTCGGGCTGTCCTCCTGCTGGCTGACGAAGCGCGCGAACAGGGCCGCCGAGATGGTCGGCACCGGGACGCCCATGTCGACCGCGGCGTTCACGGTCCAGCGGCCCTCGCCGGAGTCGGCGGCGTACCCCTCGATCTCGTCCAGGTGCGGGTCGGCGTCCATCGCGCGGACCATGAGGTCGAGCAGCCACGACCGGATGACCGTGCCCTCGCGCCAGCTCTCGAACACGTCGGGCACGTGCGTCACGATGTCGGAGGCCTCGAGCAGTTCCCAGCCCTCGGCGTAGGCCTGCATGAGGCCGTACTCGATGCCGTTGTGCACCATCTTGGTGAAGTGGCCCGCGCCGACCTCGCCGGCGTGCACGAAGCCGAACTCCCCCTCGGGCTTGAGCGTCTCGAAGATCGGCAGGGCGGCCGCCACGGCGTCCTCGGCCCCGCCGCACATCAGCGCGTACCCGTTCTCGAGGCCCCACACGCCGCCGGAGACACCGCAGTCGATGAACCGGATGCCCTTCTCGGCCAACTGGTCAGCGTGCTTCTTGTCGTGGGTCCACTTGCTGTTGCCACCGTCGATGATGATGTCACCCTCCGACAGGCGGTCGCCGAGCTCGCCGATGACCGCGTCGGTCACCTTGCCGGCCGGGACCATCACCCAGACCACGCGCGGCGAGTCGGTCAGTTGCGCGACCATGTCCGCCTGGTCCTTCGCGTCGGAGATCTCCGGGTTGGTGTCGTACCCGATCACGGTGTGGCCGCCGCGCCGCAGGCGCTCACGCATGTTGCCGCCCATCTTGCCCAGACCGATCAGTCCCAACTGCATTCCAAGCCTCCTTGTGGCGTCGATGGGCCGAGCCTAGTGGCCGACGGCGTCCGGCAGGGCGGTCGAAGCGGGCCAATCGCGTGCCGAGGACTAGACTCGCGCTGAAGTCGCCGGTCGACCACCGCCGAGACCCAAACACCGAGGTAGTTCGTTCGTGAGTGCCACGCCGCAGTTGTCGTCCCCAGCGCCGAGCCGGCGCACCACCGTCCTGTTGCTGTCCCTCGTCGGGGCCGTGGCGGCGGCGTACGTCGCGGTGTGGCTGGTCGGCCTCGACCTCGCCGTCCGCCCGCCGCTGCCGGCGCGCATCCAGGCCGACGGGGTCACCGGCCTCATCTCCCTGTTCAGCGACCTCACCGCCCGCCTCGCCGCGTACGGCACCCTCGGCGTCCTGACGGGGATCGTCGGGTTCAGCGCCCGCAACGCCGACCACTCCCTCACCGACGCGTCCCGCCGCCTGCTGCCGTGGGCCGGACGCCTGGGCCAGGTCTGGTTCGCCGCCTCCGTCCTCAACACCTTCGCCAACGCCGCCTACGTCAACGGCGTCCCGATCCACACCACGATGCGGCCCAACGCGTGGTGGACGTTCCTCTGGGCGTCCCCCTCGGCCCTGGCGTGGCTCGCCTCCGCGATCGTGGCCGCCCTCGTCGTCGTGGGCGTCTACGTCAGCCGGCACTGGGCCACCTCCCTGATCAGCCTGGTGGCCGGTGTCCTGGCGCTGGCGTTCGTCGCGGTGACCGGCAACGTCACCGTCGGCATCAACCACGACTGGGCCACCGACGCCGCGGTCGCCGTGGCCTTCACCGCCATCCCGCTGATGACGGCGGCCGTCGGGGCCTGGCTCCTCGGGACACCGGCGTCCGTCCTGCGCTACCAGCACGCCGTGCTGCCCCTCCTCCTCGTCGCCATCGGCGGCCACGCCGTCATCGCCTGGCAGCAGATGGCGGGCCAGCCGCTGACCAGCACCCCCTACGGGCTGTGGACCATCGCGATCCTCGTCGTCCTGGGGCTGTTCGGGGTGAGCTGGGTCGTCCGCCAGTTCGTGGGCGGGCGCACCGCCGGCAGCATCGGGCGCGACGTCGTCCTCGCCGTGGCCTACATCACCTGCCTCACCGCCGAGAACCACATCCCGACGCCGCGGTTCCTCGAGCCGCAGAGCATCATGGTCAACTACCTCGGCTACGAGGTGCTGGTCGAGCCGACCCTCACCCGGCTCATCACCCTCGGACGCCCCAACACCCTGTGGGTCGGCATCGTGGTCTTCGCCATCGGCGCCTACCTGTACGGCGTCCTGCGCGCCCGCCGGCACGGCAACCACTGGTCGATCCTGCGCACGGTCTCCTGGGTCGCCACGTGGCTGCTGACCCTGTACCTCGCCGTCACCGGACTGTGGGAGTACTCCACCGTCACCTACAGCTGGCACATGGTGGTCCACATGACCGTCAACATGCTCGTGCCGGTGCTGGGCGTGCTCGGTGCCCCGCTCGCGCTGGTGCGCGCGGCGTCCCGGCCGGGTGTCCACCACGTGTCGCTCGGCGACGCCCTCGACTCGCTCGAGGACCACCGGTTCTGGCAGGTCCTCACCTCCGCCCCGGTCGCATGGCTGGCCTACGTCGTCAGCCTGTTCGCGGTCTACTTCACCCCGGCGTTCGCGTGGCTGATGAAGTACCACTGGGCGCACCAGCTGATGCTGATCGCGTTCATGATGGTCGGCTACTTCTTCTTCACGATCATCATCGGCGCCGACCGCACCAGCAAGCAGCTCCCCCACCTGCTCAAGCTCGCGCTGGTGATCTCGATCATGCCGTTCCACGCCGTGTTCGCCGTGGGCATCCTGTCGTCGCAGTCCCTGATCGGCGCCCCCTTCTACGAGACGATCGCGGTGCCCTGGCTGCCCACGCACGAGGCGCTGATGGCCGACCAGAGCGTCGCCGGGCAGGCCTCCTGGTTCCTGGGCGAGATCCCCCTGTTCGTCGTGATCGCCGCGCTGGCGGCGCAGTGGTTCCGGTCCGACGACAAGGAGGCCCAGGGCATCGACGCGGCCGTCGACTCCGGCGCCGACGACTCCTTCGACGCCTACAACGACATGCTCGCCGAACTGGCGCGCCGCGACGAGCAGATGAAGCGCGATGCGATCCTGAAGAAGTTCGAGTGATGAGCACCGTGCCCGAGACCCCCGTCGTCACCAGCGGCCTCGACCAGCGCGTCGAACTCGACGTGTCCGGCATGACCTGTGCCGCGTGCGCGTCCCGCATCGAGAAGAAGCTCAACAAGATGCCGGGCGTCCAGGCGACCGTGAACTACGCCACCGAGCGCGCCGTCGTCCTGGGCCTGCCGCCCGAGAAGGCCGCCGAGGCCGTCGGCGTCGTCGAGAAGGCCGGCTACGGCGCGGCCCCGGTCGTCGAGGGCGAGGAGGGCCAGGGCTACGCCGACCGCGTGAAGATGCTCCGCAACCGGCTCATCGTCGCGGCGCTGCTGACCGTGCCGCTGGGCGACGTCGCGATCGTGCTCGCCCTCGCCCCGCAGATGCGCTTCCCGGGCTGGCAGTGGGTGCTGCTGGTCGCCGCCCTGCCGGTCGTGTTCTGGAGCGCCTGGCCGTTCCACAAGGCGGCCTGGCGCAACCTGCGCCACGGCACCACGTCCATGGACACGCTGGTCTCACTCGGCATCCTGGCCGCCTTCTCGTGGTCGCTCGTCTCCACGATCCTCGGCGCCGAGGACACCACCGGGTACTGGCTCGGCTACGGCATCGCCCCCGCCGGGGCCGACTCGCTCTACCTCGAGGTCGCCTCGGCCGTCACCACCTTCCTGCTCGGCGGGCGCTACATGGAGGCCCGCTCGAAGCGCTCGGCCCGCAGCGTGCTGTCGGCGTTGGGCAAGCTCGCCCCCAGCACCGTCCGGGTGATCCGCGACGGCACCGAGGTCGTCATCCCCATCGGGGAACTCACGGTCGGCGAGCGGTTCGGCGTGCGACCCGGCGAGCGCGTCGCCACCGACGGCACCGTCGTCATGGGCTCCTCGGCGATCGACACCTCGATGATGACCGGCGAGCCGGTCCCCCGCGAGGTCACCGAGGGCGACCCCGTCCTGGGCGGGACGATCAACACCAACGGCGCCCTCATCGTGCGCGCCGACCGGGTGGGCGCCCACACCCAGCTCGCCCAGATGGCGGCCACCGCCGAGCAGGCGCAGGCCCGCAAGGCATCGGTGCAGACCATGGTCGACAAGGTCGTGTCCTGGTTCGTGCCCATCGTCCTCGTGATCGCCGCGGTCACGCTCGTCGTGTGGCTGCTCATCGGCGGCGGTCCCCGCGCCGCGTTCAGCGCCGCCCTCAGCGTGCTCATCATCGCCTGTCCCTGCGCCCTGGGCCTGGCCACCCCGACCGCCCTCATGGTCGGCGTCGGGCGCGGTGGCCAGCTCGGCATCCTGATCAAGGGCCCCGATGCGCTCGAGGCGTCCGGCGTGATCGACACCGTCGTGCTCGACAAGACCGGCACCCTGACCACCGGCGAGATGGCCGTCGAGGCCGTCCACGGCAGCGACGTCCACCCGCCCGCCGCCGTGCTCGCGGCCGCGGCGTCCGTCGAGCAGCAGTCGGAGCACCCGTTGGCCCGCGCCATCACCGACCGGGCCGTGGCCGACGACGTCGCCTTCCCGCTGGCCGACGACGTCAGCGCCATCCCCGGCCGTGGCATCGTCGGCACCGTCGCGGGCCGCCGCGTGCTCGTCGGCACCCCCGAACTCATGCGCGACGAGGGCCTGGCCGTCCCCGCCACGACCCTGGACGCCGTGGGCGCCGCCTCGGCGTCCGGCCGCAACGCGGTGCTGGTGGCCATCGACGGGGAGGTCGCCGGCCGCATCGAGGTCGCCGACACCCTCAAGGACTCCGCCATCGACGCCGTCGCCCGCCTCAAGGGGATGGGCCTGCACACCGTGCTGCTGACCGGCGACCGGCGCGCGGCCGGCGAGGCCATCGGCGCGGAGGTCGGCGTCGACGAGGTCATCGCCGAGGTGCTGCCGACCGACAAGTCGGCCGTGATCGAGCGCCTGCAGAACGACGGGCGCCGCGTGGCCATGGTCGGCGACGGCATCAACGACGCCGCCGCCCTGGCCTCGGCCAACCTGGGCCTGGCGGTCGTGTCCGGCACCGACGTGGCGATGAAGTCGGCCGACATCATCCTGGTCCGGAGCAACCTGGGCGTCATCCCCGACGCGATCGCCCTGGCCCGGCGCACCCTGCGCACGATCAAGGGCAACCTGATCTGGGCGTTCGGCTACAACATCGCGGCGATCCCGCTGGCCGCGCTCGGGCTGCTCAACCCGCTGATCGCGGGCTTCGCGATGAGCCTGTCGAGCGTGTTCGTCGTGACGAACTCCACCCGCCTGCGGCGGTTCAGGCCGGGTCGCTGACCTTCGGCTGGGCGGCCGCGCCGCGGTTCCACGTGTCGTGGCGGGTCTCCCGCATGCCCCAGAACACCAGGGCGGAGACGATGCACAGGGCGACCATGACGGCCTCGAACACCCAGAAGGTGCCCGCGCGGACCGTGGCCGTCGCCAGCACGGGCGCCAACCCGCCGAAGACCGCCACGGCGATCCCGTAGGGCAGCGAGATGCCGGCGGTGCGCACCTCGGGCGGGAACTGCTCGGCCATCACCGCGGCCAGCGAGCCCGCGTAGGCGGCCAGGAAGACAGCGCTCACCGACACGGCGACCAGCACGCTCGACATGGTCTGCCCGATCGTGGCCATCAGCGGGACGAACGTCACCGCCGAGCCGAACGCGAAGACCAGCAGCAGCGGACGGCGTCCGAACTTGTCGGACAACCAGCCCGACACCGGCTGCAGGATCGTGAACAGGGCCAGGCCGAGCATCGCGGCGACCTGCGCCTCCTTGAGCTCCACACCGGTCTTGAGGTTGAGCACCGTGGGTAGGGAGACGAACCAGAACTGGACCAGCGCGGTGCCCGCCGCGACGAGCCCGATCACGCGCAGCGCGGAACGCGGGTGCTTGCGCAGCACCTCGGTGAGCGGGCTGCGCGAGAGCCGGCCGGTCGCCCGCGTGCGGGTGAACGCCTCGGTGTCGGGGACGACCATGCGCAGCCACAGGCCCAGCAGCCCGAGCACCGCACCGATCCCGAACGCGACGCGCCAGCCCCACGTGGTGAGGAACTCCTGGCTGGCCGTGCTGAACATGATCGACGCGAGCAGCGAGGCCGACAGGGTGCCGGCGCCCACGGAGACCTGCTGCCACGAACCGGCCCACGCGCGGCGTCCGGGCGGGGCGTTCTCGACGAGGAACGCCGCGGACGTGCCGAACTCACCCCCCGCCGAGAAACCCTGCACACAGCGCGCGAGGGTCAGCAGCAGGGGCGCCGCGACCCCGATCTGGGCGTGGGTGGGCAGCACCGCGATCAGCGCGCTCGCCCCCGCCATCAACATGATCGTGAGCGTCATCCCGGCGCGGCGACCGTGGCGATCGGCGTACGAGCCGAGCACCGCCCCGCCCAGCGGCCGGAAGAAGAAGCCCACCGCGAACACGGCGAAGGCGGCGAGGATCTGGGCGGCCCTGTCCTCGGTCGGGAAGAAGCTGGCCGCGAAGTACGGGACGAAGAACCCGTAGACCGACCAGTCGAACCACTCGACGAGGTTGCCGACGGTACCGGCGAAGAGTGAGCGGCGACGCTCGGCCTCGCTGCGGGTGCGCTTGCTGATGGTGACCCCCTGGCTAGCAGAACGTGCCTACGGTAGCGCTTGGGTCGTCACCTGCGCCCGGACGCCCCGACGATCGACCTTGCCCGTGGGGCGCAGCGGCAGCGCGGCCACGTGGACCACGTCCTTGGGGCGCGCGGCCGGGGCCAGATGGGCGGTGGCCCGGCGCACGGCCCCGAGGTCCGCGTCCCCGGTGGTGACCGCCACGAGCCGCTGCCCCCACTGCGCATCGGGGACGCCGACGACGACCCACTCCCCGCGCAGGGCGGCAAGGGCGGCCTCGACGTCGTGGGGGTTCACGTTCACCCCGCCGGAGATGATCACGTCGTCGGCGCGCCCGCGGAGGGTGAGGTGCCCGTCCGGGCCCAGGACCCCGAGGTCGTGGGTGGTCAGCCAGCGGCATCCGGCCTCGTGCACGAAGGGTTGGGTCTCGGTGTCGAGGTAGCGCGTCGCCAGGTGCGGCCCGGCGACCTGGACCAGCCCGTCGACGACGCGCACGTCGACCCCGTCGAGGGGGACACCGTCGTAGACGCAGCCCCCGGAGGTCTCGGTCGAGCCGTACGTGGAGATGATCCGCGCCCCCGCGTCGGCGGCTCGGCGGGCCAGGTCGGGCGGCAACGCGGCCCCGCCGACGAGGATCGCATCGAAGGCCGCCAGCTCGTCGGGGGCGACCTCGACGGCGCGGTGCAACTGGGTGGGCACCAGCGACAGGTAGCGGCGTGCCCCTCGATCCAGGCCGGCGACCGCCCCGGCGAACAGGCCCGGGTCGAACCCCTTGCCGGGGGCGTACACCACGGGCCGGTGCCCCGCCAGCACGCTGCGCACCACGACCTGCAGTCCGGCCACCCCGTGCACCGGGAGCGAGGTCACCCACTGCCCGGGGCCGCCGATCCGGACGAGCGTCGCGCGGGCCGAGGCGACCAGCGCGTCGAGGGAGAGCCCCACCAGGTGCCCGCGGCCGTCAGTCGACCCCGAGGTGCGGATGACGACGTCGACCTCGTCCAGGGGCCCGGTGAGGCCCCGGCGACCCTCGTCGAAGTCGGCGACGCTGGGCGCCGCGAGCAGCACCTCGCGCGGCGCTGCCGAGGGTCGCGTGGGACTCAGCCGCGCCGCGAGCCAGTCGTACAGCTCCGCCACCGCGGCGGCGGACCGGCCGCCCGGGCCGTGGACGATCCGCATGCTCAGAAGTAGTAGGGGTGGCCCGTCCAGTCGGGGTCGCGGCGCTCGACGAAGGCGTCGCGGCCCTCCTGGGCCTCCTCGGTCATGTAGGCCAGCCGGGTGGCCTCGCCGGCGAACACCTGCTGGCCGGCCAGCCCGTCGTCGACGAGGTTGAACGCGAACTTCAGCATCCGGATCGCCTGGGGGCTCTTGGTCGCGATGATCCGCGCGTACTCCAGCGCGAGTTCCTCGACCTGGTCGTGGTCGGCGACCTCGTTGACCACCCCCCAGCGCTCGGCGTCCTCGGCGGAGTACTCGCGGGCGAGGAAGAAGATCTCGCGGGCGCGCTTCTGCCCGATCTGGCGGGCGAGCAGGCCGGAGCCGTAGCCGGCGTCGAACGAGCCGACGTTGGCGTCGGTCTGCATGAACCGCGCCTCCTGGCGCGACGCGATCGACAGGTCGGCGACCACGTTGAGCGAGTGCCCGCCGCCCGCGGCCCAGCCGGAGACCACGCAGACGACGACCTTCGGCATCGTGCGGATCAGCCGCTGCACCTCGAGGATGTGCAGGCGTCCGGCGCGCGCCGGGTCGATCTGCTCGCGGCGCTGCGCGGGCGCGGCCTCGTCGTCGGCCCCGTCGACCTCGTACCGGTAGCCGTCACGGCCCCGGATGCGCTGGTCTCCGCCGGAACAGAACGCCCAGCCGCCGTCCCTGGGCGAGGGCCCGTTGCCGGTCAGGATCACCGTGCCCACGTCGGAGGTCATCCGTGCATGGTCGAGCGCGCGGTAGAGCTCGTCGACCGTGTGCGGCCGGAATGCGTTGCGCACCTCCGGGCGGTCGAACGCCACGCGGACGACCGGCAGGTCAGCCCCGGCGGAGTCGATCCCGCGGTGGTAGGTGAGGTCGGTGAAGTCGAAGCCCTCGACGGTGCGCCAGCGGCTCGGATCGAACGGGTTGCCCATGGTGGCCCACTCTAGCGACGGCGGTAGGCTGGTCCCTCGTGACAGGGGGACCCGACGCCGTGCGCGTCACCGAACCGTTCGCGACATCGTTGCGTCGCGGGACGCCGCTGGTCTGGGCCACCGGCGCCGGCGACGACCTGACCGCCCTGCTCGGCTGGGGCGAGGCCTTCCGGGCGACCGCGCAAGGCCCCGGCCGGTTCGCCGAACTGGACGCCGCGTTCTCCGCCTGGGTGGCCACCCTGCCGTCCGGCTCCAACCCCGTCGCGTACGCCACCGTCGCGTTCGCCGATGACTCCGCCGCCCACTCGGTGCTCATCGTCCCCGAGCTGGTCGGTCGCTGGGCGCACGGGGTGCTCACGGTCGAGCCCACGCCGGGAACCGCCTCCGCCGCGACCCTCCCCGACCCCACCTCGCCGTGCGAGTTCGACGAGCTCGACCTGCTCCCCGGACGCCTCACCCGCCAGCGTTACCGCAACGCGGTGGCGGCGGCGATCGAACGCATCCGGTCCGGCGAGGTCGAGAAGGTCGTCATCGCCCGCGACCTCGTCGCCACCTCCCCCGAGCCCTTGGACCTGTCGGCGCTGCTGGCTCGGCTCCAGGCGTCCAACACCGCCAGCTGGACGTTCCACGTCGACGGGATGGTCGGTTCCTCCCCCGAGATGCTCGTCGCCACCCGGGGCACGCGCGTGCGCTCACAGGTGCTGGCGGGGTCGGCCCCGGTCACCGGCGACGTGCACCTCGACGACGTCACCGCCACGCGCCTGGCCGCCTCCGCCAAGGACCACACCGAGCACGTCTACGCGGCCCGGTCGGTGGCCGAGCGGCTGGCATCCGTCGCCGACGTGACCACCCGGGACCCGCAGGTGATCCGCCTGCCGCGCATCATGCACCTGGCCACCGACATCGGCGGGACCCTCCGCGGGCCCCATTCCCCGCTGGCCCTGGCCGGGATCGTCCATCCGAGTGCGGCCGTCTGCGGCACGCCGACCGAGGTGGCCTTCGACGTCATCGCCGAGCTCGAGGGCTTCGACCGCGGGCGCTACGCCGGGCCCGTCGGCTGGCTGGACGCCCGGGGCGACGGCGAGTTCGTGATCGCCCTGCGCTGCGGCCAGGTCGACCCCGACGGGACGAGCATCCGCCTGTTCGCCGGCGGCGGCATCGTGACGGGCTCGGTGCCCACCGACGAACTCGCCGAGACCGCCCGCAAGTTCCTCCCGATGTACGAGGCCCTCTCCCCCGTGGACCGGCCGTGATCGTCTTCTCCACGCCGCTGACCGACCGGTTCCGCAACCTCGACGCGCGCGACGGCGTGCTGCTGCGTGGGCCCGCCGGCTGGGGCGAGTTCTCCCCCTTCTGGGACTACCCCGACGCCGAGTGCGTGCCCTGGCTGCGCGCCGCCGTGGAGGCCGCGACGCTGCCCTTCCCCGAGCCGCTGCGCGATGCGGTCCCCGTGAACGCGACCGTCCCCGCCGTGGGACCCCAGCGCGCCGCCGAGATCGTGCGGGCGTCCGGGTGCGCGACGGTGAAGGTCAAGGTGGCCCAGGCCGGGCAGTCCCTGGCCGACGACCTCGACCGCGTCGCCGCGGTGCGGGACGCCCTGGGCCCGGCCGGCGCGATCCGCGTAGACGCCAACGCCGCCTGGTCGGTGGCCGAGGCGTCCGACGCCCTGCCGAGGCTCGACCGGACCGCCGGTGGGCTGCAGTACGCCGAGCAGCCCTGCGCGAGCGTCGCTGACCTGGCGGCCGTGCGCCGCGCCGTGGCCGTGCCGATCGCGGCCGACGAGTCCATCCGGCGGGCATCGGACCCCTACGCGGTCGTGCGCGCGGGGGCGGCCGACGTGATCGTGCTCAAGGTGCAGCCGCTGGGCGGTGTCCGGGCCTGCCTGGCGTTGGGCGAGGAACTGGGGCTGCCGATCACGGTGTCCTCGGCCCTGGAGTCGTCGGTCGGCATCGCCGCCGGCGTCGCCCTGGCCGCGGGGCTGCCGAACACCAACGCCGCCGGGCTGTCCACCGTCGCGCTGCTGCGCCACGACGTGACCACCGGCCCGCTGCTTCCCCGCGACGGGCTGCTGCCCGTCACCCGCGTCACCCCGGACGCCGTGCCCCCGGCACCGCCCGAGGTCGAACGCGCCTGGCGCGAGCGGCTCGACCGCGTGGCAGCCCTGGCCGGCATCGACCTCGAGGAGGCCCTGGCATGAGCTCCACCACGATGGCCCGCGAGCTGGTCACGCAGCTCGCCGCGCACGGCGTCCGCGACGTCGTGATCGCCCCCGGGTCACGTTCGGCCCCGCTCGCCTACGCGCTGGCGGACGCCGAGGCCGCCGGCTGGCTGCGCGCCCACGTGCGCGTCGACGAGCGGACCGCCGGGTTCTTCGCCCTCGGTCTGGCCCGCGCCTGGGCCCTGCGGGGGGAGCCCCGTGTCGTTGCGATCGTCACCACCTCCGGGACGGCCGTGGCCAACCTCCACCCGGCCGTGCTCGAGGCGTCCCACGCGGGCGTCCCGCTGCTGGTGATCAGCGCCGACCGCCCCCACGAGTGGCACCGCACCGGGGCGAGCCAGACCACCATCCAGACCGGGATCTTCGCCGACGCCCCCCGCGCGGTGGCCGAGCTCCCCGCCCGCGCCAACCCGGCCGCCGCCCGTGGCCACGTCGCCCGCCTGGTCGCCGCCGCCCTCGGCACCCTGACCCTTGACCCCGGCCCGGCCCACCTCAACGCCTCGTTCGCCGAACCCCTGGTCCCCGACGGCCAGTGGACCCCCGGCGACCTCCCCGCCCCGGTGCACGTCGTCGCCCCGGCCGCCCCGACACCCACTCCCCTGCCCGCCGGACGCCGCACCCTCGCGATCGCCGGTGACGGGGCCGGCCCGGACGCCGCCCGCCTGGCCCGGGATGCCGGCTGGCCCCTCCTGGCCGAGCCCTCCTCGGGGGTCCGTGCCGAGGGCGCGATCGTGCACTACCTGCGCCACCTCGCCGCCGGCCTCGGCGACGACGTCGAGCGCGTCGTCGTGTTCGGGCACCCCACCCTGAGCCGCCCCGTCTCGCGCCTCCTGACCCGCCGCGAGGTCGAGATCGTGGTCGTCTCCCCCACCGCCCGCTGGACCGACGTCGGAGGCGCCGCCTCCCTCGTCACCGGGGCGGCCGCGGTCGAGGCGCCGACGCCGTCCGACGAGGCGTGGCTCCAGCGCTGGCGGGACGCCGACGCCGCGGTCTTCCTCGATCCGTCACCGATGCAGCGCGCCGCCCTCGCCCTCTGGGACGCCGACGGCTGGCTGGTGCTCGGTTCGTCCAACTCGGTGCGGGCGTTCGACACGATCGTCCCCGGCCACGAGCGGGCGGCGCGGGTGGTCGCCAACCGGGGGCTCGCCGGCATCGACGGGCTCATCTCGACCGGCCACGGGCTGGCGACAGGGCTCGGCGAGCCGGTGCGCGTCGTGCTCGGCGACCTGAGCTTCGCCCACGACGTCGGCGGGCTTGCCCGCGGCGAGACCGAGCCCGAGGTGGACCTCCAGGTGGTGGTCCTCAACGACCACGGCGGCGGCATCTTCGGCACGCTCGAGCACGGGGCCGCCGAGCCGACGACGTTCCGGCGGTTCTTCACCACGCCGCAGGTGCTCGACGTGGTCGCCGCGGCGCAGGGAACGGGGGCCACGGCGTCCCGGACGACTCCCGAGGGCTTGGCCGAGCTCCTCGCGCCGCCGGTCCGGGGGCGCAGCGTGATCGACGTCGACCTGGCCTGAACCCTCCGCTCCGCAGGACGTGGCACGCCAGCCACCGCGCCCACACGAGCGCGCTCGGCCCGGCGGGGTTGTCCTCCAGCAAGAGCTCACACCCCACCCCCGGCCGACGACCCGCAAACGAGCCGGGCTCAGCCCTCGTGGATCCCGTCCCCGGGGCGCAGGGCGTCCCCGCGTACCTGGGCGTGCAGGCGTTCGAGCACGTCGACCTGCCGGTCGACCGCGTCGGCCCGCCGCCGGTACTCTGACGCGTCGAGACCCAGCTCGGCGGCGTAGCCGGCCAGCGTCTCCCAGAGCCCCTGCTTGGCGTTGACCGCGCCCCGCAGCAGCTCGATCTCGAGCAGCGGCGTCATCGGGGAGCGCATGAGGCCGCGGCCATTGGTCTTCAGGCGTCCGACGGCCTCGCCCGCGCGGGCCACCGCGCGCAGCACGAACGGCTGCCGCAGCCCGAGCCGGTCGATCACCGAGGCGAGGTGGCGGTGCTCCTCGTCGATCTCATCGGCGACGCGGGCCAACTCGGGTCCGATCTCGGTGTCGCCGTACCACTGCTTCATCTTCTGGGCGCGCGCCCGGCCGGCGGTCGCACCGGTGAGGTGGTCGGCGAGGTAGGTGCGCAGCACCCGGCGGTCGATGCTTGCGGGGACGGGCATGGGGTTCCTCCGATCAGGTGGGGACCATCCACCCTAGTCAAGAACGCCTGAACGCGAACCCTCCCCGGGGGTGAGTGCATTCCTCAGCCCGCGACGATGTTCACCAGGTTCGGCGCTCGGACGACCACCTTGCGCACGGTCCTGCCCTCGAGCAGCGCCTTGATGCGGTCCGAGCCGAGGGCCAGCTCCTGCAGGTCGGCCTCACTGATGTCGGCGGGCACCTCCAGGCGGTCGCGCACCTTGCCCTGGACCTGCACCACGCAGGTGACGGTGGCCTGCACCAGCAGCGACTGGTCGGCGACCGGGAACGGCTCGAACGCCAGCGACTCGGTGTGGCCCAAGCGGGCCCACAGCTCCTCGGCGATGTGCGGCGCGACGGGCGCCGTCATGAGCACGACGGCCTCGGCGGCCTCGCGCGGCACGGCGTCCAGGCGGGTCAGGGTGTTGGTCAGCGCGATCAGCTTCGACACAGCGGTGTTGAAGCGCAGGTGCTCGTAGTCCTCGCGGACGCCCTCGACGGCCTGGGCGATCGCCGTCGCGACCTCGCGCGACACCGGCTCCTCGACGATGGTCACCTGCCCGGTCGACTCCGACACCACCAGGCGCCACAGCCGCTGCAGGAAGCGCTGCGAGCCGACGGCGGCGCGGGTCTCCCACGGGCGCGACACGTCCAGCGGACCCATCGACATCTCGTAGACCCGGAACGTGTCCGCCCCGAACGCCGCGTACATCTCGTCGGGGGTCGTGACGTTCTTCAGCGACTTGCCCATCTTCCCGTACTCGCGGGCGACGGGCCGGCCCTGCCACTCGTACGCCACCTCGCCCGAGCCGTCGGACGCCGGCACCTCGACCACCTCGGCCGCCGGCACCGGCTGGCCCCGGTCGTCACGGAACGCGAACGCCTGGATGTAGCCCTGGTTGAACAGGCGGCGGAACGGCTCCGACGACGAGACATGGCCCAGGTCGAACAGCACCTTGTGCCAGAAGCGCGCGTACAGCAGGTGCAGCACCGCGTGCTCGACGCCGCCCACGTACAGGTCGACGCCGCCCGGGTCGGGCACGCCCTCGGGCAACGAGGCCGGACGCCCCAGCACCGGCTCGGTGCGCGGCCCCATCCAGTACTGCTCGACCTCGGGGTCCACGAACGCCTCGGAGTTCGTCGGGTCGAGGTAGCGCAGCTCGTACCAGCACGAGCCTGCCCACTGCGGCATCACGTTCAGCTCGCGGCGGTAGGTGCGCGGGCCGTCGCCCAGGTCGAGCTCGATCTCGACCCAGTCGGTGGCCTTGGCCAGCGGCGGGATCGGGTCGGACGTCGTGTCGTTGGGGTCGAGCTTCATCGGTGAGTAGTCGCTCACCTCGGGCAGCTCGATCGGCAGCGCCGACTCGGGCAGCGCGATCGGCAGGCCGGTCTCGTCGTACACGATCGGGAACGGCTCGCCCCAGTAGCGCTGCCGGCTGAACAGCCAGTCGCGCAGCTTGTAGGTGATCGCACCCTCGCCGATGCCCTTGTCCTCCAGCCAGGCGATCATGCGCGCCTTGGCCTCGGCGACGCCCAGGCCGTCCAGCGACACCTCGTCGTTGGCGGAGTTCATCGCGGGCCCGTCGCCGGTGAACGCGGTGTCCATGTCGTGGTCGGCCGGCGGCTCCACCGTCCGGACGATGTCGATGTCGAAGCGCCGGGCGAAGGCCCAGTCGCGGTCGTCCTGCGCCGGCACGGCCATGATCGCGCCGGTGCCGTAACCCATCAGCACGTAGTCGGCGATGAACACCGGGATCGGCTGGCCGTTGACCGGGTTGGTCGCGAAGGTGCCGGTGAACACACCGGTCTTCTCCTTGCCCTCCTCGGCCTGGCGCTCGACGTCGGTCTTGCGCGCCGCTGCCGCGCGGTAGGACGCCACGGCCTCGGCCGGGGTGGCGAACCCGCCTGTCCAGGCGTCCCGGGTGCCCAACGGCCACGCGGCCGGGACGAAGGCGTCCACCAGGTCGTGCTCGGGGGCCAGCACCATGAACGTCGCGCCGAACAGGGTGTCGGGACGCGTGGTGAAGACCTCGATGGACGCCTCGCCACCGTCGACCGTCGGCGCCGGGAACACCACCGAGGCGCCCGAGGAGCGGCCGATCCAGTTGCGCTGCATCAGCTTGACCGGCTCGGGCCAGTCCAGCCGGACCAGGTCGTCGGTCAGCCGGTCGGCGTAGGTGGTGATCCGCATCATCCACTGGCGCATGCGGCGCTTGAAGACCGGGAAGTTGCCAATGTCGGAGCGGCCGTCGGCCGTGACCTCCTCGTTGGCCAGCACGGTGCCCAGGCCGGGGCACCAGTTCACCGGCGCCTCCGACAGATAGGCCAGGCGGTGGTCGTCCACGAGCTTGCGGCGCTCGACCGGGTCGAGGTCGGCCCACGCCCGACCGCCCGGGACGCCCCGGCGTCCGGACTCGAACTCCTCGACCAGCTCGCTGATCGGGCGGGCGCGACCCGTGCCGATGCCGTCGCGGGCGGGGGAGTCCGGGTCGTACCAGGAGTTGAAGACCTGCAGGAAGATCCACTGCGTCCAGCGGTAGAACTCGACGTCGGTGGTCGCGACCGAGCGGCGGTCGTCGTGGGCCAGGCCCAGGCGACGCAGCTGCGCCCGGTAGGTGGCGATGTTGGCCTCGGTCGTCACGCGCGGGTGCTGGCCGGTCTGCACGGCGTACTGCTCGGCGGGCAGCCCGAACGCGTCGTAGCCCAGCGCGTGCAGGACGTTCTTGCCGGTCATCCGCTGGTAGCGGCTGAACACGTCGGTGGCGATGTAGCCCAGCGGGTGCCCCACGTGCAGGCCGGCGCCCGAAGGGTAGGGGAACATGTCGAGCACGAAGAGCTTCTCGCGGTCCTCGGACGCCGCGGCGTCGGCCAGTGGTCCGGCCGGGTTGGGGGCGCGGAAGGTTCCGTCGGACTCCCAGTGGTCCTGCCAGCGCTGCTCGATGTCGGCAGCCATCTCGGCGGTGTACCGGAAGGCGGTCTCGTTGTTCTCGTTCGTGTCGGCCACGGGCCAACTCTGCCACTTCTGGACGCCGAGTCCGAACCGTGGCCACGGGTGGCACCCCGGACGCCCCGGGTCGATCCTGATCCATCCCCGGGTGGAGCCCGGGTTCACTCCTCCGGCTGACGACACGGCCCAGGGGTCGGCGTAGCGTTCGGGATGTAGCCACCACCCGCAGCAGGCACCACCCCCAGGAGCACCCGTGAGCGCCACCACCCTCGACCGTGAGCAGTACCGCACCCGCCGCCCGATCGGCTGGGGATGGCTCGCCTTCTCGCTCTTCAGCGTTGCCCTGGCCGTCACCCTCGGCATCATGACCAGCGGGGAGTGCTACCGCGGTGACTGCTCGGTCGCCTTCGCCGGCGGCCCGATCGGGTGGGTCGCCATAGCCGCCCTGCTGAGCCAGTCCACGTGGGCCGCGGTGCGGGCCTTCGTGCCCGCCCCCGAGTGACGCTCACCCTCGAAGAGCGCTCCGACTAGGTCTTTCGCCCCGGACGCCCCGCGTGGCAGAGTGGTCGCACCGACCACGGAGGAGGGGCACCATGGCCCGCACGAAGAAGCCCGCACGCGTCCTGATCGTCTCCACCAGCGCCTCTGCGTACGCGAAGGCCGGGTACCGCACCGGGCTGTGGCTCGGCGAGCTGACCCACTTCTACGACGTGTTGGACGCTGCGGGCCACGACATCACGATCGCGAGCATCGCCGGCGGGATGGTGCCGCTCGACCCCGAGAGCCTGGCCGCCCCGATCCTGAAGATGGGCCGCACCGACAAGCGCTACGAGGACCCCGCGTTCATGGCGCTCCTCGAGGACACCCCCAGCATCAAGGGCGTGGCCGACGAGGACTGGGACGTCGTCTACCTCGCGGGCGGGCACGGCACGATGTTCGACTTCCCCCACCACACCACCCTGGGCGCCCTGCTGGCCGACACGCTCGAGGGCGGCGGCATCGTCGCGGCCGTGTGCCACGGGCCGGCCGCCTTCGTGGGCGCGCGGTTCAGCGACGGCTCCCCCCTGGTCGGGGGCTGCCGGGTGACGGGTTTCTCCTGGCCCGAGGAGAAGATGGCCGGGCGCGACACGGTCGTCCCGTTCCGCCTCGACCAGGCGCTGAAGGACGAGGGTGCCCGGTACACCAAGGCCCTGCTGCCGATGACCGAGAAGGTCGTCCAGGACGGGCGCCTGGTCACCGGCCAGAACCCCATGAGCGCAGCCGGCGTGGCCAAGGCCGTGGTGAAGCTGCTCAAGAAGCACTGATCAGACCGCGGTGGCCCCGTCGAAGGTCGTGTCGTTGATCTTCGTGGACGCCGTCCAGTCGCGCAGCCACCCCGGCAGCTCGAGGTGGCCGGGGAACTCGCCCACCATCTCCTCGAGTTCGTCGTGCTCGACCGAACCGCCGGTCTTCTTCAGGAACCGGCTGCGGATGATCGCGTGCGCGTGCACGGTGTCACCGACGCAGAAGGTCTGCTCGACGTAGCCCCACTTGTCGTCGAAGCCCAGCACCTTCGTGTAGAGGTCGAAGCGCTGGCCGGGGTTCAGCGACTTGCGGTAGGTGATCGTCTGTCCGGCCACGACCGGGAACCAGCCGCGCGCCGACAGCTTCGCCCACATGCCCGAGCGGACCATGAGGTCCATCCGGCCCAGGTCCATCAGCGTGAGGTACTTGCCGTTGTTCATGTGCAACAGCAGGTCCAGGTCGGAGGGCAGCACGCGGAAGGGCGTGCGCGCCGTGTCCCAGATGCTGATCCGGCCCGCGCGCAGCCAGCGCAGGCGCAGCAGGAGCATTCGCCACCACAAGTTCATGCGCCCAAGGGTAGGGGCGTCACGCGGACGCCCCCACCCCCGACGCGCTACTCGTTGTCGCCCCCGGTCGAGGAGTCCCCGACGCGGCCGACCGCGTCGCCGGCGTCCGGCCACACCCAGTCGGCGACCTCGGGCAGGTCGGTACCCCACTCCTCGGCGTACGCGGTGGCGGCCCGACGGCGGTCGACCATCTCCTGGCGCAGGCCGGCGTACTTCGCACCGAGGCCGGGCACCCGGTCGATGACGTCCATGACCAGGTGGTACCGGTCGATGTCGTTGACCATGCACATCACGAACGGCGTGGTCGTCGAGCCCTTCTCCTTGAACCCCCGCACGTGGAGGTTCTCGTGGTTCGTGCGGCGATAGGTGAGCCGGTGCACCAGCCACGGGTAGCCGTGGAAGTTGAAGATGATCGGCTTGTCGGTGGTGAAGATCGTGTCGAAGTCACGGTGAGACAGGCCGTGCGGGTGCTCCCGCTCGTCCTGCAGCCGCATGAGGTCCACGACGTTGACGAAACGCACCTTCAACTCGGGGATGTGCTGGCGCAGCAGGTCGGCCGCCGCGAGGGTCTCCAGGGTGGGGACGTCGCCCGCGCAGGCCAGCACGACATCGGGCTCCTCGCCCAGGGTCTCGCTGCCCGCCCAGTCCCAGATGCCCAGCCCGCGGGCACAGTGGGCGATGGCGTCCTCCATGCCGAGGTAGACCGGCTCGGGCTGCTTGCCGGCGACGACCACGTTGACGTAGTCGGTGCTGCGCAGGCAGTGGTCGAAGGTGCTCAGCAGGGTGTTGACGTCCGGCGGCAGGTAGATCCGGGTCACCTCGGGCGACTTGTTGAGCACCACGTCGAGGAAGCCCGGGTCCTGGTGGCTGAACCCGTTGTGGTCCTGGCGCCACACGTGCGAGCTGAGCAGGTAGTTCAGCGAGGCGACCGGGCGCCGCCACCCGATGTCGGAGCACGACTCCAGCCACTTGGCGTGCTGGTTGAACATCGAGTCGACGATGTGGATGAACGCCTCGTAGCTGCTCATCAGGCCGTGGCGCCCCGTGAGCAGGTAGCCCTCGAGCCAGCCCTGGCACTGGTGCTCGCTGAGCACCTCGACGACCTGGCCGACCTGGTCGAGGTGGGCCTCGTCGTCGGGCTCCTGCTCGGCCAGCCACTGCTTGGCGGTGACCTCGTAGAGGTTCTGCAGCCGGTTGGACGCCGTCTCGTCGGGCCCGAAGACCCGGAAGTTCGTCGGGTTGACCTTCGCGATGTCCCGCAGGAAGTCGCCCAGCACCTTGGTGGACTCGACCAGCGGCCCACCGTGGCCCTCGGCGTCCGGTTCGACCGCGTAGTCACGGAAGTCGGGCATCTGCAGGTCCTTGAGCAGCAACCCCCCGTTGGCGACGGGGTTGGCGCTCATCCGGCGGCCGCCCTCGGGGCGCAGCGCGTCGTACTCGCTGCGGAAGGCGCCCGACTCGTCGAACAGCTCGTCGGGTCCGTAGGACTCCAGCCAGTCCTGCAGCAGCTGGAGGTGCTCGTCGGTGTCGCGAGCGCTGGCCAGCGGCACCTGGTGGCTGCGCCAGTTGCCCTCGGTCTTCTTGCCGTCGACGGACGCCGGGCCGGTCCAGCCCTTCGGCGTGCGGAACACGATCATCGGGTAGCGCGGCCGCTCGACGTCGGTGGGGTCGACGTCGGCGTTGGCCTGCTTGATGTCGACGATCAGGTCGAGTGCCTCGTCGAGGACGGCGGCGAAGCGCTTGTGCACCTCGAGGTGGTCCTCGTCGGCGTCGGCGGTGAAGAACAAGGGGTGGTGGCCGTAGCCGCGCATCAGCTCGGCGAGTTCCTCCTCGGGGATGCGGGCGAGCACCGTCGGGTTGGCGATCTTGTAGCCGTTGAGGTGCAGGATCGGCAGGACCACGCCGTCGGTGACGGGGTTGACGAACTTGTTGCCGTGCCACGAGGTGGCCAGCGGCCCGGTCTCGGCCTCGCCGTCGCCCACCACCGAGAAGGTCAGCAGGTCGGGGTTGTCGAAGACCGCGCCGTAGCTGTGCGACAGCGCGTAGCCGAGCTCACCGCCCTCATGGATCGATCCGGGCGTCTCGGGCGCCACGTGCGACGGGACGCCGCCGGGGAACGAGAACTGCTTGAACAGGCGCTGCAGCCCGTCGTCGTCGCGGGTGATGTTCGGGTAGACCTCGGTGTAGGTGTTGTCGAGGTACGCGTTGGCCACCAGTCCGGGCCCGCCGTGGCCGGGGCCGGCGACGTAGATCGAGTTGAGGCCTCGCTCGACGATCGCGCGGTTGAAGTGCGCGTAGAGGAAGTTCAGGCCGGGGGTGGTGCCCCAGTGGCCCAGCAGGCGGCGCTTGACGTCGTCCTTGCTGAGCGGACGCCGCAGCATCGGGTTGTCCAGCAGGTAGATCTGGCCGACCGACAAGAAGTTGGCGGCCCGCCACCAGCCCTCGATGAGCTGGGCGGTCTCGTCGGTGATGGTGTCCGGCGAACCCTCCGGCCGGTGCTGCCAGCGGTTCGTCGCGGTCTTCGGGGTGAGGCTCGACATGTCGCTCCCTTCGGAATTCGGGTGGTGCGTGCACATCCTTCCTACCCGAGGATCCCTGGGTTCGCCTCACCCTTGGGGCGAAATGCCCGGAGAACAACACGAAACCCCGGTCCGCGGACCGGGGTTTCGTGATGGTGGAGCTAAGGGGATTCGAACCCCTGACCTTCTCATTGCGAACGAGACGCGCTACCAACTGCGCCATAGCCCCATGCTCGAAGAGCGAGGACGATCATACCACCGCACCCGCGGCGTCCGAAATCG
>DUOQ01000014.1 GCA_012838755.1 Propionibacterium sp. | reverse complement strand
GCGGGGCTCGTGGTGTTCGTCTACCTGCCCCTGCTCTGGAGCCTGTACCTGTCGTTCTTCGACGCGCGCAACACGGTCACCCCCACTGAGTTCGTGGGAGTCGGCAACTACTCCTACCTCCTCGCCGACCGGTTGTTCATCGACTCGATGGTGACGTTCATCGCGTTCGCGGTGTTCATCGTCCCGACCACGTTCGCGTGCTCGCTCGCGCTGGCGCTGCTGCTGCAACGCATCACCGTGCTGCGCGCGTTCTTCCGGTCGGCGTTCTTCCTGCCGACCGCGGTGAGCTACGTGATCGCCGCCATGGTGTGGCGGATGTCGTTCTTCCACGGGGCCCGGTTCGGCCTGACCAACACCGTGCTCACGTCTCTGGGGCTGCAACCGGTCAACTGGCTGGGCGGTGAGAACTCCTGGTACTGGCTGGTGCTGGTCAGCCTGCGCCTGTGGTTGCAGGTCGGCTTCTACATGATCCTGTTCATCGCGGGCCTGAACCAGATCGACCCCCAGTTGTACGAGGCCGCCGCGCTCGACGGGGCGTCCGCGTGGCAGCGGTTCAGGCACGTCACGTTCCCGCTGCTGCGCCCCACCTCGGTGGCGGTGTCGATGCTGCTGCTGTTCAACGCGTTCCAGGCGTTCGACGAGTTCTACAACACGCTCAACACCGACGGCGGCTACCCGCCGTACGCCCGGCCACCGCTGGTGTACCTCTACCTGATCTCGTTCGGCGGCGGCACCCAGGACCTGGGCATCGGGTCGGCCGGCACGATGATCCTGACCCTGGTGATCCTGGTGTTCTCGTTCCTGCAGAACCGCGTGCTCGCGATCGGGGCGGACAAGTGAGGGCCTCGCGCTGGGGCACGACGCTGGCGTACGTCGTGGCGTCCGCGCTCGCCGTGTTCTTCCTGCTGCCGTTCTACGTGATCTGGCGCAACGCCTTCTCCACCCAACAGCACATCATCGCGCCGCGCTGGAACTGGTGGCCCGACCAACTCGACACCACGACGCTCACCGCGGTGCTCGGCAACGCCAACTACGGCGTCCTAAACGCGCTCGGGGTGTCGGCGGTCGTGTCGGTCACCCAGACCGTGCTGACGGTGGTCATCGCGATGATGGCCGGCTACGCGCTGTCGCGGTGGCGGACGCCGGCGTCGCGGGTCATCCTCGGCATGACGGTGTTCACGTTGATGGTGCCGGCGATGGTGACGTTCGTGCCGACGTTCGTCATGGTCAGCTCGCTGGGGTGGGTGTCCAGCTACCGCGGCCTGGTCGTGCCGGTGATCTTCTCGGCGTTCGCGACGTTCCTGTTCCGCCAGCAGTTCCTGGAGTTCCCCCGCGAGCTCGAGGAGTCCGCCGCCCTCGACGGCGCCAGCACTTGGACGACCTTCTGGCGGATCGTCGTCCCCAACGCGATGGGCACGGTCGCCGCGGTGGGCACGATCACGTTCATCGGGGCGTGGAACGCCTTCCTGTGGCCGCTCCTCATCGCCCAGGACCCGTCGATGCGGCCCATCCAGGTCGTGCTGAGCCAGTTCATGACCGCCCAGGGGATCCGCTACCCCGAGATGTTCACCGGCGCCCTCATCGCGGTGGCGCCCGCCCTCGTGGTGTTCCTGTTCCTGCAGCGCTGGCTGGTGCAGGGCGTCGCCCGCTCGGGCCTGAAGTAGCCACCCCCCGGGTCGACCCAGGCCGGCTGCCCGTGTCGGCGGGCCGTGACAGCATGGGACGCATGACGAACACCACACCCGTGATCGAGGTGCGCGACTTCACGATGCGGTTCGGCGACCGTGCCGTCGTCGACCGGCTGTCGTTCGAGGTCCGCGCCGGCGAGACGTTCGGCCTGCTGGGCGCGAACGGCTCGGGCAAGACCACCACCGTCCGGGCCCTTCTCGGCATCTACACCCCCACAGCCGGCCGGCTCCTCGTGCACGGACGCCCCTTCGACCCGGCCGCCGACTACTCGCTGGGCTACCTGCCGGAGGAGCGCGGCCTCTACCGCAAGGAACGCGTCCTCGACGTCATGACCTACTTCGGCCAGCTCAAGGGCATGGAGCGCTCGCACGCCGCCCTGTGGAGCCAGGACTACCTCGACCGGGTCGGCCTGAGTGACCAGGCGAACGCGAAGCTGACCACCCTGTCCGGCGGTCAGCAGCAGAAGGTGCAGCTCGGCGTCACGATCATGGACGACCCCTCCCTGCTGATCCTCGACGAGCCGACCAAGGGCTTCGACCCGGTGAACCGGCGCCTGCTGCTCGACCTCATCGAGGCCCAGCGTGCCGCCGGCGCGACCGTGGTGATCATCACCCACCAGATGGAGGAGGTCGAGCGCCTCTGCGACCGCGTCCTGCTGCTGAAGGACGGCCGGGCCGAGGCGTACGGCACCGTCGCCGACGTGCAGGACGCCTACGGTTCGGGCATCGTCCGGCTCCACTTCTCGGGCACGCTGCCCGAGGCGGACGGGTGGCGTCCCCTCACCCTCGAACGCAACTACGCCGAGCTCGAGCTCGCCCCCGACACCGACCCCCAGGCCCTGCTGCGCCGGCTCGTGGACGCCGGGGTCGAGCTGCGCACGTTCGACGCGTCACGCACGTCGATGGAGCAGGTGTTCCTCAAGGTCTACGGGCACGCGCCCGATCAGGGGGTGGCGGCATGAAGCTGCACAACATCGGCACCGTGATCGCCTTCGAGGTGCGGCGGACGCTGACCAAGCCCTCATTCTGGCTGACGTCGTTGAGCATCCCGCTGCTCATGGCCGTGGTCTTCGCGCTCATGTGGTTCAGCAACGCCAGCACCATCGCCTCCGTGGACGCCCAGCGCGAGCAGGTCGTCAGCTTCACCTACACCGACGCCTCGGGCATCGTCGACCCGGCCGTCGCGGCCGACCTCGGCGGCACCCTGACCACGGACGCCGAGGGCGCGGCCCGGGCGGTGCGTGAGGGGAACGCCGAGCTGCACCTCGACGTCCCGGCGGATCCCTCCACCGAACCGGTGCGCATCGTGGGCGCCGACCTGGGGCCCATCGCGTCCGGTCAGTGGCACGTGGTGGCGCGCGACCTGGTCGAGGCCTCGGCCGCCGAACGCATCGGCGACCCCGTGCTGACCTCCGTGCTGACCTCGGTGGACACCCAGGCCGAGCTGTGGAAGGACGGCGAGCGCAGCGCCGGTCTGGGCGGCGTGATCGCGCCCGCCCTGTTCCTGGTCCTGCTCTACATGGCCGTGCTGATGCTGGGCCAACAGATGCTCAACATCACCGTCGAGGAGAAGGAGAACCGTGTCACCGAGATGATCCTGACCACGCTCGACCCGCGCGTGCTCATCATCGGCAAGGTGGTCGCGGTGCTGCTGGTCGGCATCATCCAGGCCCTGGTGCTCATCGTCCCCGTCACGCTGGCGGGCCTGCTCATCCCCGCCCTGGCGGGCGGCGGGGCGATGGCCACGGCGTCCGGGATGGAGGGCTTGGACCTGGCGGGCGAACCGATCGTGGTCGACCCGGCGCGGATGCTGGTGGCGGCCGGGCTGTTCGTCGGCGGCTTCCTGCTGTTCACCGGGCTGCTCGTGGCGATCGGGTCGGTCATGCCGACGGCGAAGGACGCCGGCTCGGCGTTCGGTGCCGTGATCCTGGCGATGTTCCTGCCGCTGTACACGGCCACCCTCGTGCTGAACGACCCCGGCAGTGCGGTGTCGCAGTTCCTGACGTGGTTCCCGCTCACCTCGCCGGTGACCGCGCTGCTGCGCAATGCGATGGGCAGCCTCTCCCTGGCCGAGGGCCTGGGGGTGATGGCGGTGCTGTTCGCCATGGCCGGGCTGTTCCTGTGGGCCGGCGTGCGCCTGTTCCGACAGGGTTCGATCTCGTACGACAAGCGGCTCCACATCGCCAAGGCGTTCCGAATGTCGGGGCGAGGGGAACAGGCGTGATTTTTTGCGGTGCGGGATGGTGAAAATGATAGAATTTTGCTCTCACTGGTCGGACCCCCACTGGCCCGATCCGGCCGCGAAAGGGGAGGCGACATGGCGTTGGAGCCGCGCTCGCAGCGACAGAAGGCAGCGATCGACGAGGTCGAGACCTACGGGGCACACAACTACTCCCCGCTACCCGTCGTGATCGCATCGGCGCGGGGCGCCCATGTCACCGACCTCGACGGCAACGACTACATCGACTGCCTCGCCGCCTACTCCGCGGTGAACTTCGGCCACGGGCACCCCGCCCTGCTGGCCGCCGCGCAGGAGCAGCTGGGCAAGGTCACGCTCACCTCGCGGGCGTTCTACTCCGAGCCGTTCGGGCCCTTCGTGAAGGCACTGGCCGACCTGTGCGGCAAGGAGATGGTCCTGCCGATGAACACCGGCGTCGAGGCCGTCGAGACGGCCATCAAGACCGCCCGCAAGTGGGGCTACGAGAGGAAGGGCGTCCCCGAGGGCCGGGCGAAGATCATCGTGATGGAGGGCAACTTCCACGGCCGCACCACCACCGTGATCTCGTTCAGCAACGACCCCGACGCGCGCAAGTCGTTCTCGCCGTACACGCCGGGCTTCGTCCACGTCCCGTTCGGGGACGCCGAGGCGATCGAGGCGGCCATCGACGACGACACCGTCGCCGTGCTGCTCGAGCCCATCCAGGGTGAGGCCGGCGTCATCGTGCCGCCGGAGGGCTTCCTGACGGCCGTGCGTGAGGTGACCCGGCGCCTCGGCGTCCTGATGATCGCCGACGAGATCCAGGCCGGGCTCGGCCGCGCCGGCGCGACGTTCGCCTGCGACCGCGAGGGCGTCGTGCCCGACATCTACGTGCTCGGCAAGGCCCTCGGCGGCGGCATCATGCCGCTGTCGGCCGTGGCCGCCGATCGCGACGTGCTCGGGCTGTTCCAGCCGGGCCAACACGGCTCGACGTTCGGCGGCAACCCGCTCGCCTGCGCCATCGGCTCGGCCGTGATCGAGCTCTTGTCGACCGGCGAGATGCAGTCCCGGGCCGTCACGCTCGGCGCGCGGTTCCGCGCCGGCCTCCAGCCGCTGCTGGACAACGGCTGGGCCACCGAGATCCGCCAGGTCGGGCTGTGGCTGGGCGTCGACGTCGAGCCACAGTTCGGCACCGCCAAGGAGCTGTGCTACCGGCTCATGGTCAAGGAGGTCCTGGCCAAGGACACGCATGGCCACACCATCCGGTTCGCTCCCCCGCTGGTGATCACCGAGGACGAGATCGATGCCGTCGTCGCCCACACCCTGGCCGCCTTCCAGGAGGCTGCCGAGGGCAAGGACATGGTGCACAGCGACCCCGGGACCGAGACCGAGATCGACGCCTGAGCGGAGCGCCGTCCCGCCGAACTACACGCCTGTGATTTGTCCCCAGCTGGGGACAAGCCTGTGGACAACTCTGGCCGGAGCGTCCACCACCGGACAACGCACGAGGGGCGGTTCCCGTGAAGGAACCGCCCCTCGGCGTCCGGTCGGAGCCAACCCACCCCCAGGAGGCTGCACGACCGGGGTCCTGCGACAGGTCAGGCAGCCTGCTCGATGGCCGACACCTCGAACTCGAGGACGACCTTGTCGGCGACCAGGAAGCCACCGGTCTCCAGCGCGGCGTTCCAGGTGAGGCCGAAGTCAGCGCGGCTGATGGTGGTCTCGCCCTCGAAGCCGATGCGGTTGTTGCCGAACGGGTCCTTGGCAGCGCCCTGGAACTCGAAGGGGATCGTGATCTGCTTGGTCACGCCCCGGATCGTCAGGTCGCCGGTCACGTCGACGACGTCACCCTTCACCTGGAAGTCCGTGCCCCGGAACGTGATCTCGGGGTAGGTCTCGGTGTCGAGGAAGTCGCCCGAGCGGACGTGGGTGTCACGGTCCTCGTTGCGGGTGCTGATCGAGGCGGCCTTGATGTCGACGTCCAGGGTCGAGGCCGACGGGTTGGCGCCGTCGATGGTGGCGGTGCCGCTGTACTCCTCGAAGGAGCCGCGGACCTTGGTGACCATCGCGTGACGGGTCACGAAGCCGATGGTGGTGTGCGATGGGTCGAGGACGTAGGTCCCCTTGAGCTCGGCGAGCTGCGACATGATGTGTGTCCTCCCGTTTGCTTGTGGGTTCAACCTTACTGCCTCGATGGTTGAAGTGTCAACTACATCCCCGGCTGCGGGGGGAGAAACGGTTTGGCGGGTGCTTCCACCCTGCCTGTAGTGTGACGCTTGAGTGACCATCGGCCTCACAAAGGAGGAGTTCAATGACGACCCCTGCCACATTCTCCGCTGGCGAAAAGAACCTGGAACTGCCCTTCGTGCAGGCGACCCAGGGCAACAATGGTTATGACATCAGCAAGTTGATGGCCCAGACCGGCGACACGACGTTCGACATCGGTTTCGCCAACACGGCGGTCTGCAAGTCGGCCATCACCTACATCGACGGCGACGCCGGCGTGCTGCAGTACCGGGGCTACCCGATCGAGCAGCTGGCCGAGAAGTCGACCTTCCTCGAGACCTCGTACCTGGTGCTGTACGGCGAGCTCCCCTCCAAGGAGCAGCTGTCCGACTTCACCGAGAAGGTCGCCAACCACATGGTGGTCGACGAGCGCATCCGTGAGATGTTCCGCATCTTCCCGCGCCGCTCGCACCCGATGCCCGTGCTCTCGGCCGGGATCACCGCGCTGGGCCTGTTCTCCCCCGAGACCATCGGTTTCGACGAGGAGCGCATCGACATGGCCACCCACCGCCTCATGGCGAAGGTGCCCACGCTGGCCGCCTACTCCTACAAGAACTCGGTCGGACAGCCGACCCTGTTCCCCGACTACTCGCTGAGCTACGTCGAGAACTTCCTCCGCATGTCCTTCGGCAGCGTCACGCAGCCCTACGAGATCGACGACGAGATCGTGAAGGCCATGGAGGTCCTGCTGATCCTGCACGCCGACCACGAGCAGAACTGCTCCACCTCGACCGTGCGCCTCGTCGGCTCCGCCCAGACGAACCTCTACCAGTCCGTGTCCTCCGGCGTGAACGCCCTGTACGGCCCGCTGCACGGTGGCGCCAACCAGGCCGTCCTCGAGATGCTCGACGACATCGCCGATCGTGGCATCTCCACCAAGGAGTACGTCAACAAGGTCAAGGACAAGGGCTCCAACGAGCGCCTGATGGGCTTCGGCCACCGCGTGTACAAGAACTACGACCCGCGCGCGGCCATCATCAAGAAGCACGCCGACTCGATCCTCCGCAGCCGTGCGGGTGGCGACGACAAGCTGCTCGACATCGCGCTGGAGCTCGAAGAGGCCGCCCTGAGCGACCCGTACTTCATCGAGCGCAAGCTGTACCCGAACGTGGACTTCTACACGGGCCTCATCTACCGCGCGATGGGCTTCCCGACCGACATGTTCACCGTCCTGTTCGCCATCGGCCGCCTCCCGGGCTGGATCGCCCAGTGGCGCGAGATGATCATGGACCCGACCAACAAGATCGGCCGCCCGCGGCAGATCTACGTGGGTCACACCGAGCGCGACTACGTCGCCATGGACGAGCGCTGACCGTTCACACCCATCAGGGGGCGGGCCTTCGGGCTCGCCCCCTGTTGCGTCCCCATCCGTGGGGCCAGGCTTGGGGCCACGAGTCCTGGCCACGGACGAAAGCCACTCACCGGGGTGGCTTGGGGGCGCAGAACAGCCCGTGAGCGTGCCAAACCCACTCGCCTGAGTGGGTTTCGTCCACCGAAGGATCCAGACGACCTACGATCCGTGCGCTCCGCGCCCCGTCCGTCCCGCCGGAGCCGGACGCCCCGGGCGCAGCAGCCGCGCGAAGCCCGTCACGGCCGAGCGCACGGCGTCCGGCACAACGACCGTGCGGCGCAGGTCGAGGCGCCACTGGCGACCCGCGATGGACTCCGCGAAGCCGAGCTTGTCGAGGAACGCCCCGGGCAGGTGGCGGCAGTCGGGCACCCCGTAGGTGCCCGGCGCAACCACGCAGCGCACCCGGCGGTTGATCAGCGCGGCGGCCGCCCGATGGACGAGCTGGGTGCCGATCAGCTCACGCACGTCCTCGCGGCGCACCCAGGCCTGCACGACGACCACCGACCCGGGCGGGTACGGCCCACCGAGCTCGGACGCCGGCGCCGCGGCCAGCACCCCCACCACCTTCCCGTCGCGGACCGCCTTCCAACCGAAGGTGGCGCGCTGCGGCACCCGGCCGCACCACGGGCAGGCCAGGGTGCGCAGGTCGACACTGTCCAGGGCCACGAGTGACCGCACGTGCACCTCCGTTCAGCCCCCCGCCCGCGAAGTGGGACAATGGCCGGGTGAGCTCTCTCGAACCGTCCCGCCGCGACACGCGACTGGACCCCTACATCGACCAGTATGCAGACCGCACCGGATCCATGACGGTATCGGCCGTCCGAGCTCTCTTCGCCGTCGCCAACCGCCCCGAGGTCGTCTCGCTGGCCGGGGGCATGCCCAACATCGCCGACCTCCCGCTCGCCGACCTCGGCGCCAGCTTCGACGACCTCGTCCGCACCCACGGCGTCCAGGCGATGCAGTACGGCTCCGGCCAGGGCGAGCTGTTCATGCGCGAGAAGATCGTCGAGGTGATGGCCGAGGAGGCGATCGCCGCCAACGCCGACGACGTCGTCATCACCTGCGGCAGCCAGCAGGCCCTCGACCTCGTGACGCGCATCTTCATCGACCCGGGTGACGTCATCCTCGCCGAGGCGCCGAGCTATGTCGGCGCGATGGGCACCTTCAACGCCTACCAGGCCCAGATCCACCACGTGGAGATGGACGACCAGGGGCTCGTCCCCGAGGCCCTGCGCCAGGCGATCGTGAGCCTGCGCGCCGCGGGCAGGGCGGTGAAGTTCCTCTACACGATCCCGAACTTCAACAACCCCACGGGCATCACGCAGCCGCTGGAGCGCCGCCGCGAGGTGCTCGCCGTCTGCCAGGAGCTCGGCCTCGTCGTGGTCGAGGACAACCCGTACGGCCTGCTCACCATCGAGGGCGAGCCGATCGACGCGATGCGTTCGATGGACGACCAGGTGATCTACCTCGGGTCGTTCTCCAAGACCTTCGCCCCGGGCTTCCGGGTGGGTTGGGTGCTTGCCCCGCACGCGGTGCGCGAGCGCCTGACGATCGCCCAGGAGGCGGCGGTGCTGTCCCCGCCCGTCTTCAGCCAGTTCGCGATCACGAACTACCTCGAGAACTTCGACTGGCGCGGCCAGATCGACAGCTTCCGGGGCATGTACCAGGCCCGCCGCGACGCCATGCTCGAGGGCCTCGCCGCCCACATGCCCCCCGGCACGACGTGGACCACCCCGAACGGTGGGTTCTTCGTCTGGGTGACGCTGCCCGAGGGCCTCGACTCCCAGGCGCTGCTCCCCCGCGCCGTGAACGAACGCGTGGCGTACGTGCCCGGCACCGCCTTCTACGCCGACGGCTTCGGCAGCCGGAACATGCGCCTGTCGTACTGCTTCCCCACGGCCGAGCGCATCTATGAGGGCACGCGCCGCCTCGGCAAGGCCATCGCCGACGAGCTCGAGATGCACGCCACGTTCGGCCTCGGCCCCGACGTCGCCCGCCACACCCGCAACATCGGGCCCGCGCCCGACATCAGCTAAGGAGACAGCAGTGTCCGACAACGTCATCGTCCTCGCCGGCGGGCTGTCACACGAGCGTGACGTCTCCCTGCGGTCCGGACGCCGGGTCGCCCAGGCCCTGCGCGACACCGGCCACACGGTGCTCGAGGCCGACGTCAACGCGTCGCTGATCGACACGATCGCCTCCGTCGACGACCCGGTGGTCTTCCCCGTGCTGCACGGCGGTGCCGGCGAGGACGGCGCCCTGCGCTCGGTGTTCGACCTGCTCGGCGTCCCCTACGTGGGTTCGACCGGGCCGGCGTCCCGCATCGCGTTCGACAAGGCGGTCGCCACCCCCGTCGTCGCCGTGCGCGCGGCCGGCTTCCGGACGCCGCGGCAGTCGTCCCTGCCCCACGACATGTTCCGCGAACTGGGTGCCGCCAACCTGATCGCCGCCCTGGGCGACCAGATCGGGTTCCCGATGATGGTGAAGCCCGCCCGCAGCGGGTCGGCGCTCGGCTGCGCCAAGGTGGCCGGGGCGTCCGAGCTGCCGGCCGCGATCGTGGCCGCCTTCTCCTACGGCGAGATCGCGATCGTCGAGGAGTTCATCGAGGGCGTCGAGGTGGCCGTGTCGGTGATCGACCTCGGGGACGGGCCACGCGCCCTGCCGGCGGTGGAGATCCAGCCGCGCTCGGGGGTGTACGACTACACCGCCCGCTACACCGCGGGCGAGACCCGCTTCGTGACGCCCGCCGATCTGCCCGCCGACCAGGCGGACCGCTGCGCCGAGCTGGCCCTGGCCGCCCACGGGGCGCTCGGCCTGCGCGACCTGTCCCGCACCGACATGATCGTGTGCGACGGGGAGCCGGTGTTCCTCGAGGTGAACGTGGCCCCGGGCATGACCGACACGTCGTTGCTCCCGCTGGCGATCGAGGCGTCCGACGCGTCGTTCGCCGACGTCTGCTCGGCGCTGGTCACCGTGGCCCGGCGGCGCGCGACGGGAACCGGGACGGCATGAGCACACGCCTGAAGCAGTTCGTCATCCTGACCGTGGGCGTCGTGGGGGCCCTGGTGATGGTGTTCCTGGGCCTGTGGCAGATGCAGGTGTTCGTCGACAAGGGCAACAAGACCGTCGAGGACCGCGCCGCCCAGCCCGCCGTGGCGTTCGAGGAGTACCTCGGCGACGACGCGCGCCTGCGCGACATCTACGGCAAGCAGGTCACGATCGCCGGCACCTACCTGCCCGACCACCAGGTCCTCGTCCCCACCGACGGCTCCTACCGGGTGTTGGCCGCCCTCGAAGTGTCCGACGGGCGGATCCTGCCCGTCGTGCGCGGCCTCGCCCCGAGCGAGGACGCCATCCCCGCGCCGCCCCCCGGCGAACGGCACGAACTGGGCCTGTTCCTGCCCGGCGAGGGCGACGTCAAGGACGACCGCGGCATCAACGTCGAGGTCCCCGACGGCCAACTGGCCTCGGTGCGCATGCCGGCGCTGGCTCAGGAGTGGACGAACCTCGTTCCCGGCTTCGTGACCCTCGGCGAAGGGGACGCCGCGGACCACGGCCTCGCCCACGCCCCCGTATCCCTGCCGACCGGTGAGGGATCGGCCCAGAACAGCGGCTACGCGCTCCAGTGGTGGGTGTTCGCCGCCTTCGGCCTCGGCATGGCCATCAAGTTGGCCCACAGCCTGGGCGTCCGCGAGCGCAAGGCGCAGGAAGCGGCCGCCCTCGAAGCAACCAGGAAGGATGCAACCGCATGAGCATGTCGCTCGACGACAGCCCGATCGAACACGACGAGGTCCCCGGCATCAAGGGGGCCCTGCTGCGCTACCGGGTGATGGCCTACGTCGTCGGCATCCTGCTGGTCGTCCTGGTCGTGGTCGGCATGCCGCTGAAGTACGTCGGCGACAACGACGTCGTGGTGGTCGCCACGGGTGTCCCCCACGGCTGGCTCTACATGGTGCTGCTGATCACGGCCTACGACCTCGGACGCCGCGTGCGCTGGCCCTGGCTGCGCCTGATCCTGATCGCCTTGGCCGGCACCATCCCGTTCCTGTCGTTCGTGGCCGAGCACTACGCCACGAAGGATGTTCGCGGCCGACTCGCCGCGCTCGCGTCCCCCGCCTCGAACTGAGTCCCGGGGCGGGCCCCACACGGGCCTCCCGGCGACCCACTCTCCTCGCGCCTCACCGTCGAGCCACGAGGATGCTTCTGGACGCATGGTGATTGCGCACTTCTCAATCACTCCACGCCCGAGTTCAGGCACCTCTCCATTGCCTCCGACAGATGAGACTCTTTGTCGATAAAGCGTTGTCTCACTAAATCACTTCATCTGCACGCCATCGCGCAGCACCACGAGGATGCGGTCGAGGTCCTCCTCGCCGGCGAACTCGATGGTGATGCGTCCACGTGTTTTGCCGATCTGGACGTTCACCCGGGTGTCGAGGCTGTCGGTCAGGGTCTCGGCCAGGTGGACGGCCCGGGGGGAGGGCGTCCGGGCAGCCCGCGTCTGGGGGGGACGGGTGCCGCGCTCCCCCACGGCCACGATCTCCTCGACGCTGCGCACGCTGAGCCCCTCGGCCACGATGCGCTGGGCCAGGCGCTCCTGCTCCACCGGGTCAGCGAGGACGAGGAGCGCTCGGGCGTGCCCGGCCGAGAGAACGCCCGCCGCCACCCGTCGCTGCACCGGCGCCGGGAGGCGCAGGAGGCGGATCGTGTTGGAGATCTGGGGTCGGGACCGCTTGATCCGCGTGGCCAGTTCCTCCTGGGTGCAGCCGAAGTCGTCCAGCATCTGCTGGTACGCCGCGGCCTCCTCGAGCGGGTTCAGCTGGACGCGGTGCAGGTTCTCCAGAAGGGCGTCGCGCAGCAGATCGTGCTCGGCGGTGTCCCGCACGATGGCGGGAATTGTCGACAAACCGGCCTGACGGGTGGCCCGGAGCCTCCGCTCACCCATGACGAGTTCGTAACCGTCGTCCTGCCGGCGGACCACGATGGGCTGGAGCAGGCCGACCTCGCGGATCGACTCAACCAGCTCGTTGAGGTCGTCCTCGTCGAACACCTGGCGCGGCTGGCGCGGGTTGGGCACGATCTGTTCGACCGGGATCTCCGCGAAGCTGGCCCCCTCGGGCGCCGCGACGAGGTCGCGCTCATGCTCTGGGCCCGAGGCGGCAGCGGACGTCTCGGGCTCGGGGCCGGTCGGTCGGATCAGGTCCCCGAGGCCACGCCCGAGTCCGCTCCGCTGGCGAGGTACTGCCATGGTGAGGTGCCTTTCGTTCAGTATCCGACTGCGCCGCGCTCGGCGATTTCCTGCGCTGCTGCCTTGTACGCCTGGGCGCCGACGGAGTTGAGTTGGTAGGTCAAGACCGTCTGGCCGTACGACGGGGCCTCGGCGATGCGCACCGAGCGAGGGATCACCGTGTCCAACGTTTCGCGTGCGAAGTGCTTCCGCACCTCGTCGGCCACCTGGGAGGCGAGGTTCGTGCGTCCGTCATACATGGTGAGCAGCACGGTCGAAAGGACGAGGCCGTCGTTCAGCCGTCCCTTGACGAGGTTGATGGTCCGGAGGAGCTGGGTGACACCCTCCAGGGCGTAGTACTCGCACTGGATGGGGATCATGATCTCGTGGGCGGCCACCAGTGCGTTCAGGGTCAGCAACCCAAGGGAGGGCGGGCAGTCGATGATGACGTAGTCCACGTGGTAGTGGTCGAAGAAGGCGTCGAGCGCCATTCTCATCCGTGTTTCACGTGAAACCGTGGCCACGAGGCCTATCTCAGCCCCGGCAAGGTCGATCGTCGCCGGCAGGACCCAAATGCCGGGCAGGTCGGGGGAGCGCTGGAGCACGTCGACGATCGGGACCTGGTCGACCAACACCTCGTAGGTGCCCGGGGTACCTTCGCCGTGCTCGATACCGAGAGCTGTCGAGGCATTCCCTTGGGGGTCGATGTCCACCACCATCACCTTGAGGCCGCCCATGGCGAGGCCTGCCGCGATGTTCACGGCCGTGGTGGTCTTACCTACCCCACCCTTCTGGTTGGCGACCACCATGATGCGGGGGGACCCCGGCTGGGGGAGTGCCCCGGACGTTTCACGTGAAACTTCGATGGCCAGGTCGTCCGGTGCCTCAGGCTGAGTGGCAGCGTGTTCGGGAACGTCGAACGCAGCTCTCCGTGGGGAAGGGGGGGCAGACGTCACAGGGCCGTCCTTTCAGGAACGTGTTGACCCCGACAATCTACCGGACCCTCCGACACGAACGAGGGACGCCCACGCGCACAGCCCCCAGGACGCTGGGTCACTGTGTCGATATAGCTGTTTATCGGTCCATTGCTACGTCGCCACTGAGCGCAACCTTGCCGGTGTGGGTGGGGCCCACGTCCAGGCGGGAGCCGGCTCCCTGGCTGATGCGCAGCGCGCGGTTCAGGTGCGCGGCCAGCAGGATCGCGGCCGATCCCGTCGCCTCGTCCTCAGGGATGCCCACCGCGTCCACGAACCCTCTCGCGCGGACGGTGCCGGCGGCCTCGTCGATCCAGGCCCAGACGTACTCCCGCGAACCCTCCCACGGCGTGAGGGCGTCCACCTCGTCGGGGGAGCCCACCTGCCGGAGACCGATCCCCGGGCTCCACGCGGGGTCGGCGAGCACGGTGGCGCCCAGTTGGGTCGCGACGCTGTAGACGGTGCCCACGTCACACTGCAGGTCGTGCACCTCGTGGCCCAGGTGGTCGATGAGCCAGGCGGCACCCACCGTGGGGTGCCCGGCGAAGGCGAGCTTCACGGTCGGGGTGAAGATCCGCATCCGGGCGGTTGCGACATCGTCCAGGAAGACCGTCTCGCTGAAGCCCAGGTCGGCCGCGCGGGACTGGCAGAACTCGTCGCTCCAGGCGGCGGTGTCGAGGAAGACCCCCAAGAAGTTGCCGAAGCGGCCCTCGGCATCGGTGAAGACTCGTAGGACATGGTCAACGGGGCGCATGCTCCCGACCCTATCCGCACGCATGAGCCGATACCCCCGGGGCCCCAGGAGATGTCTGCGGGCCGAGCCTGCCAAGCCAACTGTGGCAACAGCCTTGACCTCCACTGGTCTATTCGTATGATTATTAAGTAACTTCTCAGCATATGTTATGCGGGTCGCCGTCGTCCCTCACAGAGAGCAACGCCCATGTCACACAGCTCCACACCCACTCCACCGGAGCAGGTCAACATTGACCCCTACGCGCCAACCGCCGCGTCCATTCAGGAGCCGCCGACCGGTTTCGCCGGTAGCCTGCGCTACCTCGGCCCCGGCATGGTCACCTCGGCAGCCGTCGTCGGCTCCGGTGAGCTCCTCACCGCGACGACCCTCGGCGCCCAGGTCGGCTTCATGCTCCTGTGGCTCGTCTTCCTCTCGACCTTCGTGAAGGTCGCGGTGCAGATCGAGCTCGCCCGCTGGTCGATCTCCACCGGCAAGGCTGCGATGACGGGCTACGACCAAGTTCCCCCCAAGATCGCCGGCCGCGGATGGATCTCCTACATCGGCCTGCTCATGTTCATCCAGATCATCATCGGTCAGGGCGGAGTGCTGGGTGCCGCGGCCCTGGCCATGTCGATGATCCTGCCCATCGGAGGTGACCCCTTGTCCGTGGCCTCCCTCGGGTTCTGGATCGCCCTCATGGTCATCCTCGCCATCGCCATCCATGCCGCCAACAAGTACGACATCGTCGAGAAGGTCGCCACCGTGCTGGTCCTCCTCGTCACCGCCGGTGCGGTCGCGATGCTCTTCGGCGTCCAGTTCACGCCCTTCAGTTGGTCCGCGGCCGACTTGGGCTCTGGCCTGACCTTCCAGATCGCTGCCGGCGCGATGGGTGTCGCCCTCGCCATGTTCGGCATGACCGGCGTCGGCGCCGGTGAGATCACCGCCTACACCTACTGGGTCGTCGAGAAGGGCTACGCCGCTTGGACCGGCCCGAACGATGGTTCCGAGGCCTGGGCCGAGCGTGCTCGCGGCTGGATCCGCGTCATGAAGATCGACGCCTGGATCTCTTGGGCCATCTACACCACCTCCACCGCCGCCTTCTACGTGCTCGGTGCCGCCGTCCTCCACCCGCAGGGCCTCATCCCCAAGGGCAACGAGGTGCTCGAGGTCATCTCCCGCATCTTCACAGACACCGCCGGTGGCTGGGTCGGGGGCATCTTCCTCATCGGCGCCGCGATCGCGCTGTTCAAGACGATCCTCGCCAACGCCCCGGGCTTCGCCCGCCAGGTGACCAACACCCTCGCCGTGTTCGGCGTCTTCTCCTGGACCAACCCCGCGAAGCGCGACCGCTGGATGCGCGCCCTGGTCATCGGCCTCCCGATCATCTGGGGCCTGTTCGCCATCATCTTCCGCGCCCCGCTGGCAGCCGTCATCATCGCCGGCATCGGCAACGCCATGTTCCTGATGGCGGTCGTCGTCGCCACCCTCTACCTGAACAAGACCGAGACCGACCCGCGCATCCGGGGCAACGCCCCTTGGTACGTCTACCTGTGGATCTCCGCCATCGCCGTCTTCGCCGTCGGTGCGCTGGGCCTGTGGGACCAGATCCAGAAGATGCTCTGAGCCGAGAGAAGAGAACAACCATGAAGGCAGTAGTAGTTCACGCCGCCGGCGACCTGCGGGTCGACGAACTCCCCGACCCCGAAGTGGGCCCGAATGATGTCCTGGTCGAAATGGAGTGGGGTGGGGTCTGTGGCTCCGACGTCACCTACGTCCGCAGCGGCGTCTCCGGCACTGCGGTGCTCCGCGAGCCGCTCGTCCTGGGTCACGAGGTCGCCGGCACCATCGCCGCCCTCGGCCCCGACGTCACGGGGTTCACCGTGGGGGACCGTGTGACGGTCCACCCAGCCACGCTTGTCGGCGAGTTCGACGTCGTCGAGGACCTGCTCCCACGCACCAACCTGTGGCCACAGGTGCGCTACTTCGGGTCCGCGGCCTTCCAGCCGCACGAGCAGGGTGGGTTCTCCCGTTACCGGATCGTCCGACCCGACCAGGTGCGTCCGCTGCCCGAGGGGGTCAGCACCAAGGAAGGGGCGCTGGCCGAACCTTTCGGTGTCGCACTCCACGCCGTCAAGCAGGCTGGTGACATCACCGGCAAGACGGTCCTGGTCACCGGTGCAGGCCCGATCGGAGCCTTGGCCGTGGCTTCGGCCAAGGCCCTCGGTGCCGCCCACGTCGTCGCCTCCGACCTTTCCGAGACCGCGCTGGCCATCGCCACCGCGATGGGCGCCGACGCCGTGGTCCGGGTCGGCACCGATGACCTCCCCGAGGACGTCGATGTGGTCATCGAGGCGTCCGGTAACCCCCAGTCGATCAGCTCGGTCCTCGCGGTCGTCCGTCGGGGTGGCACCGTCATCCAGGTCGGGAACCTGCCAGGAGGTGAGGTACCCGTCGCCCTCGGCCAGCTGGTGACCCGCGAGATCACCTACCGCGGTTCCTACCGATTCGTCGACGAGATCAACGACGCGATCGCGCTCATGGACGGCACGGTCGACGTCAGCCCCCTCATGACGCACGAGTTCGACATCAACGAAGCCGTCCGCGCCTTCAAGATCGCGGGCGACCGTGGCACCGGGTCGTCCAAGGTGATGTTGCGCCTGTCGTGATCAACGACACCCGCCGCCGGGTGGCCTGCCTCAGTGATGGGTCTCGTCGGAGACGACGGTGACGATCGCCCGGGCGAGCCGCTCGGCGGCATCCTCGTCCCGGCGCCCGATCGCGAGGGCCAGCTCGCTGTGGTTGGTCAGGTTCACCTCGGCTGGGCGGGCCGGAGTGAGGCCGGCCTCGCTACGCTCCCGCAGGCATGCGATCACGGTGGGGACGAGGGCTGCGTAGGCCGGGTTGCCGGTGGCGAGCAGCAGTGCCTCGTGGAAGGTGATGTCCGCCTCGAGGAAGCCCGGATCTGTTCCCCGGTCCTCGTGGCCGAGGTCGGTCATGCGCGCGGCGGCGTCCACCATGACCTGAACCTGGTTCCAGCTAGCCCGGCGCGCGGCCAGACGGGCGGCAACGGGCTCGACCCCGGCACGCAACTCGACCAGCGACCCCAGCGACAGGGCCCGCCAAGGTCCGCGCATCTGCCACCGGATCACCTGGGGGGAGAGAGCGTTCCAAAGCCAGGCTTCCTGCACCGTGCAACCCACCCGGGTGCGGGAAGCAACCAGCCCGAGGCTCTCCATCACCCGTACGACCTCCCGCGCCACCGACCGGGAGATCCCGAACTCCTCCTCCAGTTCGCGGACGGTGAAGGTCTCCCCGGGCGCCAGGTCCCCGGCGACGATGCGGGCACCGACCGCGTCGACCACCCGGGCGTGCAGGCTGGACGACTTCACCGCCCGCTCCTCCGACAGACGATCAACATCGTGGGCTCGGCGCCCTCGTGGGTCACGACGGGTCGCACCTCGGCCTCCACGCCCTGGCGCCGCAGGTCGCGTGCGGCGTCCCGCACCTCCTCGCGGGCCGAGGACCCCTTGAGGGCCACGATCGCACCACCGTCGGCCAGGAGCGGGAGGCACCAGGCGAGCAGGCGGGGGAGCGGGGCCACCGCGCGCGAGGTGACGACGTCGTAGGTGGTGCGGTGGGACAAGGGGTCCTTGTCGCCGGCGGGGGCGGCGCGACCGCGGACGACGAAGACCCGGTCACCCAGGCCCAGCTCGTCCACCACCTCGGTGAGGAACGTGGCGCGGCGCAGCAGGGGTTCGAGGAGGGTCACCCGGAGGTCCGGGCGCGCGAGCGCCAGAGGGATGCCGGGCAGGCCGGCACCGCTGCCCACGTCCACGACGGACGCCCCGGGCTCGATCGCCACACCCACGGCCACGCTGTTGAGGACGTGGCGGTCCCAGACGCGGTCGACCTCTCGGGGCCCGATCAGGCCCCACTCGACGCCGCGCGTCGCCAGCAGGTCGGCGTACGCCACGGCCCTCGGCAATTCCTCGCCGAAGACGCCGGCCGCGGCCTCGGGCACCCCCACGGCTCAGGCCTTGGGCAGGACGACCACGCGGCGGTTGGGCTCCTCGCCCTCGGACTCGCTGACCAGACCGGCGGCGGCGACCGCGTCGTGCACGATCTTGCGCTGGTAGGGGTTCATGGGCGTGAGGCGCACGGACTCGCCGTGCTCCTGCACGTCGGCGATCGCGTCGGCGGCGAGGTCCTGCAGCAGGGCGCGCTGCTTGTCGCGGTAGCCGGCGACGTCGAGCATGAGCCGCGAACGGTGGCCCGTCTCGGTCATCACGGCCAGGCGGGCGAGCTCCTGCAGGGCGTCGAGCACCTCACCGTCGCGTCCCACGAGGGCCTCGGAGTCGGTGATGATCGACACGTGGGCACGACCACCCTCGTTGAAGGTGTCGATGTCGCCGTCGAGGTCGGCGATGTCGAGCAGCTCCTCGAGGTAGTCGGCGGCGATCTCGCCCTCGTTGGTCAGCCCCTCCTCGCGCTTGCTCATGCGGGGGGCGGCCTCGCCCTCGGGGGCCTCCGCGTCGGCGTCCTCGGCGTCCTCGGCATCGTCGTCGTCGTCGGCCCGGTCGGCCAGCGGCGGCTCGACCTCGTCCTGCACGGGCTCCTCGACGAATTCGGCCGCAGCGGCCGGTGCCTCGATCTCGTCCGCGACCTGGGGGGTCTCGACCAACTCGGCCGTGGTGTCCTGGACCTCGCTCATGTGTGTCACTCCTTCGTGGGCGCGCCCGGCTTGCGCGGACGTGCCTGCTTGCGGTTGGCGCGCGGCTGCTTGCGCGGCTGCTGCCGACGGACGGTCGGCTCGGCCGGGCCCGCGGCGTCCGGCGTGTCGGACGAGGTGGCGGGCGCGGAGGTGTTGGCGGTGGAGCCCTGGCGGGCCACCTTGGTGGGGTCACTCGAGGCGGTGGCGGCGCCGGCACGCTTGCCCTGACGCTTGGCCGCACGCTTGCGGATGATCTCGGCCGGGTCCTTGCCCTTGGCCTTCATCCGCTCCTCCCAGTCGATGAACGCCGGGGTGTTCGGGGTGGGGTTGTTGTGGATCAAGATCCACTGCTGGCCGATCGTCCACAGGTTCGAGGCGAGCCAGTAGATCATCACGCCGATGGGGAAGGCGACACCGGTGAACAGGTAGATCGCCGGGAAGAGGTACAGCATCATCTTCTGCTGCTGCGCGAACGGGCCCTCGAGCGACTCCGGCGGCATGTTCTTCCGCATCATCATGAGCTGCATGAAGAACAGCGAGCCCGTCATGGCGATGATGAGGAAGACCGCGACGAACATCGTCGGGCCCACCACGAAGCCGTTCTGCGCCAGCGTCGCCGAGATCTCGGCGCCGAAGATCTTCGAGTTCTGCAGCGAGGCCACCAGTTCGGGGCGCTCGACGAACCACGTGCCGACGGGCGTGCCGCGAGCGGCGCCGTTGAGCACGTAGAACAGGCCCAGGAACACCGGCATCTGCAGCAGCAGCGGCAGGCAGGAGGCGGCGGGGTTGACGCCCTCCTCCTTGTAGAGCTTCATGACCTCCTGGCCGTACCGCTCGCGGTCCGAGCCGTACTTCTCCTGGAGGGCGCGCGCCTTGGGCGCGACGAGCTGCATGGCCCTGGAGCTGTTGATCTGCCGCACGAACAGCGGGATCATCAGCGTCCGCACGACCACGGTCAGGGAGACGATGGAGAGCACCCAGGTCCACCCGGAGTTCGGGTCCATGACCATGCTCCACAGGGAGTGGGCACCCACCAGGATGCCCGACATCACCCAGTAGATGGGCTCCATGAGCATGCTGAAGAAGCCACCGATTGCGTCAAACACGATGCACCTTCTGTGCGTTGGCGGCCGGTACGGGGTCGTAACCCCCGAGCGACCAGGGATGGCAGCGCACGAGGCGCTTCACTGTGAGCCACGTGCCCTTGATCGAGCCGTGGGTGCGGATCGCATCCAGGCCGTAGCTCGAGCAGGTGGGGTAGAACTTGCAGACATCGCCGTACAGCGGGCTGATCACCGCGCGGTAGGCCTTCAGCAACCCGATCAACAGGTACTTCATGGTGTCACCGCCCTCATACGGCCGCCCCCACCTTCGCGAGCGCGGCGCCCCACGCCGACGTGAAGTCCTCGACGAGGGGGCCGGACGCCGCGGGCGGCAGTGCGCGCACCACGACGTCGAGGGGCTGGGGGGCCGAGGGGAGGGCGTCCGCCACGAGGTGACGGAGGCGCCGCTTGACCCGGTTGCGGGTCACGGCGTTGCCCACGGCCCTGGACACGACAAAGCCCGCCCGGGACGGCGGGCTCTGCTTGGGCAGTGCGTGCACCACCAGGGTGGGCCTGCCCACCCGGATGCCACTGCGCACCACGGAGCGGAACTCGTCCGAGGCGCGCAGTCGGTGCGGGGCGGGCAACACCGCGATGGGTGCTGGCGTCAGCCGGCGAGGCGGACGCGGCCCTTGCGGCGACGGTCCGCCAGGATGGCACGCCCGGCGCGGGTGCGCATGCGGAGGCGGAAGCCATGGGTGCGGCTGCGACGCCGGTTGCTCGGCTGGAAAGTGCGCTTGCTCACGCCAATCTCCCTAACTTCTGTGACCACGGGTGCGGATCGACTGTGCCCACACGGACACAGGCGTCGCCGAGGCGGCGACTGTCCAACGATACGGGTCGGGAGGGGGTCTGGGCAAACTGACGGGTGGGGACGAGCAAGTCGAGCCGACACGCCGGGCGATCACAAACCTCCGCCGCGAAACCATTTGCCGGTCCGCTCGGCTTGGGGATACCGTACCCTGCACGAGCGTTGCAGCCCACGCCCACCGCGCGGCCGCGGCAGGTAGCGTGGGTTGTCCACACCTTGTGGACACGTGTGTGGACGACCAAGCCGCGACCGAGGGGAACGTGATCCATGACGCAGGACGGGTCCGCGGCCCTCGTCGGGGCATGGAGTCAGGTGTGCGAACTCGCCCCTGACCCGGTCAAGCCCTGGGTCAAGGCCGCCAAGCCGCTGGCGTTGCACGAGTCCACCCTGGTCGTCGCCGTCCCCAACGACTTCTCCCGCGAGCGCGTCGCCGTGCGTCACCGCGACTGGATCGAGTCCACGCTGGGCAACCACTACGGACGATCCATCCACCTGGCCGTGTCCGTCGACTCCTCGCTCGAGACCGACCTCGCGGATACCGAGCCCACGGCGTCCCCCGAGCTGCCCCTGGAGGCACCGAACCTGGGCGTCGGCCTGACCGGGGCGCCCAGCGGCATCGGCAACGGTGACCGGCTGAACCCCAAGTACACGTTCGAGAACTTCGTCATCGGCTCGTCCAACCGCTTCGCGCACGCCGCGGCGGTGGCGGTGGCCGAGGCGCCCGGCAAGTCGTACAACCCGCTGATGATCTACGGGCAGTCGGGGCTGGGCAAGACCCACCTGCTGCACGGCATCGGCCACTACGTGCGCCAGTACTTCCCGCAGGTGCGGGTGAAGTACGTGTCGACCGAGGAACTCACCAACGACTTCATCAACGCGATCTCCGAGAACAGGACGGTGGAGTTCCGCCGCACCTATCGCGACATCGACGTCCTGCTGATCGACGACATCCAGTTCCTGGAGAGCAAGATCCAGACGCAGGAGGAGTTCTTCCACACGTTCAACACCCTGCACAACGCCCAGAAGCAGATCGTGATGACGTCCGACCGGCCGCCGAAGGCGCTGGAGGCCCTGGAGCCCCGCCTGCGCTCGCGGTTCGAGTGGGGCCTGCTGACCGACATCCAGCCGCCCGACCTCGAGACGCGCATCGCGATCCTGCGGAAGAAGGCGACGTCGGAGAACCTGAACGCCAGCCCCGAGGTGCTGGAGTTCATCGGCGACAAGATCGCCACGAACATCCGTGAGCTCGAGGGCGCGCTGATCCGCGTGACGGCGTTCGCGTCGCTGAACCACCAGGCCGTCGACCTGCGCCTGGCCGAGGAGGTCCTGAAGGACCTCATCCCCGAGGGCGTCGAGGCCCAGATCACGCCGCCGCTGATCATGAGCCAGACCGCGAACTACTTCAACATCACCGTCGACGACCTCTGCGGGCCGGCGCGCACCCATGTGCTGGTCACGGCGCGCCAGATCGCGATGTACCTGTGCCGCGAGCTCACCGACTTCTCGCTGCCCGCGATCGGACGCCTGTTCGGCGGCCGCGACCACACGACCGTGATGCACGCGAACAAGAAGATCCGCCAGCTGATGGCCGAGCGTCGCACGATCTACAACCAGGTCACCGAGCTCACCAACCGCATCAAGCAGGCCGCCTCGGCACGCTGAGGCGTGTCCCAGGGCGACCCAGGGCACCCGGTGGCGCCGACACTCACCGTTGTCACGCCAGAAACGCGTGAGGAAGCCCCTCGGGAGTGACCAACCCGCGTGTCGCGGCACCCCCCGCACCGAACAATCCGCCGCCCGCACCCCGTGGACAGCTCCCGAAGTTCTCCCCAACAACCCTGTGGACAAGTGGGGTCCCCTGTGGACGGCGCCGAACCCTCGAAAATGCCTCCACAAATCCTCCCCGTGTAATTCCGACTTGCCCACACCGTTGTCCTTCGCGAATCGCCGACGCGACAACGGGGAACGGCGCACATCCACGGGATCCACAGGCGTTACTACGACAAGGAAAAGAAAGACTTCTCCATCTCCTCAACCTCACGACCCTGCCCAAGTGTGGGTAACCAACGAGGCATCGCGATCAGGATAGGATCGGTGGAGCAGCCACCCGAGGAGCCATCCGAGGGGTGCGCGAACCGTGACCGTGACCTGGGAGCATCAGTGAAGATTCGTGTCGAGCGTGACGTCCTGGCCGACGCCGTCCAGTGGGTGGCCCGCAGCCTGCCCAACCGGCCGAGCGTGCCGATCCTGGCGGGCCTGCGCATGGAGGCGGCCGGCAACCAGGTCGTGTTGTCCGGCTTCGACTACGAGACGTCCGCCAAGGTGACGATCGCCGCCGACGTGCAGGACGAGGGCGTCGCCCTGGTGTCCGGCCGCCTGCTGGCCGACATCGCCCGCAGCCTGCCCGCCAAGCCGGTCGACCTCGAGGCCGACACCTCCAAGATGGAGATCACCTGTGGTTCGGCGCGGTTCACGCTGCAGTTGCTCCCCGTGGGCGAGTACCCCGACCTGCCCGAGATGCCTGTCTCGACCGGCACCGTGACCCCCGAGACGTTCGCCCAGGCCGTCTCCCAGGTCGTCGTCGCCGCCGGACGCGACGAGCTGCTGCCGGTCTTCACCGGCGTCCGCGTCGAGATCGAGGGCGACACGCTCAGCCTGCTCGCGACCGACCGCTATCGCATGGCGCTCAAGGAGCTGCCCTGGAACCCGACCTCGCGCAACACCGAGGCGGCCGCGCTCGTCCCGGCGAAGGTGCTCGCCGAGTCGTCGAAGTCGATGACCTCGGGGGAGAAGATCTCCCTCAGCCTGTCGTCCGGCGAGAGCGGCGACGGCCTGATCGGCTTCGAGGGCGAGGGCACCAACGGCGTCCGCCAGATCACCACCCGCCTGCTCGACGGCGAGTTCCCGAAGGTCCGCCACCTGATGAACGTCCAGCCGAGCGTGACCGTGCGGGCGAACACCTCCGAGATCGTCGCGGCCGTCAAGCGCGTCGCCCTGGTCGCCGAGCGCAACACGAGCTTGCGCATGGTCATCAACGACGACCACATCACGCTCGAGGCCGCCACGGGCGACCAAGCCCAGGCCGTCGAAGCCGTCGAGGCGACCGTCGTCGACGAGACCGGCAACGGGCTGGCCATGACCGCGGCCGGCTTCAACCCGCACTACCTGCTCGACGCGCTCAACGCCCTCGACACCCCGTACGTGAACTTCGCCTTCACCGCGCCCGGCAAGCCCTGCCTGCTGACGCCGCTGGTCGAGCTAGACGGTGAGCCGTCGGTCGACTACAAGCACGTCATCATGCTGATGCGCCTGCCCCAGTGACTTGTTCGTCACCCAACTGAGCCTGGCGGACTTCCGCTCCTGGGAGTTCGCCGAGCTCGACCTGGCCCCCGGCGTCACCACGCTCACCGGGCGCAACGGGCAGGGCAAGACCAACCTGGTCGAGGCCGTCGAGTACCTGGCCTCCCTCGGTTCGCACCGGGTGGCCTCGGACGCCCCGCTGATCCGGTTCGGTGCCCCCCGGGCCATCGTCCGGGCCCGCGTCCAAGCCGGACTCGACGACACCCGCGCGCTGGCCCTCGAGGTCGAGATCCACGCCGGACGCCCCAACAAGGCCTCCATCAACCGCGGCCCGCTGCGCCGCGTCCGCGACATCCTCGGCGCCCTGCGCGTCGTGCTGTTCTCGCCCGAGGACCTCGCCCTGGTCAAGGGCGACCCCTCCGACCGGCGCCGCTTCATCGACGACCTCCTCACCCAGCGCTGGCCGCGGCTGGCAGGCGTCCGTGCCGACTACGACCGGGTGTTGCGCCAGCGATCGATGTTGCTGAAGTCCCTGTCCGGACGCCGCGGGCCCACCTCGCCCGACGCTGCCGCGACCCTCGAGGTCTGGGACGAGCAGCTCGCGCGCCTCGGCGGGGAGATCGTGGCCGCGCGCCTGCAGACCCTGGCCGAGATGGCCCCGCACGTCGCCGAGGCGTACCTGGCGATCGCGCCCAACAACAACGATGCGACGGTCGCGTACAAGTCGAGTTCGCTGGGCCTGGACCCCGGGCCGGGGGAGGCCGTGGAGAGGCCCGTCCTGGAGAGCACGCGCGACGAGGTCGCCGCGCAGCTCAGGAGCCGGATGGCCGCGCGGCGCAACGAGGAGGTCGCCCGCGGCGTCACCCTCGTCGGGCCGCACCGCGACGACCTCGTCCTGTCCCTGGGGCACCTGCCGGCCAAGGGGTACGCCAGCCACGGGGAGTCGTGGTCGTTCGCGCTGTCGCTGCGCTTGGGCGCCTACGCGCTGCTGCGCGCCGACGGCGTCGAGCCGGTGCTGATCCTCGACGACGTGTTCGCCGAGCTCGACGAGGTGCGCCGCGACCGCCTGGCCGAGCGCATCGCCGGCGCCGAGCAGGTGATCATCACCGCTGCGGTCGCCTCCGACGTGCCCGCCTCGCTGGCAGGCAGGCGCTGGACCATCCACGAGGGGACCGTCACGCCGGAGGCCGCCGGGGGCTCGACAGGCTCACCCGCCAAGGACGACGATGGGTGACGTGTCCGACGACGCGGTGGAGAAGGTTCCGTTCGAACCGACGGGGCTCGACCTCGCGCGCCAGATCGCGGCCGCGGCCGGCCGGCACGTCCCCGGACCGCCCCCGAAGGCACAGCGCAAGAAGACCGGGCCGCGGAGGGGGGCGTCCGGCAAGGGGAAGGGCGAACCGCTGAGTCTGGGCCAGGCGCTCGAGGGCGTGATCGAGGAGCGCGGCTGGGGGACCCAGGTCAACGTCCACCTGCTGCTCGGGCGGTGGCCCGAGCTGGTCGGCGAGGCCGTCGCGGAGCACTCGAAGCCGGAGGCGTACAGGGACCGCGTGCTCGTGGTGCGCACGAGCTCGACGAACTGGGCGGCCCAGCTGCGGCTGATGGCGCCGCAGATCCTGGCCAAGATGAACGCCACCCTGGGTGACGGCACGGTGCGGCGCGTGCAGATCCTGGGGCCCGAGGCCCCGAGCTGGCGCCACGGGCCACGCACCGTGAAGGGGCGTGGCCCGCGGGACACCTACGGCTGAGCGCCGTGCGGGGTGGGCGTCAGGCGGGGACCACGTCCACGACCCGGATGCCGTCCCAACCACGGGTCATGTTCGTCAGGCGCGGCGTGGCCTCGGCGACGCGGAACGACCGCCTACACCGCCGAGCGCAAGCCGGAGACCGACGAGCTGCAGCGCATCTCCCGCCAGGGCTGGAGCGAGGACGAGGTCAACGACGTGTTCCCCGGCCAGAAGCGCCCGGGCGAGAAGGTGGGTGT
>DUOQ01000186.1 GCA_012838755.1 Propionibacterium sp. | reverse complement strand
GGCGACCACGAGGTCATCGGGGTGGTGGCCACGTCGAAGGCCTCGCGGGGGTCCCGCCCGGGGGCCGCGTCGGGGACGAGGGCGTCCAGGGGCGGGGCGTCCGGGGCGGTGAACCCGTGGGGCTGGGCCCCCGGGGGTGCGGGTCTGCCGGCGGGGGCGTCCGGTGCGTCATCGGCCAGGGCGGCGGCGTCGGGCTCGACGAAGACGTCGGGACGCGCGGTGGGCGCGTACTCGGGGCCGTCGGTCCAGTGGGCCACGGGTCCTCCTTCCGCGCGATGCCCCCACAGGTTACCCGAGCGCCATGGGCGCGGACCGGCGGCGGGGTGCGGGTGTCCGGTACGCTGGCACGGTCCACGAGTGTGACTTGCCAGGAGTGTGTGAGATGCCGACCGGCCGCGTGCGGTTCTTCGATGCCGACAAGGGCTTCGGGTTCATCGCCAAGGATGGCGGGAGCGACGAGGTGTATGTCCACGCCTCAGCGCTGCCCGCCGGTGTGGCGACCCTGAAGAAGGGCCAGCACGTCGAGTTCGGCGTCATCGACGGACGCCGGGGCGAGCAGGCGATCTCCCTGCGCCTGGTGGACGCGCCCGTCTCGCTGTCCAAGGCGTCCCGGAAGTCGCCCGAGACGATGGCGGTCATCGTGGAGGACCTGATCAAGATGCTCGAGGGCATCGGCAATGGCTACCGGCGCCACCGCCACCCCGACAGCAAGCACGCCGCGAAGACCGCGCAGGTGCTGCGGGCGGTCGCCGACGAGTTGGAGTTGTGAGCGTGACTGTCAACCCCGTCAAGACCCCCCGGGTGAAGGCCCCCGAGCTGGATCCCGCCTGCGCGGAGGCCGTCGACCTCGCCCGCGTCGCGGCCGAGGGCCGCGCCGACGTCGCGGGTGTCGGCGACCACGTCGGCGTGGTCGCCGAGGGTCCCCGCGTGGCGACCCACTACTTCGAGGTGATCCACCCCGGGTACGTGGGGTGGCGCTGGGCCGTCGCGGTCACCCGCGCGTCGCGCGCCAAGGTCGTGACCGTCAGCGAGGTCGTCATGCTGCCCGGCGAGGGTGCCCTGGTGGCCCCAGCGTGGGTGCCGTGGTCCGACCGCATCGAGGCCGGCGACGTCGGCCCCGGTGTGCTCATGCCGACCGCCGACAACGACCCCCGCGTCGAGGCCGGCTTCACCGGCGGTGACAACGCGCGGGACGCCGAGCCCGCCGAGTGGGCCGCCACCCGTGCCGTCGTGGCCGAGCTGGGCCTGGGCCGCGAGCGCGTGCTGAGCGTGTTCGGTCGGGACGAGGCCGCCGACCGCTGGATCGACGGCGACGGGGGCCCGCACAACGCCATGACCCGCCAGGCGCCGGCGGCCTGCCAGGACTGCGCCTACTTCGTCCGGCTGTCCGGCTCCCTGGGCCGCCAGTTCGGCGTGTGCGCCAACGAGTTCTCCCAGCGCGACGCCCAGGTGGTGAGCATCGACCACGGGTGCGGCGCGCACTCCGACGTCGTCGAGCCCCAGCGTGGCGTCGACCTGCCGCGTCCGGTGTGGGACACCATCACGACCCAGGACCTCCTCTTCGACTGACCCGCAACGGCGAGACAGTACGATCCATCGGTACCGATGGGCCCTAGAGTTCGGCCATGTCTTCCAGCACCCAAGCCCCCGCGCCCGCGCGGTCCGGGCTCGACGCGTACTTCGGCATCTCGCGCCGCGGCTCGAGTGTCGCCCAAGAGGTCCGCGGTGGCCTCGTGACCTTCTTCACGATGGCGTACATCATCGCCCTCAACCCGCTGATCATCGGCACGATGCCCGACGTCAACGGCAACCTTGTCAGCGGCCTGCCCGCCTCCGACCCCGCGAACATCCCGCCGACCATCGCGATGGTCGCCGCCGCGACCGCGCTGGTCGCCGGCATCGTGACCATCCTCATGGGCACGGTGGCCCGCTTCCCGCTGGCGCTGGCCACGGGTCTGGGCCTGAACGCGATGCTCGCCTACGTCGTCGCGCCGCAGGTCACCTGGCCGCAGGCGATGGGCCTCATCGTGTGGGAGGGCATCATCATCCTGGTGCTGGTCCTGACCGGCTTCCGTGAGGCCGTGTTCCGCGCGGTCCCGCGCGCGCTGCGCACCGGCATCGCGGTCGGCATCGGCCTGTTCATCACGCTGGTCGGCCTGTCCGGCGCGGGCGTCGTCCGCCAGGGTGCGGGGACGCCGGTCGAACTCGGCATCGGGGGCCACCTGCTCGGCTGGCCGATCGCAGTGTTCGTGGTGGGACTCATCCTGCTCGTGCTGCTGTACGTCAAGCGCGTCCGCGGCGCGATGCTGATCTCGATCGTGGCGATGACGGTCGTGGCCGTGGTCCTGGAGTCGGTGCTGGGGATCGGCGGCCAGAACATGGGCGAGAACCCCACGGGATGGGCGCTCAACGTGCCCGCGGTCACCGGTTCGCTGTTCAGCCTGCCCGACCTGAGCCTGCTCGGACGCGTCGACCTGTTCGGCGCCTTCACCGCGGGCCCCGAGGTCACCATCGCCATGTTCATGACGGTGTTCGCGCTGCTGCTGGCCGACTTCTTCGACACCATGGGCACCATCGTCGCCGTGGGCGCCGAGGGCGACCTGCTGGACGCCGAGGGCAACCCCGAGCGCACCCGCGAGATCCTCGTCGTCGACTCGGTCGCCGCGATCGCCGGTGGCCTCGGCTCGGTGTCGTCCAACACGTCCTACATCGAGTCCGCCGCCGGTGTCGGCGAGGGCGCCCGCACGGGCCTGGCCTCGGTCGTCACCGGAGTGGCGTTCCTGGTCAGCCTGTTCCTCGCCCCACTGGTCAAGCTGGTCCCCTCCGAGGCGGCCTCGCCCGCCCTGGTGTTCGTCGGGTTCCTCATGCTCAGCCAGGTCATCCACGTCGACTGGACCGACCCCGAGGAGGGCTTCCCGGCCTTCGCCACCATGGTCATGATGCCGTTCGCGTACTCGATCACCGCGGGCATCGGCGCCGGCTTCATCTTCTACGCGCTGATCAAGGTCGCGAGCGGCAAGGCGCGGGAGGTGCACCCGCTGCTGTGGGTCGTCGCGATCGCGTTCATCCTCTACTTTGCCGAAGGGATCATCGGAGCCCTCCTGTAGCCGCGGTTCAGGAGCGGTACCACACGACGAGGTCGGGCGCGGGACGTCCGGCCTCGTCGGCGTCCGAGGCCCAGCCGGGGAAGCCACCGAGCCAGCCCGCGACCCGGCCGGCGAGGGGGGCCGCCTCGGGCGCGACGCCGGGCAG
>DUOQ01000185.1 GCA_012838755.1 Propionibacterium sp. | reverse complement strand
CGACCAGCCCGATGGAGCCCTCCGCCTGTTCCACCGAGACGATACGAGCCATGGTTCCCACCCCGAACCGCGCGTCGCCTCCCCCCACCTCGGAGCCGCGTTCGATGAGGACGACGCCGAACTCCGGCTCGTCCTGGGCCAGGACCGAGGCCAACAAAGAGAGGTAGCGCGGCTCGAACAGGCGCAACGGGAGCGGCATCCCGGGGAACAGCACCGACCCGAGCGGGAACATGGGCAACTCGCGCGTGGTCTCGTCCAACCCTGGCGCCTCGCGATGTGCGTCCATGGCCACCTCCCTCACTTTGCGCGCGGCGTTCCCGTCGACGTCCTCACCCCCGAGGGCGAGGTCGTCACCTCCGAGCATGAGGGGCGACGGCGGGGGTGGCAACCCTCGGGAAGGACGCAACTTGCACAACGCAATTTGATATTCAAACGGTTTGAGTAATGCTGTGACCAACCAAGGAAAGGCGCTCCGATGCCCCACCAGACAGCCCGGCCAGCCATCAAGGCGCTGGTCGTCGTCACCTATCTCGCCATGATCGGCCTCAACGGCCTGGCCAACCTCCTCCCCATCAACGGACGGACCACCGGGGGTGTGTCGGACGCCTACCAGAACCTCTTCGCCCCCGCCGGGCTCACCTTCGCCATCTGGGGGGTGATCTACCTGCTCCTGGGTGCCCATGTGCTCTACCAGCTCGGCCTGTTCCGGGCCGGCGCGGGAGATACCGACGGCGGGTCCCCCAGCCAGGTCCTGCTCGAGCGGGTCGGCGTGCTGTTCTCCCTCACCTCGGTGGCCAACTCCGCCTGGATCCTCGCCTGGCACTATGACTTCATCCTGCTGTCCACCGTGCTCCTGGTCACCATGCTGGTCCTGTTGATCCTCATCACCCGGACGATCATCGACGCCAGGCTCACCGGTCGCGCGCGCCTCTTCGTCAGGCTTCCGTTCAGCGTCTACTTCGGCTGGATCACGGTGGCGACCATCGCCAACATCACCGTCTGGCTGGTCAGCACCGGGTGGGACGGCTTCGGCCTCGCGGAGTCGACCTGGGCCGTCGCCATCATCGCCGTGGGCGCGATCATCGGAACCACCGTCGCCCTCCGCGACAAGGATGTCCCCTACGCGCTGGTCCTCATCTGGGCCTACCTCGGCATCTGGATCAAGCACACCTCGGCGGCCGGCTTCTCCGGTCAGTACCCGGCCGTCATCGCCACCACCGTCGCGGGCGTCGTGGCCTTCGTCGCCGCGTCGGCCTACGTGCTGCTGCGCGGCAGGACGAAGGTGGCCTGAGGGGCCCCCGCCGCGCAAACCCGAGGCGGACAGCGATCCCGCTGGAGGCCGTCGAGGGGTTGTGCCCTGGCCAGGCCGGGGCGGCGCCCGGCTGTGCCAGTGGCGTGCGGTGACGGCTCCGAGGACTTCGCGTCACGCGTTGAGGAGCACGCCGGTCGACTGCGGCGGCGGCGCGTGGCGTGAACGGGTCGAGGTGGTGGAGGGCTCCGGCCCGGCCGAGGTCAGCATCGGCAAGCGCCTGGCCGAGGCGGACGGCGAGGGCGAGGTCCCAGCGTTCGGAGCGTCGACACCCGGTTCCAGGTCGGGCCGGGCGAGGGCGTGCAACGCGAGCGGCGCCGGCCGGTCACCACGCCCGTGGTCTTCCCCCCGAGCTCGTCCGCCGAGCGTCGGCCTGGCCATCACCGCTGCGGCTCGGGCGCACCCAGCCCCTGCTGCACCGCCGGCCAGCGATACACCCGGGACTCGTAGGGAGCGAGCGTCCCCGAACGCACGACGGTGTGGCTGCCCAGGAGCAGGCCGGCGTCGGCGTCCGGGTCGTGGTCGGGCAGCGTGAGCGGCTCGTCGGTCAGGTTCAGCTCGACGCGGATCCGCTGCGTGCCCCATGTGCGGAACCAGCCGAAGAAGCCGACGCGCTCCGGGTCGACGAACGTGACATCGCCCATCCGCAGGGCACGGTGGCGACGGCGCAGCGCGATCAGTCGCCGGTAGTGCTGGAGGACGGAGTCCGGGTCGGCGGCCTGTTCCGCGACGCTGAACCCCGGGTCGGGGTGGACGACCAGCCACGGTGTCCCCGTCGTGAACCCCCCTCCGGGTGAGGCATCCCAGCGCAGGGGCACCCGCCCGTGGTCCCGCGTGCTGGTCAGGACCTGGGCCCAGGCGTCCTCCTCCGAGGCGCCCTCGTCCACGAGCGCCCGGAAGCGCCGGTGCGCCTCGACGTCCTGCAGGTCCCCGATGCCGGTGAACGGCTGGTTGACCGCCGCCAGTTCCTGACCCTGGTGGATGAAGGGCGTCCCTCGCATGGTCAGCTGCAGGGTGCCCAGCAGCTTGCCGAGGGCGACGCGGTGCTCGGGCTCGGGATTCACCTTGCTGATCATGCGCGGGTTGTCGTGGTTCTCGAAGAAGAGCGTCATCCAGTCGTTGCTGCCCAGGCGCGACTGGTAGTCGATGAGGTAGCGCTTGTACCACTCCAAGTCGTAGCGGTAGTCCTCGAAGCGCGAGTGCGACCCGGACTCGAGGTGGTCGAAGCTGAAGACCAGGTCGAGCTCGCCGCGGTCGGCACCGGTGAGGAGGCGCCCGGTCTCGACCCCGATGCCGGGCGTCTCGCCGACCATGACCCGGGGCGGGCTCCCCGGCCGCTCGAACGCGCGCTCGCGCAGTTCGCGCAGGTACTCGTGGAGCCGGGGTCCGTAGAAGTAGTGCTCCACGCCGGCCACCTGCAGCAGGTCGCCGATGAGCTCGTGCCCGTCCGGCAGGTCGGGGGGCTTGGAGATGAAGTTGATGACGTCCATCCGGAAGCCGTCGATGCCGCGGTCGAACCACCACCGGCACACCTCGACCACCTCGTCGCGGACCCGGGGGTTCTCCCAGTTCAGGTCGGGTTGTCCGGGCGCGAAGACGTGCAGCACCCACCGCTCGATCTCGGGGATCCAGCGCCACGCCGGGCCGGTGAACGCCGACTCCCAGTTGTTCGGCGGCTGATCGGGGTGCTCGGGGTCGGCCGGCAGCAGGAAGTAGTAGGCGCCGTGGGGGCCGTCGGGGTCGGCCAGCGCGCGCTGGAACCACTCGTGCTCGTGGGAGGTGTGGTTGACGACCAAGTCGAGGATGATCCGCATCCCACGGGCGTGGCACGCGGCGATCAGGGCGTCCACCTGGTCGAGGGTGCCCATCTCGGCCATCACCGCCCGGTAGTCCCGGACGTCGTAGCCGCCGTCCTCGTTCGGCGAGTCGTAGATGGGGCTCAGCCACACGCAGTCGACGCCCAGGTCGGCCAGGTGGTCGAGGTGCTCGAGGATGCCGCCGACGTCGCCGACCCCGTCCCCGTCGGAGTCGGCGAAGCTGCGGGGGTACACCTGGTAGAAGACGGCCTCCTTCCACCAGGTCGGCTCCGGCTGACCCTCTCCGGGGTCGGGGGCATGGGGCTCTGAGTTCGCCAGGTCGACCACGAGGGGGACCAGCTCGTGGCCGGTGAAGAGCCGGACCAGACGGTCGAGCGTCCTGAGCCGCATCCCCCCCACGATGGGGTTGTCGACCCACCGGTTGGAGCGCCCCTGCAGGTGGAACATCTTGTCGATCACGTCCCGACCCACCGGGTGGGCGTAGAAGTCCCGGACGCGCGCCGCATCGTCCAACGTCGGGTTCTCCGGCCTGGCGCGCCGGTGCCGCTTCTTCCGCCCCTGCACGAGCAGACGGTAGCGCGCCCGGGGCTCCCTGCCCAGACCCCTCAGGCGGACGGGCGCGGGGGTGGGAGTTCGTGCCGGTACGTCCATGAGGTGAGGGCCGTCCCGGCCATCGCCAGCAGCACGCCCAGGAAGATGTGGGGGGCCGTCACGCCCAGCATGCCGAGGGAGAACTGGACGGCGGCCAGGACCGCCACCACGAGCGCCAGCACGACGTTGACCGGGCCCGCCGAACGGCGTAGGGCCAGGTAGGTCACCGCTGCGACCACGCAGACCACCAGGGTCACCCAGGCCCCGACCTCGTGGACGGCGCGGTACCGGGGGTCGTCCCCCAGGAACGCGGCCGCCCAGCCGGCCTGGCCGACGAGACAGCTCAGCACCACGGTCGCGGCGCTGCGCAGGACGATGAGGTGCGGGTGGGGCAGGCTCGGCAGGCGCATGCCGAAGACTCTGCCAGAAGTCCCGACCTTGACACGGCTGGGACGCTGACGGCATGGCAACCAGCAGCGTCATGTCGGGCGGCCACACGGTGCCGCTGTACGTGTCGGCACCCGAGGGTGACGGACCCTTCCCGGGTGCGGTGGTGATCCACGACGCCCTCGGCATGAGCCGGGACATCCGGGCCCAGGCCGACTGGCTGGCCGGCGAGGGCTACCTGGCCGTCGCGCCCGACCTGTTCCACGGCCGCGGCAGGGTCGCCTGCATGGTGTCGGTCATGCGCGGCGTCCGTGACCGCACCGGGCCCGTCTTCGACGATGTCGAGGCCGTCCGCTCCTGGCTGGTCTCCGACGAACGCTGCACTGGCCGGGTCGGGGTCATCGGCTTCTGCTTCGGCGGCGGCCTCGCGTTGCTGCTGGCTCCCGAACGCGGGTTCGCCGCATCCAGCGTCAACTACGGCACGGCCGGGCGCGGCGCCTACACACCGGGCTTCCTCCGGACGGCCTGCCCCGTGGTCGGCAGCTTCGGCGCGAAGGACCCGACGCTGCGCGGGGCCGCCCGCCGGCTCGAGGACGCCCTGACCGCCGTGCACGTCGACCACGACGTTCGCGAGTACGCCACCGCGGGCCACACCTTCATGAACGACCGGGTCGGCGCCGGCGACCCACCGCCCTCGGCCCTGTTCGCCGTGCTCACCAAGGCCCTGCACTTCGAGCACGATCCGGACGCCGCCGCCGACGCCCGGGCACGCATCGTCAGGTTCTTCGACCGGCACCTCCGCGGTGACGCGGACGGGCCCGCACACGGGTCGCGGGGGCCTGCGGAGCATTAGGATGGAAGCTCTTGCCCTCGCCCAGCTCGCGCACCGGCGCGGGTGCCGTTGAGCTCAATCTTGACGGGCCCCTTCCCCGGCGGGCACGGCGACGTCTGCCGTGCAGGAGGCCCCGCGGCAATGGTGCTTCGGAGCATCGGTGCTCGCCGTGGCGTGGAGGGCTCGTGGTGATGGCCCTGCTGGGGCAGGCTGTACCCCATGGTCGTGGACGGGGGGTTGCGATGAGGATCCTGTTGGCCACCCTGGGCAGCCGGGG
>DUOQ01000184.1 GCA_012838755.1 Propionibacterium sp. | reverse complement strand
TCCACCACGCCCAACACCGTCAGGTCCGCGCCCGCGGCGACCATGGCGTCCAGCACGTCGAGGCATTCGCGCCCGAACCCGGACGCGCCGACCACCACCACCTGCTGGGTCATCCGGCCGACCCCTGAAACTCCGCCATCGTGACGTGATCCTCGGCGCTGATCCCCCGCCGCAGCAACACCACGGCGACGGTCTCCCAGAGGATCCGCAGGTCGAGCGCCAAGGACCGGTGGTCGACGTACTCGACGTCAAGGGCCAGCTTCTCGTCCCAGTCCAGGCCGTTGCGGCCCCGCACCTGCGCCAGCCCGGTGATGCCCGGGCGCACCTCGTGCCGACGCGCCTGCTCGGGGCTGTACCGCACGAGGTACTGCACCAGCAGCGGCCGCGGCCCGACGAGGCTCATGTCGCCCTTGAGGACGTTCCACAGGGTCGGCAGCTCGTCCAGGCTGGTCGACCGCAGGAACCGGCCCAGCGGCGTGAGCCGGTCGGCGTCCGAAACGCGCCGGGCGTCGGGCAGCAGCATCGTCCGGAACTTCACCAGCTCGAACACCCGCCCGTCCTTGCCCGGGCGCGGCTGACGGAACAGCACCGGACGGCCATGCTTGGCCAGCACGGCCAGCGCCACGACGGCCTGGAGGGGGGCGGTGGCCACCAGCCCGACCGCGGCCACGGAAGCGTCCAGCGCGCGCTTGGTGGCGTCGTACCGCGTCCTATCAGCCACGGCGGCCGCCCACGAAGGGTGCCAGGGCGGCGTCGACGCGGGCGACCTCGGCGTCAGTCAGCACCGAGCCACTCGGCAGGGACAGCCCGGTCTCGAAGAGGCGCTGGCTGGTGCCGTTCACGAACGCGCGCGCGCCGGCGAACACGGGCTGCAGGTGCATCGGCTTCCACAGCGGGCGCGCCTCGATGTTGGCCTCCAGCAGCGCCAGCCGGACGTCCTCGGAGCTGAAGCCCGCCGCGTCAGCGTCCACCAGGACGGAGGTGAGCCAGCAGTTGTCCTCCTCCGACGGCTCCCCGAACAGCGACACGCCCGGGACCCCGGCGAACAGCTCCCGGTAGTGGGCGCGCAGCGCGCGCCGGCGGGCGATCATCGCCTCCAGCCGGGCGAGCTGGGCCCGGCCGAGGGCCGCCAACAGGTTCGAGAGGCGGTAGTTGTAGCCGATGTCGGTGTGCTCGTAGTGCACCACCGGCCGGCGGGCCTGGGTCGCGAGGTACCGCACCCGGTCGGCGAACACCTTGTCGTCGGTGAGCAGCGCTCCCCCGCCGGAGGTGGTCATGATCTTGTTGCCGTTGAACGACACGGCGGCGGCCACGCCGTAGGACGGCGCCGGGCGGCCGGCGTGCGTCGCTCCCAGCGACTCGGCGGCGTCCGAGAGCACCGGGACGCCGTGCGCCGCGGCGATCGCGTCGATGCGGGTGTGGTCGGCGGCCTTGCCCAGCAGGTCGACGGGAACGACGGCGGCGATGCGCTCCCCCTCGCTCGTGAGCTCGTCGAAGGCCTCCTCGAGGAGGTCGGGGTTCATGTTGCCGGATTCGTCGCTGTCGATGAAGACCGGCTCGGCCCCGGTGTAGGTGATGGCGTTCGCCGTGGCGGCGAAGGTCATGGTGGAGGTCAGTACCAGGTCGCCGGGCTGCACGTCGAGCACGAGCAGGCCCAGGTGGAGCGCGGCCGTCCCGGACGACAGGGCGACGCAGTGGGCGCGATCACTCAGCTCGGCGAGCTCTGCTTCGAAGGCATCCACCTCGGGCCCGAGGGGGGCCACCCAGCCACCGCGGATGGCACGGACCAGGGCGGCCTCCTCGGCCGCCCCGACGTCGGGTGACGACAAGTGGATGCGTACCTCGGTCAAAGCGCGCGCCTGGGGCCGGTGTGCTGCATCTCCTCATCGTCCCACGCATCGGCGGCGATGATCTCCCCCGGGGTGATCGGCGGGACCGGCACCTGGGTGATGAGGGGGTGGGCGGACGCAACGTGGCCCTCGCCCTGGCTGAACAACACCTCGTGGAGCTTCTCGCCGTGGCGCAGGCCGGTGAAGACGATCTCGACGTCGTGGCGTCCGGATTCATCGATCAGGCGCTTGGCCACGTCGATGATCTTCACCGGCTCACCCATGTCGAGGACGAGTGCGTCACCCGGCTGACCGATCGCGCCGGCCTGCAGCACGAGCTCGCAGGCCTCGGGGATGGTCATGAAGTACCGGGTGACGTCGGGGTGGGTGACGGTGATCGGGCCACCGCGTTCGATCTGGGCGCGGAAGGCGAACAGCACCGATCCGCGTGAGCCCAGCACGTTGCCGAACCGCACCGAGAGGTAGGGCCGCCCGGTGGTCTCGGCGAAGTGGGAGGTGAGGCGCTCGGCGAGCCGCTTGGTCTGGCCCAGCACGGCGGTCGCGTCGGCGGCCTTGTCGGTGGAGATGTTGACGTAGCGCTCGACGCCAACCTCCTCCGACACGGTGAGCACGTTGAGGGAGCCGAGGACGTTGGTCTTCCAGCCCTCGTCGGGGTACTGCTCGAGCATCGGCAGGTGCTTGAGCGCCGCCGCGTGGAAGACGACCTCGGGGCGCTGGCGGCGGAACACCTTCCGCAGGGCGTCGAGGTCACGGATGTCGCACAGCACCATGTCATCGGTGTCGAGCAGGCCGGTGCCGTAGATGGACAACTGCACGGCGTGCAGCGCGGACTCGTCGCGGTCGAGGAGCAGCAGCTTGGACGGGCCCATCCGCTTGAGCTGACGGGCCAGCTCGGAGCCGATCGAGCCGCCGGCGCCCGTCACGAGGACGACCTTGCCGGTGACGTAGTCGGCGATCGACTTGAGGTCGGTCTTGATCGGACGCCGCCCCAACAGGTCGGCGACGTTGAAGGTTCGCAGCTTGTTCAGGTCGACCTGGCCATCGATCATCTCCCGGACGGGCGGGACGATCACCATCTTGATGCCCATCGCCTTGCAGCGTCGGTCGAGGTCGGCGATCAGTTCGGGCGAGGCATGGGTGATCGCGAGGATCACGACCTCGGCCTGCATCTTCTGGACGACGGACTCGAGGTCAGTGCCGCGGCCGAGCATGCGGTAGCTGCGCACACGGTAGAAACGCTTGGAGGGGTCGTCGTCGAGGAAGCCCACGATGCTGTAGGGCGGGTCCTCGGCCATGTCGACCAGCTTCGCCACCTGGGCGCCGGAGTCGCCGGCGCCGTAGATGAGGGCCGGGGTGGCCTCGACCTTCGAACGGACGCGGTCGGTGCCGTAGAAGGCGCGGAACAGCATGCGCCCCCCGACCATGCCGAGCAGGGCGAGCATCGGGACCGTCACGACGACGGCACGGGAGAACTCGGGGGTGAGCAGGAAGCTGACGCCACCGGCGGTCAGCGCGGTGATGGCCACGACGGCGGTGAGCAGGCCCACCTCGCCGAAGGACCCGAAGCGGCTACGACCCAGGTAGAGGTGGACGCCGAAACCGACCATCACCTGGATGAGGGCGGCGATGACCACGTAGGAGAGGTGCTGCACCCAGCGATCTGCCGACAGCGACAGGTCGTAGCGGAGGAGGACCAGGAAGGCCAGCGCAACGAACCACATGGCTGCATCCCAAGCAGCCACACCGCCTCTGCGCACAAGGATCTGGAAGATCACGTGGCGCCCCCCATCGTTCAGTGACCCCTCACAGGATAGGGCATCGCGCGACCCCTGCAAAACGCTGTTGTGCAACCGAGATCGGTTCGTAATCCATAGTCAGACGCATGTTTCGGCCTCACAGGGGGAGGGGGAGCCATCCCCCCGGTGAGGCCTCCCCCACCCTTGGGAACGCTGCTTCTGTCTCCGACGGGTAGAACAGAAGACCCCCTCCGATCGCTCGGAGGGGGTCTGACTGTAGCCCCGACGGGATTCGAACCCGCGCTACCGCCTTGAGAGGGCGGCGTGCTAGGCCGCTACACAACGGGGCCAGCACTGGCGCTCTTGGCGCCCGGGAGACGTTACCAGACAGTGGCCTGCTGGCGAAATCGCCTCCCAGCAGGGGTACTAGGACTCGAACCTAGACTAACGGAACCAGAATCCGGCGGGCTGCCAATTACCCCATACCCCTTGGCTCCTCGGACCCGCCAGGACTGCGTCCTGCCGCTTCCGTGGAAACGCCGGCCGGTGAGGCCAGCGAGAGAAAACCTTACTGCACCCGGGCCCCTTGCGGCAAAACGGGCGTCAACCGCTCGGGCTGGTGGCCGCGGGCGAGCAGCCAGATCAGGAGGGTGAAGAAGGCGAAGCGGCCGATGTCCCAGCCCGCGGCCGCCCAGGTGACCTCGGTGATCGACTTCACGTGCGCCATCGAGGTGGTCATGGCGGCCAGGAAGAAGGCGCTGACGTTGTTGGCGATGTGGGCGCCGATGGCCGCCTCCAGACCGCCGGTGCGGACGACCAGCCAGCCGGCAAGGACACCGAAGGCGAAGCGGTCCACGACCAGCGCCACATTCGTCGAGGTGTGGAACAGCGTGAAGACGGCCGCCGACACGAGGATCCCGAACCACGGCGAGGCCACCATCGAACCCAGCGACTGCATGAGGTAGCCACGGAAGAAGTACTCCTCCGCCGCCGCCTGCAGGGGCGTGGTGACCAGCATCACGAGGATGAACCCCAGCGCGCCGGTCTGGGGGGTGATCGCCCAGCTGGGGCCGCCCGGGGCGGTGATGTTCTGCAGCAGGAGGACCAGCCACAACGAGCCGAATCCCACGGCCAGGGTGAGGGCGAACCAACGCCAACGCACGCGTCCCACCACCGAGCTGAGGAAGCCGGGCCTGACGCGGTGCAGGAACAGCACCAGTGCGATCGCGATCGGGATGAGCATGGCCAGCCCGGCGTGTCCCACGACGAGCCCGAAGGGCACCTCGTAACCCACCAGGGACCGGTAGGTGTCGGTGAACTCGCCGGGGCGTCCGATGGCCAGCCAGTAGAGCGCGGCCAGCCCCTGGGAGACCAGTGGCGTCACCACCAGGAAGGCGAGGATGCCCAGGATGACGCCCATGAGCGAGGTGGCGGCGGACGCCTGCGGCGTCCGGAGCACGTGGGTGTAGTCGACACCCGCCGGCACGCGCTCGGTGGCGATCTGGTCGATCCGGGTCGGCGGCGCGGCAGGCGCGGCAGGCGCGGCCACCGGGCGGCGCTTGCGACTCATTCGGCGGCGACGACGGGGTTGCTGAGCGTACCGATCCCCTCGATCTCGACGTTGACGACGTCACCGGGCTCGATGCGACCCACACCCTCGGGGGTGCCGGTGAGGATGACATCACCGGGCAGTAACGTGGTGAAGCTCGACACGAACGAGACGAGCTCGGCGATGCCGTGCACGAGGTTCTTGGTGGTGGAGTTCTGCCGCTCGATGGTCTGGCCGCCGCGCTGCACGGTGACGCGCAGGCCCAGGTCGGAGGCCTCGTCGAGGCTGAGGTGGGTGACGATCCACGGGCCGATCGGGCAGAAGGTGTCGAAGCCCTTCGCGCGGCCCCACTGCTTGTCCTTCTTCTGGAGGTCGCGTGCGCTGACGTCGTTGGAGCACGTGTAGCCGAAGATGACCTCGGGGGCGCGCTCGACCGGGACGTCCTTGCAGATGCGGCCGATGACGACCGCGAGTTCGCCCTCGTGGTCGACCTCGGTGGTCTGCTTGGGGTAGATGATCGGCTCCCCGGACCCGATGATCGAGGTGTTCGGCTTGAGGAAGGTCATCGGCTCCTCGGGCACCTCGTTGCCGAACTCGGCCGCGTGGGCGGCGTAGTTGCGCCCGATCGCCACGACCTTGCTGCGCGGGATGATCGGCGCCACCAGGCGCACGTCGTCGAGCAGGTGCCGCTCGCCGGTGTACTGGACCGCCGTCACCAGCGGGTCACCGTTCAGGACCGCGATGGTGTTGGGGTGTTCGCCACGGTCCTCGTCGAGTTCGACGGTTCCGAAGGCGATGGTGTCGTTGTGGACGAAACGGGCGATGCGCATGGGGTCAGGTTAGTGGGATCGCCTCAGTTCTTCGCGACGATCCCGCCGCCCTTGGCGAGGCGCCGGTCGCGCTGCCAGGTGTCGAAGCGGTTCGGGTAGCGCGCCACGATGTTGCCGATGGCCGTCCGCCCCCGCACCACCAATAGCGGCTGCCCGGGGCGGGGGCGCTGGTCGACGCTCGTCTTCAGCACCCCCATGGAGTTCTTCTCCACCCGGGAGGTGTCCACGCCCCAGCCGGGCGGCACGATGAGCACGGCGTTACCCGCTCCCCCGTTGACCACGACGTCGATGAGGTCGCCGGTGGTCCGGGCGTCCACGAAGTTGAGCTTCACGTTGGAGGCCACGGGGTTGAGTTCCAGGAACGGCGGCACCTCCCAGGGGCCGGCGCGCACGACCTCTTCCCAGCGGGCGGTGAGGGCGAGCGGGTCCTGCCACGACCAGCCCGGTGCCTTCACTTGGGCCGCCGCCACCACGGCGGGGTTGACCACGGCCTCGAGCTCGGTGGAGGGCAGCAGGTCGACCAGCACGTCCTGGACGTCCCCCCGGGTGCGAGCACTCAGGGCGCGCTCGATGCGGCCGTCCAGCTCGTCGAGGGTGAGGCGTCCCTCGCCTGCGGCAACGCGGAGCTTCTCGACGGCCTCGTCGCGCTCGGCGTGGCCGATTCTGATGTCGAGGGGGTCGGTCATGGCGCCAGCGTAGTCGCGCTCAGCGCTCGATCAGTCCCCAGAGGTACGAGTCGTGGAGCGCCTCCCAGGACGCCTCGACCACGTTCGTGCCCACGCCCACGGTCGTCCACTGGCGCTCGCCGTCGGTGGTGTCGATGAGGACGCGGGTGATGGCGTCCGTGCCGGAGGTGGACTCGAGGATGCGCACCCGGTAGTCGGTGAGCTCGAAGCCGTCGACGGCCGGGTAGCTCTTCTTCAGGGCGCTGCGCAGGGCCTTGTCGAGGGCGTTGATGGGGCCGTGGCCCTCCCCCACGCGCGTGGTGACGCTGCCGTTGACGCGCACCTTGACGGTGGCCTCGGAGTCTCCCTCCTCGCTGACCTGATCGGAGGTGAGGACGCGCCACTTCTGCACCTCGAACTGCTTGTCGAGCTGCCCGGTCTCGTCGCGGATCAGCAGCTCGAACGAGGCGTCGGCCGACTCGTAGGAGTAGCCGTCCATCTCGCGCTGCTTGACCACGTCGGTGATCTTCGCGGCGAGCTCGCGGTCGGAGAGGTCGAAGCCCAACTCGTCGCCCTTGATCTGGATGTTGGCGCGCCCGGCCATGTCGGAGACCAGCATGCGCATGTCGTTGCCGACGAGCTTGGGGTCGGTGTGCTGGTAGAGGTTCTCGTCGACCTTGATCGCGGACGCGTGCAGCCCGGCCTTGTGCGCGAACGCCGACTGGCCGACGTAGGGCTGGCGGGCGTTCGGGGCGACGTGGGTGATCGCGGCGACCGCGTGGCTGATCGAGGTGGCGCGGGCGAGGTTCTCGGCGGGCATGATCGGCCAGCCGTACTTGAGCTGGAGGTTCGCCGCGATCGTGATGAGGTCGGCGTTGCCGGTCCGCTCGCCGTGGCCGTTCATGGTGCCCTGGACGTGCATGGCGCCGGCGTCCACGGCGGCCAGGGTGTTGGCGACCGCACAGCCGGTGTCGTTGTGGCAGTGGATGCCCAGGTCGACGCCGATCGCGTCGGCGGCCGAGACGACCTCGCCCATCCAGGCCGGCAGCATGCCGCCGTTGGTGTCGCACAGCACCACGACCTCGGCGCCGGCCTCGGCCGACGTGCGGACGACCTCGAGCGCGTAGCTGGGGTTGGCCCGGTAGCCGTCGAAGAAGTGTTCGCAGTCGACGAAGACCTTGCGCCCCTCGTTGACCAGGAACGTCACCGTGTCGGTGATCATCGCCAGGTTCTCCCGGAGATCGGTCTTGAGCGCGCGGAAGACGTGCTCGTCGTGGCTCTTGGCGACGAGGCAGATGTACTCGGTCCGGGCGTCCAGCAGTGCCTTCGTCAGCGGGTCGGAGCTGGCCCTGCCGCCCACCCGGCGGGTGGAGCCGAACGCCGTCAGCTTGGCGTTCTTCAGCTCGAGCTCGCCGTTGGCCGCCGCCTGGAAGAAGGCCGTGTCGTTGGGGTTGGCGCCGGGCCACCCGCCCTCGATGAAGCCGACGCCGAGTTCGTCGAGCAGGCGCGCGATGCGGATCTTGTCGTGGACCGTCAGCCGCAGGCCCTCCTGCTGGGCGCCGTCGCGCAGCGTGGTGTCGTAGAGGTGGAACACGTCAGGGGCGGCGGGAAGCGTCGTCATCGGAGGCCTTCTTCATCGGTGCGGGTGCAGCAGTGTTAACCGAACGAGTATCGCCCCATCCCGGGGGTCGGGCGTCCGGTTCTCGCGGCTCGGGACTGTCGCGCCTTGGTCGCGACTGGTAGGAAAGGGGCATGGCTGAGACAAAGTTCAAGGGCGAGACCGTCAACACCGTCGGCGACCTGCCGTCCGTGGGTGAGGCTGCGCCCGACTTCACCCTGACCGGATCCGACCTCTCCGACGTGACGCTGGCCGACCAGGCCGGACGCCGCGTCGTGCTGAACATCTTCCCGAGCATCGACACGGGCGTGTGCGCCGCCTCCGTGCGCAAGTTCAACGAGCTCGCCGCGTCGCTCGACAACACCACCGTCGTGTGCGCGTCCGCCGACCTGCCGTTCGCCCTGGGCCGCTTCTGTGGCGCCGAGGGCATCGAGAACGTCGTCGTGGGTTCGACCTTCCGTTCGTCGTTCGCCGACGACTACGGCACCAAGCTCGTCGATGGCCCGCTGGCCGGCCTGAACGCCCGCTCGGTGGTCGTCATCGACGCCGACGGCAAGGTCATCCACACCGAACTCGTCCCCGAGACCGGCCAGGAGCCCGACTACGACGCCGCGGTGGCTGCGCTGAGGTAGGCGCCTGCGCTTCCGTGTGCATTTCCGGGTGGCAGGACCCCAAGGATTCTTGGGGACCTGCCACCCGGAAATGCATCGGGGGCGTCGCTATGCTGACCCGGTAGTCGGAAAGAAGGGGATCGGATGTCTGATCTTGCTGACCGGATCAGCCGCGCGGCCGTCGCCGCCCTCGACCTGGCGCCGTTCGACGACCGGTACGGGCGCCTGTCGCGGCAGGTGCTGGCGGGCGGGGCGTCCCGTTTCTCGCGGGTGACGGCTGACGACCAGGCGATCCACTTCGTGATCCCGGTCGGGCTGGCCGGTGAGCGCATCGACTACGGCGCCCTCGTGCTGCAGGACCGGCAGGCCGGCCTCATCTGGCGCGACGCCGCGGGCATCGACCACACCGCCACCGTGCAGCGACGCCCCGAGACCAAGACGAGCTTCTCCTCCCTCACCCTCGGCGGCGAGCAGTGGATGCGCTTCGACGTCGACCCCGACGGCGAGGACCTGACCTTCCTCGTCCCGCCCGTGAACAGCCCGCTGCTGCGCAGCACCCTCGTCGACTTCTTCCGCGCGCGCCCCGGCCAGCACCGCCCGGACGCCGTGGTCCCCGAGCCCGAGCCCCACGAGCCGCCGATGGTCCGCTTCCCGGACCCCGAGCCGGAGTCGGAGCCCGAGCTCGAGCCCGACGTCGAGACCACCGCCGAGGACCTCGAGGCCACCCAGCTGATGGAGGCGCACGTGTCGCCCGCTGAGCCCGCGGCGTCCGAGGCACCTGACGTGCCCGAGCCCCAGCTCATCGGCAGCGGCGACCCCGAGTCGACGCAACTGGCACCGGCCGAGCACTTCGCGGCCGAGCCGGCCCTGCTCAACGAGTGGGCGCCCGACGAGATCGACGAGGCGACCCGGGTGCGCCCGGTGGCGCCGCCGCCGGTGGACGAGTCCACGCGCGTGCACGAGCCGCCGTTCGACCTGTACCGCGACGCACCGGCCGCTCCCCCGCAGACGCCGCCGGCGTGGTCGGTGCAGCCGACCGAGGCGCTGCCGGCCCAGAACGCGCCGGCGCAGGAGCAGCCGTGGGCCTACCAGTCCCCCGCCCCGGGGGGCTGGCAGCAGGGCTCCGCCCAGGTGCAGACGATCGAGTCCGCTCCGGTGTACGCGCAGCCCAGCGGGTCGTCACGGACGACCGTCGGGTTCCTCCTCGGCCTGTTCGGCACCCTCGCCGTCGGCGGCGTGGTCATCATCGCCAAGCTGCTCGGGGCCTTCTGAGCCGCGCCTGCGGCGTCCGATGAGCGCGGCCACCACACCGGCCGCGCCGACGGCGAGCGCTCCCCCACCCAGCCACGGCAGGACGTCGCCCGACACGGGGTCGGTCGTCGTCCCCGGGGCGGTGGACGCCGTGGGCCCCGCGCTGGGCGTCGGGGTCGGCGTCGGCGTCATGGTGGGGGTCGGCACCGGCGTCGGCGGTGCGGTCAGCATGGTCCGGGCCCGCGGCAACAGTTCGCTGCTGACGAGCGGGTAGAGGGCGTCCCCGGGGCACTCGGTGGCCGACATGTCCCGGTGCGCCGCGATCTGCTCGGTGGTGATGCCGACGCCCTTGGGCCACTTGGACGACCCCCGCGAGGTGACGGACACCTCCCCCTCCAGGGTCAGGCCCTCGCGGGACGCCAGCCACGCCAACAGGTGCACCATCGCGTTCATCGCCGACGGCGTGGGCACCTCGGTGGTGAAGTCGCCGATGAAGCAGCACAGCAGCGCGAAGCCCTGCGACCCGCCGGTCGCGTCGCCCATCATGGGGCGGTCGATGCTGCCCTCGCGGCCCTCCCAGATGGTGCCGAAGGGGTCGACGAAGAAGTTGTAGGCGACGTCGTGCCAGCCGCGCTCGGCCGAGGTGTGGAACCGGAAGATCGACTGCAGCCGCCCCGGGATCTGCTCGGCGGTGTCGGTGTTCGGCGTCAACGTGTGGTGGATCAGCAGGAACCGGACGGCGTCCTCGTCCTCGAGGCGTCCGGTGGGGGCCAGGTCACCGGCCCAGTCCGAGCGGGGTCGGATCGGTGGCGGCTCGACCGGGGTCGCGGCGGCCGCGCCCGGGGCGTCCACGATACCGGCGGCCGTGACGCCCGCCACCGGCAGCAGCGCGGTGGCGGTCACCAAGGTGCGCCGGGAGACGGTCATCGCGGACCCTTGACCTCCCGCGGGTAGCACGTGTCACCCACGGCCATGCCGATGTCGCGGCACACGTCGTTGGACGCGGCGCGGCTCTCGGCGCCGGGGATGACGACCGCCCAGTAGTTGCGGTTGAGGCCCTCGAAGCGGTTGGTGTCGATGACGATCACCTCGTGGCCCGGCTTGGCCAGCTGCTCGGCGCGGGCGACGGCCTGCTCGGCGCTGACGCTGCCCTGCGGCAGGGAGTCGAGCACGGTCACCCAGGTGCCGGTCGGCAGCTCGGTGACGATCCCCTCGGGCGGGGCGCTCTCGGTCTCGCTCGGCTCGGGCGTCGGGGTCGGGCTCTCGTCGGCGGTCTCGGTAGGCGTCGGGCTGGGGCTCTCGGCGTCCGGGCTGGGCTCGGGCGAGGGGCTCTCGTCGGGCGTCGGGGACTCGATCGGCTGCGTCTGCGACGGGGTCGGGGCCGGGGTGGCCGAGTCGGGGTCACCGACGAACGCGAACCACGCGAGCGCCACCACGATGGCGCCGACGATCACGCCGAGCAGGATGCCGAGGGGCAGGTTCCCGCGACGGGGGGCCTGCTGGTACGGGGTCTGGTAGGGAGTCGCCATCGCTGTCCTCACACGACCTTGCTCAGCCAGCCGTGGCTGTCGGTGGCGCGCCCGTACTGGATGTCGAGGACGCCGTCGCGGATCTGGATCGTCCGGGCGAAGTCCTGGCCCTGCGGGCGCCACTCGCCCTTCTTCGACTTGAACCCCGAGATCGGGGAGATGACCGCCGCGGTGCCGCAGCAGAACGCCTCGACGAAGGTGCCATCGGCGATGCCGTCGAACACCTCCTGGGCCGACAGGCGGCGCTCGACCGGCGTGAGGCCCTGGTCGGCGCCCACCGTCAGGATCGAGTCGCGGGTGATGCCGTCGAGGATCGTGCCGCTGAGCGCGGGGGTGACCAGCTCGTCGTCCTTGCTGACGAGGAAGACGTTCATGCCGCCGAGCTCCTCGACGCGGTCCTTGCCCGAGGCCTCGATGAACATGACCTGCGTGCAGCCGTGGTCGTAGCCCTCGTACTGCGCGATCAGTGACGCCGCGTAGTTGCCGCCGCACTTGGCGTTGCCGGTGCCACCCTCACCCGCGCGGGCCCACTCGTCGGTCACCCAGATGTCGACGCCCTGGACGCCGTTGGCGAAGTACGGCCCCACCGGGGACGCGATCACGAGGAACGTGACCTCCTCGGCCGCGCGGACACCCAGGAAGGCCTCACTCGCGATCATGAAGGGGCGGATGTACAGCGAGTGCTCGCCCTCGGGCTGGGGGACGTAGCGGGCGTCGAGCTCGACGAGCTGGCGGACGGCCTCGACGAAGTCCCCCTCGGGGAGGTTCGGCAGCATCATGCGCGCCGCGGAGCGGTTGAAGCGGGCCGCGTTCTGGTCGGGCCGGAACAGGTGGACGCTGCCGTCGGCGTGCCGGTAGGCCTTCATGCCCTCGAAGATCTCCTGCCCGTAGTGCAGGACGGCGGCGCTCGGGTCGAGCGTCAACGGACCGTACGGCTTCACCGTCGCGGAGTGCCAGCCCTGCCCCTTGGTCCAGGTGATCGACACCATGTGGTCGGTGAAGTGGGCACCGAAACCGGGGTTCTTCAGGAGCTCGGCGACCTCGCTGTCGGAGCGAGCGTCCGCGTTGCGCTGGATCTCGAAGGTCAAGGGCATGGGGTCACGATACAACCTGGGTGGTGCGCGCCTTGGACGCCGCGTCCGGGTCGTGGGCGGGAACCCTACGCTGGTCTCCCATGAGCGACGTGACCCCTGACGAGAAGCCCACCATCGCGGTCATCGGTGGCGACGGGATCGGCCCCGAGGTCGTGGCCGAGGGCCTGAAGGTGCTGGACGCGGTGGTCGGCCCGTCCGCGTTCGACTACGTGAAGTACGACCTGGGCGCCGAGCACTGGCAGCGCACCGGCGAGATCCTGCCCGAGTCGGTGCTGGCCGAGCTCGCGCAGGTGGATGCCATCGTGCTCGGTGCCGTGGGCGCCGCGCCGGGGTCGAAGGCGATCCCCTCGGGGCTGCTCGAGCGCGGCCTGCTGCTGAAGCTGCGCTTCGCGTTCGACCACTACGTGAACCTGCGCCCGTCGAAGCTGTACCCGGGGGTCGTGACGCCGCTGTCTGACGCCGTGGTGCAGCGTGGACCGATCGACTTCGTCGTGGTGCGCGAGGGCACCGAGGGCCTGTACGCCGGGGTGGGTGGCTCGCTCGCGGCCGGGACCGCGCACGAGGTGGCGACCGAGGTGTCGGTGAACACCGCGCGCGGCGTCGAGCGCGTCGTGCGGGACGCCTTCGAGCGGGCCATGCGCCGGCGCAAGAAGGTCACCTGGGTGCACAAGCACAACGTGCTGGTGAACGCGGGCGGCATGTGGGGCCGGATCTTCGATGCGGTGGCCGCCGAGTACCCCGACGTCGAGACCGACTACCTGCACGTGGACGCCACCATGATCATGCTGGTGCAGGACCCCCAGCGATTCGACGTGATCGTCACCGACAACCTCTTCGGCGACATCATCACCGACCTCGCGGGTGCGGTCACGGGCGGTATCGGCCTGGCCGCGTCGGGCAACCTGAACCCCTCGGGTGAGTTCCCGTCGATGTTCGAGCCCGTGCACGGCTCGGCGCCCGACATCGCCGGTCTCGGGGTGGCTGACCCCACCGCCACCATCTCCTCCATGGCGCTGCTGCTCGACCACCTGGGCCGCTCCGACGACGCCGCCCGCATCGAGGCAGCCGTGGACGCCGACGTGACCGAGCGTGGGGCGTCCAAGCGGTCGACCACCGAGGTCGGGGACGCCATCGCGGCGCGGGTCTGAGCCCCTCGGTTGCATTTCCGGGTGGCAAGACCCCAAGGATTCTTGGGGTCTTGCCACCCGGAAATGCGTCGGGAAGTGCCACACGCGCCCCCGTCCACAGGGGGTTCACTGCCCTGTGGTGGCTCGTCCACAGGCTGCAGAATCGAATGCACATTTCCGGGAGGCAGTGCCGATCATCCGGGCATGACGACCTTCGTGTTCCCTGACATCCCCGGCCAGATGGGGCTGGCCAGCACCCGACAGCTGCTGAAGGCCGGGGCGTCCGAATGGGACCTCACCCAACTCGCCCTCCGCGGTCAACGCGTCGTGCGCGCGGTCTACCGCTCTGGCACCGGGCAACTCACGCCCCGACAGCTGCTGATCGCGGGCAGTCTGTGGGCCGGCGACCACGCCGTCCTTACCGGCGGACACGCCCTCGTCGTGCACGGGCTCCTCGACGACCTCGATCCCCTGGCCCGGCCGCGTTACCTCGTTCCGCCGCAACACCGCGCACGGCGCAACGCCGTGGGCATGGTGTCCGAACGAACGCGCAACATGCCCCGACACCAGCTGGTCGAAGGACTCCGGGTGGCCCGGCCCGACCGCGCACTGGTCGACGCGGCCGTGCGCCGCGAGGTGACGGACTCGCGCCTCAAGATGATCACGATGACGTTGCTCCAACGCCGTCGGACCACCCTCGAGCGGCTCGCCGACGAGATCGGCGTCCACGGCGACGCGAACACCGGCCCCGTCCAGGACGGGATGCTCGCCTTCACCGCCGGGGCATGGTCCCCGCCCGAGGAGGTGCTCATCAACGCGATCCGGGCCGATGGCCGGTTCCCGACGATGGACGCCAACCCTGTGCTCGAGCGCACCGACGGCCGGTTCATCGGCACGCCGGACGGCTACTTCGCGGATTCCGGCGTGATCGTGCAGGTGCACTCGAAGCGGTTCCACACCGGGGAGGAGCCGACCGGCGAGGACAGGTTCGCCCGCACGCTGGCCCGCGACACCGACTACCAGGCGTACGGACTCGTCGTGGTGGGCGTGGCCCCGGAGACACTCGACCATGACCTGCCCGGGTTCCTTTCCAACCTGTTGCTGATCATCGCG
>DUOQ01000183.1 GCA_012838755.1 Propionibacterium sp. | reverse complement strand
TCCGCTCGGGGCGACCCCCGATGCCGCAGGCACGAACTTCGCCCTCGCCTCGCAGGCGGCCGAGGGGGTGACCCTCTGCCTCTTCGACGACGCCGGGCACGAGGACCGGGTGACGCTGCGGGAGTACGACAACGGCGTCTGGCATGGCTACGTGCCCGGAGTCGGGGTGGGGCAACGGTACGGGTACCGGGTGCACGGCGCCTACGATCGGGGGCGGGGACTGCGGTGCAACCCCGCGAAGCTGTTGCTGGACCCCTACGCCCGCGCCGTCGACGGGGCGCTCCGCTGGGGTCCCGAGGTCTTCGACTACGACTGGAACACACCGGAGGCCATCTCCACGCTCGACTCCGCTGCGCACATGCCCAGGTCCCTGGTCGTGGACTCGACCTTTGACTGGGACGGTGACGTCGCTCCGCGCACCGATTATGCGGACTCGGTCCTCTACGAGCTGCACGTCAAGGGGTTCACCGCCACCCACCCGCTCGTGCCGCCGGAGCTGCGCGGCACATACGCGGGACTGGCCCACCCTGCGGCCGTGGAGCACCTGACGTCGCTCGGGGTGACCGCGGTCGAGCTGCTGCCCGTCCACCAGTTCATCACCGCCAGCGCCCAGGCCCGCTCCGGCGTGTCCAACTACTGGGGGTACAACACCATCGGCTTCTTTGCCCCCCATGCGGGATACTCCGCCTCGGCCCAGGCGGGCTGGGTCGGTGGCCAGGTGCGCGAGTTCCAACAGATGGTCAAGGCACTGCACGCTGCCGGGATCGAGGTGATCCTCGACGTGGTCTACAACCACACGGCCGAGGGGGACCACATGGGTCCTACCCTGTGCTTCCGGGGGATCGACAACCACGCGTACTACCGCGTCGACCCGGCCGACCCGTCGCGCTACCTGGACACCACGGGCACCGGAAACTCCTACAACGTCGACGACCACATGTGCCTGCGGCTGATCATGGACTCCCTGCGCTACTGGGTGAGCGAGATGCACGTCGACGGCTTCCGCTTCGACCTGGCCACGGCCCTGGCCCGCCAGGACGGCGGATTCGAGCGGCTCTCGTCGTTCTTCGCCCTCATCGACCAGGACCCCGTCATCAGCCGGGTGAAGCTGATCGCCGAGCCGTGGGACGTCGGTCAGTGGGACAGCTACAGCGTCGGGGCGTTCCCGGACACCTGGAGCGAGTGGAACGGGCGATACCGCGACACCGTGCGAGCGTTCTGGTCGGGGCGGGCGGGGACGCTGCCTGAGCTGGCCACTCGGGTCGCCGGGTCCGCCGACATCTACGGGCCGAGCCGGCGGCGTCCGCACGCCTCGATCAACTACGTCACCTGCCACGACGGATTCACGATGCGCGACCTCGTCTCCTACGTGAGCAAGCACAACGAGGCCAACGGCGAGGAGAACCGGGACGGGACGAACGACAACATCTCGTGGAACCACGGCGTCGAGGGCCCGACCGACGACCCCGGCGTCCGGGCCGCCAGGGACCGGGACGTGCGGGCGCTGATCATGACGCTGCTGCTCTCCCGGGGCGTCCCCATGCTGCTCGGCGGTGACGAGCTGGGCCGGACCCAACGGGGAAACAACAACGCCTATTGCCAGGACAACGAGCTCTCGTGGTTCGACTGGGAGCACGTCGACGAGAACCTGCTCGACTACGTCCGGCGGGCCATCGCTATGCGTCGAGCGCACCCCGTCCTGCGCCGGCGTCGCTATCTGGCCGACCCCGGGTACTCCGTATGGTTCGCGCCCGACGGCGCGGCGATGACCCCACCGGTGTGGCAGGACCCGGCGCGGCACAGTGTGGCAGTCTTCGTCGACGGGACCGTGGCCCCCGACCACGACCGCTGGGGGGAGCCGCTGCTGGACCGCAACCTGCTCGTCC
>DUOQ01000182.1 GCA_012838755.1 Propionibacterium sp. | reverse complement strand
GCCACACGCAGCGGGACAAGATCAACGCTGCTGCTCGAGCTGCCGCGGCAGCGGATCGTGTGGCTGCGACCCGATCGGGAACCTTCACCCCGGAAGAGGATGCGCTGGTGTTGCGTCCCGACCTGACGGCTCGACAGGCGGCCGGGCTGTTGGGTCGAACAGCGGCTTCGGTGGCCCGGAGACGCAAGCGGCTACGCGAATGAAAGGGAGCCGGCGGCCTGTCTTAACCCACCCCCGGGAGACACCGGCCACCGGCCCCTCACCTCAAGGCTAGCCGCCCGCCGGCGGACGCCCCGGGGGCGTCGGCCTCGGTTGTTGGCCTCGTAGTGGCCAGCCACGTCACCAACGGGGGTCGGTCCAGGTGGGGCTGTTGGCGGCCTTGGACACGGCTTGCTTGCTGACGCCGAGGGCTTGGGCGATGTCGGCCAGGGAGCGGGTGGTCAGCATCTCCCGGATGGCGGCGGTTCGGACCGCTGCCAGGTCGCTGGCCTGTTCCTTGAGGGCGTCCTGCAGGTTCAGGGTCCAGCGGGCGATCCCTTCCGGACCGCCGTAGCGTTCCGACCAGCCCTCATCGGCGTTGGCGACCTCGCGCAGGAACTGGCCCGGGTCGGCCGCGGGTTCGTTCTCGGCGCTCATGCCGTCCGCCACTCCCCCCGCTCGGCGCGGGCGGCCAGGTCGTGCAGGGCAGCGGCCAGTTCGCGCATACGCCGCACGTCATCGAACCCCTCACCGAAGCACAGCCACCGATCCGGTTCCTCGAACGCCGTCTGCTCGATCAGGATGCCGGGCTCCCCATCGGGAGACGTCCCGACGCTGAACTCGTCACTGGGGCCGATGGTCACGTACTCGAAGTCCTGGCTCACCACGTCCGCCTTTCCTCGCCTGTTTGGTCGTCTCGATTGTCGCGGGCGCCGCTGACGCTTTCCGGTACGCACGCTCCCCCACTCCTCGGGGGGCAACGCCACCCCTAAAGTATCAACCCCACCTTTGATGGGTCAACCCCACCATTGATGCTTGAAGTGGATGGCGTCTGGGAACGGGTCAGGGTGATGGCGCCGGGGGCTGGTGGCTTCGTTGTTCGGGGATGGGTGCGGCCGGCGGTTGCCGGGTGGGTACGTGCTCGATGACGGGCGGTGCCTCTTCGGTTCGGTGGAGTCGGGGGATGTCGAGGGCGTCGAGTTGGGCGTCGAGCTCGTCGCGGCGGTGCTGCCACACGACCAGGGCGCGTTCCATGCTGCGCGCCATGCCCTGGCGGGGGTCCTCCTCGTGCTTTGGGCGGCGCCGGCTGGTCGGGGTGGCGTCCTGGTCGTGGATGCGTCGTTGCCAGTAGATGAGGTGGCTCAGGGTGAGGTCCATGGCGATGCACCAGGTGGTCTGGATCGCGCGGTAGCTGTCGGGGGTGTGGTTGTTGCGGAGCAGGAGTCCGTTGGGTTCGCTGTGGTGGCACCACCGGCACTGGGTTACCTCGGGGGGCGGTGGTGGGGCGCCTTGCCGACCGCCGTCGGTGTAGGGGATGAAGTCGAGCAGGTCGAGCTGCTGGTCTGGCTGGGGGTTCATCGGAGGATCTCCCCGGTGTCGGGGTCGACCTGGCTGCCGTCGACCAGGCGGAGGTTGGGGCGCGCTGTCGGTTCGGCCAGGAGGGCGGCCCGGTGGTGCTGGGCGAGTTGCTGGGTGAGGGTGGTGACGTCGCTGCCGTAGGCGCGCAGGCGGGTGTCGGACTCGTTCATGAGGCGGGCGTGGCGGCCGCGGGCGGGCCAGCTGGGGTGGCTGTCGTCGCACTGGTTCTTCAGGCGGGCTTTCATCCGGTCGATGAAGGCGGGGACGGCGTAGCGGTGCCAGTCCTCGAGCAGGTCGCTGGTGGTCGCGATGCCGGCACGTCGGCGTTGGTCGGCGAGCACGGCAATCTCGTGGACGAGGTGGGGGTGCTGGGGCCAGCAGGAGGGGATCATGCCGGCGTTGGGGTCCCACACGTACTCGCGGTTGAACCAGACCACGAACTCCTCCAGCCAGTCCCACACTTCCTGGCGTAGGAGCGGGTCCTGGCAGGTGGCCGGGTCCCACGGGCGCGGGAGCAGGGCCGGGTCGCCGAGCATCTCCTTCTGCTGGGCGGTGCCCTCTGCGGCGAGGTAGAGGTCGCGGTAGGCGACGGCCAACAGTGGGGTGTTGGGGGTGGGGAACGTCCACACCAGCGACTTGTCCGGTGTCCTATCCATCGTGGTCGGCCGCCTCGGTGAGTGCGTGCCGGCGGGCGTTGGCCAGGGCGGCGAGTTGGCGGGCCTCGATGGAGACCTCGTCAGCACGCGCACGCTCGACGATGGTGCGGGTGGCGTCGAGTTCGGCCAACAGTTGGCGTCCGGTCTTGCCCTCGATGCAGCGCGACAGCTTGGCGATGATCGGGGGTGCGTTCTCGGGGACGACGAGGGCCTGCTTGGTGGGGATCTGCCGGACTTCCTCGGGTTTGAGGATGGCCATGTCCTCCCCGCTGACGCTGCGGCCACCCTTGCCGCCGGTCTGCCAGGTGGTGCGGGCGACGCGGACGCTGCCGACGAGTTCGGAGATCTCGCGGTTGAACCCGCCGTCCTTGCTGCCGCCGAACATGACCAGCACGTTGGTCAGGCCGAGCAGGGCGCGGGCTTCCTGCTCGCCGTACAGGGCGGCGAGCTGCCGCCACGTCTGTGCAGCCCAGATGAACGAGATGCCCAACGCGCGTTCGTTGGCCATCCGGATGCGGAGGGTGGGCAGGGGTGCGGTCGAGGGCAGCTCATCGAGGCAGGCCAGCATCGGCGGGCACAGCTTGTTGTGCTCGCTGGCCGTGGCGAGGGCGAGGGCGGTGTCGAGGACGTGTTCGGCCAGGGCGGTCATCAGCGGGCTGGCGCTGGCGTAGGGGTCCTCGCGTCCCAGCAGGTAGATGGTGCCCCCGCGCCGGATGATGTCGGCGATGTCGGTGGCCGGATGCCCCGGACGCGGCATGCAGCGACGGCGGATGTCTGGCTGGAAGAACAAGGTCAACGCTTGCTGGACGGTGGTGATCGTGTTCCCGGCGGTGCGGTCGTCGCCGGTGAGCGCGCCGGTGAGCAGGCCGTGCCAGAACGGGGCGGCGTCGGGGTGCTCGCGCAGGATCTCGGCGGGTTCCTGGGTGGCCAGCGGGTTCGCGACCCAGCGCAGGACGACGTCGAGGGTCTGCCCGGTGAGCGCGGCCGCGTGGAAGTAGCCCTGCAGCACCTTGGCGGCCTCGGCGGCGTAGAACCGGGCTGCGGCGTCGCCGCTGCCGGAGGCGCCGGCCTTGACGGTGCCGGCGGTGAACGCCTTCGCCCGGCGTTCCGCCACCAGCGGGTCGACGCACCCGTCGATCGGGTTCCACACCAGTTCGGGCAGGCCCGGGACGGCGCCGAACGGGTCCAGGACGTGGCAGGGCCGGCCGTCGCGGGTGCGGGCCTGCCACGACAGCAGCAGGTCGGCCGGTTTGGTGAGGGTCACCAACGCTGCACCGGGGGCGGTGAGCAGGGCGGGCACGAGGATGTCGAGGGTCTTGCCCGAGCCCTGGGGGCCGATCACCCCGCAGGTGCGGTCCCACGGGCACCACAGGTCCCCGGCACGCGGGTGGTGGGCGCGGCCGATCCGCCACCCCACATGGTGGGGGTCGAACCGGACGCGGCGTGGCTTGGCTTCATGGTGGGTGATCATGCTCATCGGAGTGCTCGCTTCTTGGGGTACAGGTCGGGGCGGATGATGTGGCGGACCTTGCGCAGGCGGCTCACGCCGAGGACGTTCTCGACTTGGGTGGGGGTGGCCATGCCGAGGATGCGGCCCGGCCCCCACCGCGCCCACCCCCACACGGTGATGAGGGTGATCCCGGCCAGCAGGACGAGCTCGGCGACGATGATGCACACCAACACCGGGGCGGTCGCCCCGGCAGGCAGGGCGCCGTCGGCCAGCCCGGCGTGCGGGTCACCGGCCACCACGCCGGGGATGCTGGAAACCAGGGCGGTCGGGGTCGGCCAGTGCCAGCCGTACCCGGCCAGCCAGATCGCGAGCCCGCGACCGGCGTGCAGGCCGTAGAACAGCACCAGGACCGCGCCGAGGAGGACGCCGAGGGGGATCTCCCAGGTGAGCGGGTAGGGGTTGTGGCGGCGTTGCTGCTGCATGAACGGACTCCCTATCTAGGGCTGGACGGGGCTGGTCGGGGTGGGGTTACTCGAGGACGCTGATGTGGACGTGGTCGAAGTGGTTGTCGGTGTCCGAGCCGCGGTCGGCCATGGGCCGCCAGTAGGGCCGCTGCGGGCTCCAGGACTGTTGGCGCCAGATGAGGTACTTGATCTTGAGGACTTCGTGGTTGGCGATGAGCCAGTCGCAGATCGCATCACCCAGGGCGATCTGGGCGGGGTCGCGGTAGTTGGAGATCATCACGTCCAGGCCTTTGCCGTGGGGGTGGTCGCTGACCGAGATCTTCGAGCTGGACCGCCACCCGCCGATCGTGGTGATGGTCGGGAACACGGCGGCGACCGCGCGCTTGACGATGATGGTGGCCACCGTGAGCCGGTATTCGGAGCCAACGTCGCGGTCGGACTGGGGGATCTCGCCGTCGATGATGCCGACGTTCGGCACACACCCTCGGCCGGGTGTTCCAGGGACCGCTCCCCCGCCGTAGGCGTGGGCGTAGAACAGGACGTCGTTGACGTACCAGTGCGCCCGGTTGTAGGCGAACAGGGCGCCGCGGACGCCGTCGGGACCGTTGTGGACGCCGCTGGCGGTCAGGTAGTTCGCCGCGGAGAAGATGCTGTCGGCCTCATTCAGGATGTGGGCGTCCCCGTCGCCGTCGCCGTCGACGCCGTAGGCGGCGAAGGTGGCGGGCATGAACTGCATCAGCCCCTTCGCTCCGGCGTAGCTGGTCGCCTTCAGCCGTCCGTGGTTGGTCTCGGCCATCCCGATCCCCGCCAAGAGTGTCCAAGGCAGGTTGTAGGCCTGCGCGGCGGCTTGGTAGAGGGCGAGGATGTCGGCGGGGATCTCGGTGGGCGGGTTCTTCAGGCTCGCCCGCCGCAGGCTGTCGTCGGCCGGCGGCAACTCGAACCCGTCGGTCGCCCCGGTGGTGCGGGCACTCAGCCCACTCACCGACGGAACCTCCGTCCCCTCCACCGCCGGCGTCTGGTCGTCGCTGGGGGTGGTGTCTTCGGGGGTGGTGATGACGGGGGTGGCAACGCAGTACTCCTGGCTGGCCTCCTCAGCGGTGGGCACGAACAGGACCACGCTGAGCACCGCGACCGCGAACGGGCCGCAGGTGGCCAGCAAGCCGAGGGTGAGGATGCCGACGATGAGGGTCTTCATGAGCTGACTCCGGCGAGGGCTTCGTTGGTGTCGAACAGGGCGCGCTCAGCAGGGTGGAGGACGGTCTGGACGCGGAACTGGCGATCGCCGACCTTCCACAGGGCGCGGCCCTTGTTCTGGCAGGCCCACTCGGTGATGGCGTGGTGGGCGACCGGCCCCAGGCTGGTGGGGACGGCGTCGGGGTCGTCGATGCCGTGGTAGATCGTCGTGGAGGCCAGCTTGGCCAGGTCGCGGGCGATCATCGAGGACTGCGAGCCGGCATCGGCGATGGCCTCGAAGTTGGCCGGGTGGTGCATGTTGCACCACTGCACCGACCCCTCCGACCGGGACAGGCGCAGGTCGGCGTCGAAGCTCTTGACCGCGTCCGGGCCGAGGCGGAGTTGGAGCCACACCTCGTCGCGGATGGTGATGTTGAGCTGGTTGGGGTCGGTGACTTCGCGGACGCCGCGGCCCCACGAGCTGGTGCACGCCAGCGCGATCGCGACCGCCTCATCACCCAGCGGCTTGAGCCGGGACAGGGACAGGGACTGGATGGGGGCGGTCCAGTCGACGTCGATGGTGGTGTGGGCGTCGAAGATCCCCGCGAGGACGCCGCGGACGAGCCGGTTGAGGGCATCACGCAGCAGGCGGGTGTCGTCCAGGAACTGGCGCCGGTTGGCGTACCGGCAGTCGTTGACGAGCTCGTCGCTGGGGTCCTCGATCAACTTGCTCAACTCGGGCAGGGTCGTCTCGACCAGGCGGGTTTGCCCGTCGGCGTACCCGGTGAGGGTGCGCAAGGCTTGGTCGACCACGCGCGCCTCTGTCGG
>DUOQ01000181.1 GCA_012838755.1 Propionibacterium sp. | reverse complement strand
GGGGGTGTCGCCCGTGGCGACACCCCCCGATGGATCACTTGGTGGAACCGACGCCGACGAACGACAGGCCGGTGACCGCGATCGGCTTGAAGTCGACCAGGGTCTCGGGGTCGAACGCGGTGGGGGACTTGCGGTGGAAGATCGGGTACAGCGGCAGGTTCTCCGCCACGATGTCGAAGATCTCGTGCCACTCAGCCTTCTGCGCGTCACCGGTCGCTGCGGCGGCGGTCTCGAGCAACTCCTGCACGCGGTTGTAGGACTCCTGGCCCTTCCAGTGCATGCGGGAGTCGGTCCAGGTGTCGCCGGCGTACCACCAGCGCAGCAGCAGGTCGGCGTCGTCACCGAAGACCGAGGGGTCGCCGGGGGCGATGACGACGTCGAAGGCCTCGGGGTTGCCGTCGATCGTGCTGTAGACGTCGGAGGAGGCCTTCTCCTCGTAGTTCACGGTCAGGCCGACGGCCTCGAGGGACTCCTTGATCATCGGGCGCACCGCGGTGAACCAGCCGTGGTTGGACGCGAGGACGCGGACCTCCTTGAGGCCGGTCTCGGCCAGCAGGGCCTTCGCCTGGTCGGTCTTGCCGACCCACTGCGAGGCGGCCTCCTTGTAGGCGGGGTGCTCCTTCTGCACGAAGGACGTCGACGGGGTCGCGAGGTCGGACATGCCGACCTTGCAGATCTGGTCGTAGTTCAGCGCGGCCATGACGGCCTGGCGGTTCTTGATCTCGGCCATGGGCCCGGTGCCGCAGTTGAACATCGCGAACAGCAGGCCGAAGCCCTGCTCGGCGGCGACGGACTTCGTGCCGGCCAGCGTGGCCAGGTTGGCGGCCGGGACCGAGTCGATGGCCTGAACCGAGTCGGAGGTCAGCGCGTTGGTGCGGGTGGAGTCATCGGGGATGATCTGCCACTCCATGGTGGAGGCCCGGGCCGGGTACCGGCCGTTGTAGGCGTCGTTCTTCTCGAAGAGGAGCACCTGGGAGGCCGCACCGTTGTCGGTCAGCTTGTAGGGGCCGGAGCCGATCGGGTTGAGGTCGAACGCCTTGGCGTCGGCCTCGACGGCAGCCTTCGGGACGATCTTGACGACCGAGAGACGCTCGGCGACCAGGGAGAAGGGGTACTTCAGCGCGACGGTGACGGTCGTGTCGTCCTTCTTCGTGACGGAGTCGAGGAAGGCGATGAACTGGCTGTACAGCGAGTTGTTGGCCGGGTCGAGGACGCGCTCGAAGGAGAAGACCACGTCGTCGGTGGTGACCGGGCTGCCGTCGTGGAACACGGCGCCGTCGCGCAGGGTGACTTCGTAGGTGGTGTCGTCGACCTTGGTGGGCAGGTCGGCACCGAGGGCGGCGTACACCTCACGCGTCGCGGGGTGGATCTCGGTGAGGCCCTCCAGGGTGTGCCAGTTGGCGGCCACCGTCAGGGCGGCCGACGTGGTCATCGGGTCGTAGCCGTTCGTGCCGAGCTGGTAGCTGATCGCGGCGGTGATCTTCTCGCCCGTGCCGCTGCCGGCGGTCGCTGCGCCCGTGGGCGCGGCCGAGGTGCCGGTGCCCGCGGTCGGGGCGGTCGTCTGGGCCGGGGTGGTGCCGCACGCGGCGAGGGTTCCGGCCAGCGTGGCGGAGGCGCCCATCGCGCCAACGAGTCGCAGGAAGCCACGGCGCGAGGTGCGCGGAAGGTTCTCCATTGAAGTTCTCCTCAAGATGTCTGACGTCGGATGTCTGACGTTGTGTCATTATAGTCACACAGAGCCCTGAAGGAGCAAGCATGAGACAGGATCGTGACCCACGGCGCGACGGTCCGACGGCCACGGTGTCGGCGATCAAGGACCTGATCCTGTCCCGCGGCCTCCACCCCGGTGACCCCATGCCGACCGAGGCCGTCCTCGTGGAGGAACTGGGTGTCTCGCGGTCCAGCGTCCGCGAGGCGGTGCGCACCCTGGTCGCCCTCGACATCCTCGAGGTGCGGCACGGCACCGGCACGTTCGTCGGCCAGCTCTCGCTGCGCCCGCTGGTGGAGGGCATGGTGTTCCGCGGCGTCCTGCTGCCCGGCGACGAGAACGCCATGCTGCGGGAGATCATCGAGGTCCGCACCGGCCTCGACCTCAGCCTCGCCCCGCTCATGGTCGAGCGCCTGGCTGGTGACGCCGACACCGACGAGCTCCGCGCGTGCGTGGAGGAGATGAAGGACAAGGCGTCCCGCAACCAGCAGTTCCCCGTCGAGGACCGCCAGTTCCACCTGCTCCTGGCCCAGAAGTGGGGAAACCGCCTGTACGGCCAGCTCGTGGCCGCCTTCTGGGACATCCACATGGCCGTCGGCCCCTCGCTGGGGGCGGACCCCCAGCGCGAGCTCGACGTCACCGCCGCCGCGCACGAGCGCATGCTGGACGCCGCGGTCGCCGGCGACCTGGATGCCTACCGTGGTGCGGTGGAGGCCCACTACGGACCCATCCGACGACTGCTGACCGCCTGGGCCAGCCCCTGACACACACCCACCCAAGGAGAACAATGGACATCATCATCTGTCGTGACGCCGACGAAGTGGGGCGCGTCGCCGCCGCCACGGTCGCCCGCATCGCCGAGGCCGTCGGCCCCGCGGTCGTGCTCGGCGTGGCGACCGGATCGTCCCCGCTGGGCCTCTACCAGGAACTGGCCCGCATGGTCGAGGCCGGAGAACTGGACCTGTCCGAGGCGTCCGCCTTCGCGCTCGACGAGTACGTCGGCCTGCCCGAGGGCCACCCCGAGAGCTACGCCGCCGTGATCCAGCGCACGGTGACTGAGCCGCTCAAGCTCGACCCGGCCCGCGTCCACGTGCCCAACGGCTTCGACGCCGACCCGCAGCAGGCGGCGCTCGACTACGAGGAGGCCATCGAGGACGCCGGAGGCGTCGACGTGCAGATCCTCGGCATCGGCTCCAACGGCCACATCGGCTTCAACGAGCCCGCGAGCTCGCTGAGCTCGCGCACCCGCCTCAAGACCCTGACCAAGAGGACCCGCGAGGACAACGCACGCTTCTTCGACTCGATCGACCAGGTGCCGCTGCACTGCCTGACCCAGGGCCTCGGCACGATCCTGGACGCCGGCGCGGCCGTGCTCGTCGCCCAGGGCGAGGGCAAGGCGGACGCCGTGGCCGCGATGGTCGAGGGCCCGCTGTCCGCGTCGTGCCCGGGCTCGGTACTGCAGTTGCACCGGAGGGCGACGATCGTCGTCGACGAGGCGGCGGCGTCCAAGCTGCGCAACCAGGGGTTCTACCGCTGGATCAACGACAACAGGCCCGCCTGGCAGCGCGAGATCCGGGGCGCCTGATGTTCAGGGTGCGAGCGGCACGTGTCTTCACCGGGTCGGAGTTCATCGCCCCCGGTGAGGTGGTGTTCGACGGCGGCAGGGTCGTCTCGGTGGCTGAGTCCTCGGAGGTCGAGCTCGTCGAGACCCCGGCGGGCGAGATCCCGGTCCTCGACCTCGGTGACGTGACGCTCGCGCCCGGCCTCGTCGACGTGCACAGCCACGGGGGCGGCGGCTTCGCCTTTCCCGACGACGTGGACGCCGTGCTCGCGACGCACCGCGCCCACGGCACCACGACGATGGTCGCCTCGACGGTGACCCAGTCGCTCGACGAGCTCGACCGTCAGGTGCGCCTGCTGGCTGAGCGCGTCCGCGACGGGTCGCTGGCCGGCATCCACCTCGAGGGCCCCTGGCTGGCCGAGAAGTACAAGGGCGCCCACCCGGTCGACAAGCTGCGCGACCCGGCCCCGGCCGAGGTCGAGGCGTTGCTGGACGCCGGGGAGGGGGCCGTGAAGATGGTCACCATCGCCGTCGAGAAGCCCGGCGCCCCGGACTCGGTGCGGTTGATGGCCTCGCGGGGCGTGGTCGCCGCCCTGGGTCACTCGAACTGCACCTACGAGGAGGCCGTCGCAGCGATCGACGCCGGCGTGACCGGCGCGACGCACCTGTTCAACGCCATGCCCGGCCTGCACCACCGCACGCCCGGCCCGATCCTCGCCCTGCTGGAGGACGACCGTGTCTGGTGCGAGCTCATCGTCGACGGCGTCCACCTGCGCCCCGAGCTGGCCGCCTGGGTGATGGCGGCCTCCGACCGCGTGGTGCTCGTCACCGACGCCATGGCCGCGACCGGCTGCTCCGACGGTGACTACGTGCTGGGCGACCTGCCCGTGACCGTGGAGTCCGGGGTCGCCCACATCGCCGGCACCGACACGATCGCCGGGTCGACGCTGGTGCTGTCCCGGGGCGTCCGGGTGGCCATCGAGGCCGGCGTCGCACCCGAGGTCGCCCTGCAGGCCGCCACCCGCAACCCCGCGCGCTACCTCGACCTGGACGGCGTGGGCGAACTCGTGCCCGGGGCGTCCGCCGACGCGGTGGTGTTCGACGCCGGCTGGAACGTCGCCAAGGTCCTGTACCGGGGCGCCTGGGTCTGAGCGCCTCACACCTCCACGGACGAGCGCACCGGCGTGATCGGGAGCGCCCGGGGCCCGACGGGTTCGGGCTTGAGGCGTCCGGCGTTCTTGTGGGCCGTGGCGACCATCAGCTTGATCCGGTTCAGCTGGTTCACCTCGGACGCCCCGGGGTCGTAGTCGATCGACACCACGTTCGCGTGGGGGTAGAACCGCCGCAGCTCGCGGAACACGCCCTTGCCGACCACGTGGTTCGGCAGGCACGCGAACGGCTGGGCGACGATGATGTTCGGGCAGCCCTCCTCGATGAGCTGCATCATCTCGGCGACCAGCAGCCACCCCTCGCCGGCGGTGGTGCCCAGCGAGATGATCGACTCGGCCCGCTGTGCGAGCTCGGCGATGGGGTGCGGCACAGCGAACTTCTTCGCCCGGCCCAGCGCCTTGATCGCCGGCCGCTGGTACTGCTCGATCAGCCAGACCAGGCCCTGCTGCAGCCGCACCGACCGCTTCGTGCCGAGCCCCAGGTTGTCCAGGCGCCACTGCGCCGAGGTCATGTTCATCAGGAAGAACTCCAGCAACCCCGGCAGCGCGGCTTCGCAGCCCTCGGCCTCGATCACGCGGACGGCGTCGTTGTTGGCGTCCGGCTGGAACTTGACCAGGATCTCGCCCACCAGCCCCACCCGCGGGCGGCGCGGCTCGTCGCGCAACGGCAGGGCGGCGAACTCGGCCACGATGCCGTCGATGAGTGTGCCGTAGCCGATGCGGCGTCCGAGCGTCGACGACCAGCCCGACGTGAAGTACTCCGAGGCGATGGCGTCCCAGCGCCGGTGGAGCGCGTCGGCAGACCCGGGTTCGACCTCGTAGGGCCGCGTCCGCAGCAGCACCGTCTGCAGCACGTCGCCGACCACGATCGCCTGCATCGCCCGGTGCACCAGGCCCGGCGTCAGCTTGAAGCCGGGCGACTCCTCCAGCCCCTGCGCCGAGATCGCGAGCACGGGCACCTGGGCGAACCCGGCGTCCTTGAGCCCCTTGCGGAGCATGCCCGCATAGTTCGTCGCGCGGCACATCCCGCCGGTCTGGGTGATCGCGACCGACGACGTCTCCGGGTCGGCCCCACCCTCGATGAACGCGTTGATCAACTGCCCGACCACCATGATCGCGGGGTAGCAGACGTCGTTGTTGACGTAGCGCAGACCGACCTCGACGTCGGACGCCGACGCGTGCTCGAGCAGCTGCACGTCGTAGCCGACCCGACGCATCACCGGCATCAACAGCCGGAAGTGGATCGGTGCCATCTGCGGCGCGTACAGCGTGTGCGTCGCGCGCGCGGCCTTGTCGAACACCGGGAACCGGTCGCCCACGGCGTCGGGGTCGTAGGTGACGATGGACGCCGACCGGCGCCGCTCGGCCGTGGCCGCCGCCAGCGACCGCAGGCGGATGCGCGCCGCGCCCAGGTTCGACACCTCGTCGATCTTGAGCACCGTGTAGACGTCGTCGGCCGCCTCGAGGATCTCCTGCACCTGGTCGGTGGTCACGGCGTCCAGCCCGCAGCCGAAGGAGTTGAGCTGCACCAGCTGCAGGGCGGGCTCCGAACGCACCACCCCGGCGGCCTCGTACAGCCGCGCGTGGTACGACCACTGGTCGAGCACGCGCAGCGGCCGCTCCAGGCGCGGGACGCCGACGATGGCGTCCTCGCTGAGCACGACCATGCCGAGCTGGGTGATCATCTCGGGGATGCCGTGGTTGATCTCGGGGTCCACGTGGTACGGCCGCCCGGCCAGCACGATGCCCTTGAGGTCGTGGTCGGCCATGTACTCCAGCGCCCGGACGCCCTCGGCGGCGATGTCGGCCTTCGCCCGGGCGTCCTCGGCATAACCGGCCTGCACGGCCTCGCGCGCCTCGTCGGGGGTGACGCCGGCCCACGCGAAGACCTCCACGAGCCGCTCGGCGAGCTTGTCGGGGTCGGCCAGGTTCACGAACGGGTCGAGGTAGCGGACGCCGGGCTCGCGCAGGCGGTCCATGTTCTTCTCCAGCACCTGCGGGTAGAACGCGACGACCGGGCAGTTGAAGTGGTTGTCGGACGCCGCGACCACCTTCTGCTCGTAACTCACGCAGGGGTAGAAGATCGTCGTCACGCCGCGGTCGAGCAGCCACTCGATGTGCCCGTGGGCGAGCTTGGCGGGGTAGCACACGTTCTCGGACGGGATCGACTCCATGCCCGCCTCGAACAGGTCGTGGTTCGACCGCCCCGACAGCATGACCTTGAACCCCAGGCTGGTCAGGATCGTGAACCACAGCGGGTAGTTCTCGTACATGTTCAGCACGCGCGGCACGCCGATCGCCCCGCGGTGCGCCCTGGCGTCGGTGAGCCGCCGATAGCCGAACATCCGCCTGTACTTGAAGTCGTAGAGGTTCGGCAGCTCGGAGCGCTTGGGGTTCCTCTCCTCGGACGCCCCGCGCTCGCACCGGTTGCCCGACACGTGGCGCGTCCCGTCGCCGAAGGTGGAGATCGTCAGCCCGCAGTGGTTCTGGCACAGCTTGCAGGTCCGCGTGGTCGTGTCGACCGAGAACGAGTCGAGCTCGTCGAGCTCGAGCAGCTCGGACGCCGTGCCCGGCACCCAGTTGCGGCGCGCGGTGAGCGCCGCCCCGTACGCGCCCATCAGTCCCGCGATGTCGGGCCGGACGACCTCGCGCCCGGTCAGCAGCTCGAACGCGCGCAGCACCGCGTCGTTGAGGAAGGTGCCGCCCTGGACGACGACCTTGTCGCCGAGGTCCTCGGGCGACTTGAGCTTGATCACCTTGTAGAGCGCGTTGCGCACCACCGAGTACGACAGCCCCGCCGAGATGGCGCCCACGTCGGCGCCCTCCTTCTGGGCCTGCTTGACCGAGCTGTTCATGAACACCGTGCAGCGCGAGCCGAGGTCGACCGGCTGGTCGGCCTGCAGCGCGGCACGGGCGAACGTGCGCACGTCGGTGCCCATCGTCTCGGCGAAGGTCTGCAGGAAGCTGCCGCAACCCGACGAACACGCCTCGTTGACCGCGATCGAGTCGACGACGCCGCCGCGGATGCGCAGGTACTTCATGTCCTGGCCGCCGATGTCGATGACGCTGGTCACGCCCGGCGCGATGTGGTCGGCGGCCCGGTAGTGGGCCATGGTCTCGATCTCGCCGTCGTCGACGCGCAGCGCCGCCTGGATCAGGCCCTCGCCGTACCCGGTCACGCAGGCCCGGGCGAGGTACCCGTCGGCCGGCAGGTTCTCGCGCACGCGCCGCACGATCTCCACCGCGGCCGGCATCGGGTCGCCGGCGTTGCCGGCGTAGTGGGTGAACACGATCTCGTCGGCCTCGGTGAGCACGACGGCCTTGATCGTGGTCGAGCCGGCATCGATGCCCAGGAACAGCGGCCCGGACGCGGTGTTGAGGTCGCCCTGGCGCACGAACGCGCGCGCATGGCGTCCGTCGAAGGCGGCCCGCTCGTGGTCGTCGGCGAACAGCGGGCGCATCGGCTTGCTGGCCATCGACGCGGTGCCGGCCGCGGCGTCCAGCGCGTCGATGAGCTGGGTGGTGAACAGCTCGCGCCCGCTGGTCGACAGGGCGGCGCCGAGCGCCACGTACAGCTGGGCGTCGGGTGGGGTGGTGAAGGACGTGACCTGGCCCGCGAGCGCCCGCTCGTAGGCGGCGCGCAGCTGGGGCAGGAAGTGCAGAGGCCCGCCGAGGAACACGAGGTTTCCGCGGATCGGACGCCCGCACGCGAGGCCCGCGATGGTCTGGGTGGCCACGGCCTGGAACACCGACGCCGCGATGTCGGAGTGCGCCGCGCCCTGGTTGAGCAGGGGCTGGACGTCGGTCTTGGCGAAGACCCCGCACCGGGAGGCGATGGGGTAGAGCGTCGTGTGCCGCCCGGCCAGCGCGTCGAGGCCGGACGCGTCGGTGCGCAGCAGGGTGGCCATCTGGTCGATGAACGCGCCCGTCCCGCCGGCGCAGGTGCCGTTCATCCGCTGCTCGGGGGTGGGCTTGAGGTAGGTGATCTTCGCGTCCTCGCCGCCGAGCTCGATGACGACGTCGGCCTCGGGGTGGAACCGCTCGATCGCCTCGGTGGCCGCGATGACCTCCTGGACGAAGCTGACGCCCATGATCTCGGCGACCTGCAGGCCACCCGAGCCCGTGACGGCCGTGGTGAGGAGGGCGTTGGGCAGGGCCCGGTCGATGTCGGCCAGCAGGTTGCGCACCTCGCGGCGCACGTCGGCGTTGTGCCGGCGGTAGTCGCTGAAGACGATGCGCTCGCCGTCGAGCACCACCGCCTTGACCGTGGTCGAGCCGATGTCGAGACCCAGCGTGAGGGTGGCCATTCACTTCTCCTCGACAGAATGAACATTCTGGTACGACGCACTGTAGTTGATCCTGTGAGAGGGTGGCCACCGTGCGCGGCAACAAGAGGGACGACATCATCGCGGCGGCCACCCGGCTGTTCCGGGAGGAGGGCGTCCACGCGACCTCGGTGGCCCAGGTGATCACCGAGTCGGGGTCCTCGGCCGGCAGCATCTACCACCACTTCGCGAGCAAGGACGAGATCGTCATCGCCGTCGCCGATGCCGCGCTGGTGCAGCCGTTGCACGGCCTGCTCGAGGTGAGCGAGGGCGTCCTGATGTCACCGGGCGACATGTTCCGGGCCATCGTCGCCACCGTCGCGGGTGGGCAGCTCCAGGCGGCGCTGGTGGTGCAGCTGTGGGCGGCGTCCTCGACCGACACCGCCCTGCACGACCTGTTGCGCGGCGAGGTCCTCGACCTGCGGGTGCGCCTGTTCGAGCGGGTGTCGGACTGGCTGTGCTCGGAAGGCCTCGACGTGGGCCGGGCCGAGACCGTGGCGCGGCTCACCGTGGGCCAGGCGATGGGCCTGCTCACCCAGCGCACGCTCGACCCCGACTTCGCCTACGACCTCTACGTCGAGGAGGCCGCGCGCCTGCTCGACGGGCTCGCCAGCGCCTGAGCTACGCGCCGGAGCCCTGGCACGAGGGGCAGTGGAACAACGTCCGCGCCCGGGGCCCCGCGCCGACGGTTCCCGCCCTGATGGGCGTCCCGCACCGGCGGCACGGCTGGCGCAGCCGCCGGTAGACGGCGTAGCGGCGTCGGGGGTCGACCGCGCCCTTGATCGAGCCGACCAGCAACTGGTGGGCCCGGTCGGCCAGCGCCAGCAGGTCCCGCCGGGGCACCGCGGCGGCCGGACGCCACGGGTCCAGGCCCTCGGCGAACAGGGACTCCGCCGTCCAGATGGTGCCCAGGCCGGCGAGGTTGCCCTGGTCGAGCAGGGCCGCGCCGAGCGTGTCGGGGCTGGCCGCCAGCCGG
>DUOQ01000180.1 GCA_012838755.1 Propionibacterium sp. | reverse complement strand
TCGGCTGGGGGCCTGGCCGGGGCGATTGGGGAGACGCCCGGGCGTCCGCTAGACTGCTCAGGTTGCTTGGCGAGGGGCCGTGAGCCCGTGATCGACGAGTGTGAGTGTGACTCCCTTGCCCAGCCCGACTGAGAACGCAAGGTGGAGGAGAACCCATGACGTCCAACGAGATCAAGATCGCCGCTGACGCGCGCGCCGAGTTCGGCAAGGGCGCGTCGCGCCGACTGCGCCGTGCTGGCAAGGTGCCCGCGGTGATCTACGGACACGGCAGCGACCCGGTCCACATCGCGCTGCCCGGCCACGAATCGCTGCTCGCGCTGCGCACCGCCAACGCCCTGCTGTCGATCACGGTCGACGGCGGCAAGGCCCAGCTGGCCCTGCCCAAGCAGGTGCAGCGCCACCCGCTGACGGGCAACCTCGAGCACGTCGACCTTCTCATCGTGAAGAAGGGCGAGAAGGTCACGGTCGAGGTCCCGCTGGTCATCCTCGGTGAGGAGCGCCTTCTCGAGGGCATCGTCATGTCCGACATGCAGGCCATCACGCTGGAGGTGGAGGCCACCAACATCCCCGCACAGCTCGACATCGACGTGGCGAGCTTCGCGGTGGGCCATCAGCTCACCGTCGGCGACCTGGAGCTGCCTGAGGGTGCGGCCTACCCCGGCGAGCCCGAGGACCTGGTCCTCACGATCAACGTCGTCCGCGCCGAGGCCGAGGAGCCCGAGGGCGAGGCTGCCGAGGGCGAGGCCGTCGAGGGCGAGGCCGACGAGGACGCGGAGTAACCGCTCTTGGCTGCCTGGCTCGTGGTCGGGCTCGGGAACCCGGGCCCGACCTACGCGTCCACGCGGCACAACGTCGGCTTCATGGTGGCCGACGAGTTGGCCGCGCGGGCGCGCACACCGTTCACGTCACCCCGCGGACTGCGGGGTGACGTGGTCGAGACACGCGTGACGGCGTCCGGGTTCGGGGGAGTGGGCGCCGACGCGGTCCGCGTCGTGTTGCTGAAGCCGCGCACCTTCATGAACGAGTCGGGTGCCGCGGTGGCCAAGGCGTGCGCGTTCTACAGGATCACCCCCGCCCACGTGGTGGCCGTGCACGACGAACTCGACCTCGAGTTCGGCCAGCTCCGCCTCAAGGTGGGCGGGGGCGACAACGGTCACAACGGGCTCAAGTCGATGCGTGCCCACCTCGGCACCGGGGAGTTCTTCCGGGCCCGGTTCGGGATCGGGCGCCCCCCCGGCCGCCAGCCCGCCGCCGACTACGTGCTGGCCCCCATTCCGGTGAAGCTGCGCGAGGACTATGCCGTGGAGACCTCCCGCGTCGCCGATGCGGTCGAGGCGCTGCTGCTGGAGGGGCTCGTGGCGGCGCAGAACCGCTTCAACTCCTGACCCCTGCCCGCCGCGCCGGGCGGGCGCCGAAATCTCTGGGTGTCTCGCTGAAACGGTTACGGCCTCAACGCCCTGTGAGGCCGTAACCGTTTTCATCGACGTGCCAAGAAATCAAGGAAGGTGCCCCGGGCACCGGACAGCGCGGCGCCCCACGGCCCCGACCGGTTAGGGTGGTCGACGGCCGCCAGCAGCACGGAGGAGTACGCATGCCCAAGCGCGACGACATCAACAAGGTCCTCATCATTGGCTCCGGGCCGATCGTCATCGGGCAGGCGTGCGAGTTCGACTAC
>DUOQ01000179.1 GCA_012838755.1 Propionibacterium sp. | reverse complement strand
TCGGCTGGGGGCCTGGCCGGGGCGATTGGGGAGACGCCCGGGCGTCCGCTAGACTGCTCAGGTTGCTTGGCGAGGGGCCGTGAGCCCGTGATCGACGAGTGTGAGTGTGACTCCCTTGCCCAGCCCGTCTGAAGAGCAAGGTTGAGGAGAACTTCCATGTCGTCGAACGAGATCAAGATTTCGGCCGACTCGCGCAGCGAGTTCGGCAAGGGCGCCTCGCGCCGCCTGCGCCGCGAGGGCAAGGTCCCCGCGGTCATCTACGGCCACCGGACCGACCCGGTCCACATCGCGCTGCCCGGCCACGAGTCGCTGCTGGCCCTGCGCACGGCCAACGCCCTGCTGTCGATCACCATTGACGGGGGCACGTCCCAGCTGGCCCTGCCCAAGCAGGTGCAGCGCCACCCGCTGACCGGCTTCCTCGAGCACGTTGACCTGCTCATCGTGATGAAGGGCGAGAAGGTCACCGTCGAGGTGCCGGTCGTCGTCCTGGGCGAGGAGAAGTTGGTCGAGGGCATGGTCATGTCCGACATGCAGACGGTCACCCTCGAAGTTGAGGCCACCAACATCCCGGCCCAGGTCGAGGTCGACGTCACCGGCTTCGAGGTCGGCCAGCAGCTGACCATCGGCGAGGTCACCCTGCCCGAGGGCGCCGTCTACCCGGGCGAGCCCGAGGACCTGGTGCTCACGGTCAACGTCGCGCGCGTCGGGGAGGAGCCCGACGAGGGCGAGGAGGCCGTCGAGGGCGGGGCCGTCGAGGGTGCCGAGGACGAGGGCACCGAGGACGACCAGGAGTAATCGGCCTTGGTCGCCTGGCTCGTGGTCGGGCTCGGGAACCCAGGCCCGACCTACGCGTCCACGCGGCACAACGTCGGCTTCATGGTGGCCGACGAGCTGGCCGCGCGGGCGCGCACCCCGTTCACCTCACCGCGCGGCATGCGCGGTGAGGTGTGCGAGACGCGCATGGCCGCGTCCGGTTTCGGGGGCGTGGGCGCCGACGCCCAGCGCGTCGTGCTGCTGAAGCCCCGCACCTTCATGAACGAGTCGGGCGCCGCCGTCGCCAAGGCGTGCACGTTCTTCAAGATCGACCCCGACCACGTCGTGGCGATCCACGACGAGCTCGACCTCGACTTCGGCCAACTGCGCCTGAAGTTCGGCGGCGGCGACAACGGCCACAACGGGCTGCGCTCGATGCGCTCCCACCTCGGGACGGGGGACTTCTTCCGGGCCCGCTTCGGCATCGGGCGTCCGCCCGGCCGCCAGGATGCCGCCGGCTACGTGCTGCGTCCGATCCCGTCCTCCCTGAGCGAGGACTACGCCGTCGAGGCCTCCCGCGTCGCCGATGCGGTCGAGATGCTGCTGCTCGAGGGCCTGACCTCCGCGCAGAACCGCTTCAACTCCTGAGCCGGGCGACAGATCTGAGTGCGGAGTCTGCGTCCCGTGCGACACCTCTGAGTGACCGACATGCCCCCAAACACGGTGTTTCGTCACTCAGATCTGTCACACGCTTGGTCACATCCCGCACTCAGGTCTGCCCCACGGCGAGGCCGAGCACCCACGCGGCGAGGGCGACCATCGCGGCGAACCACCCGACGCCCAACGCCCCTGCGAGCACCGCCCAGGGACGCCCCCGCTCGGGCAACCAACCTAGCCCGGACCAGCGGCGTCCGGCCGCCACGAGCGCGCCGAGGACGAGGCCGACGGCGAGGCCAAAGGTCCAGGGCGGGGACCAGTCCCAGGGCTGGGCGATGCCCCACACCAGCAGGGCGCCCGCGGCACCGAGTCCCTGGCCGGCGATGCGCACCCGGCTCCGCCCACGCAGGGACGCCCACACGAACAGCGCCACCCACACCCCGCCGACGACGACCCAGCCCACCGTGTCGGCGTCGATGCGCGGGATCGCCGGCAGCCCCGTGTCGGCGCCGTCGGCCAGCAGCGCCAGCCCGGGCCCTGTGACGTCGCGCGCCCGGTCGGTGAGCACGATCGCACCGGTGCCACGGCTGCGGTCGATCGCGAGCAGGCTCGCCATGCCGCCTGTCATCCCGTTGTGCCAGACGACCTCACCGTCGTCGCCCGACACCACCCAGGCGAGCCCCATCTGCTGGCCCGCCAGTTGCCCGCTCGTGATCGGGAAGGTCGGGTCGAGGGCATGCATGCCGGGGGCGGTGCCGGCGAGCAGCGCCGCGGCGTAGCGGCTGAGGTCGGCCGCCGAGCTGGTGACGCCGATCCCGGCCGGGGCGTACCCGTCACTGGTCTGCGGACCCATCGGCCGGCCGTTGGGGTTGTGCGCCGGGAGGAGACCGGCGTCCGGTGACCCGGCCCGGACGACGCGCGTGTCCGCCATGCCCAGCGGCTCGAACACCCGCTCGGTCACGAGCGTGCCCCAGTCGGGGGCTCCCGCGGCCGCGGCCAGGGCGTGGCCCAGCAGCGACGCCCCGAGGTTGGAGTAGGCCCACAGGCCACGCCCGGTGGGGTGGGCCCGCCGTGCGTCGGCCAGCAGATTGGCGGGGGTGGCGACCTCGTAGGCGGTGTAGGACGCCCCGGCCAGGTCCTCGGCGATGACCTGCAGCATGTCCATCGACCCGTTGCCCGGGAGCCCCGAGGTGTGCTGCGCGAGCTCGCGCAGGGTGGCGGCCCCGGCGTCCGTGCCTGCGAGGTCGGTCAGGAGGGCGTCGAGCCGGTCGTCGAGGCCCACCTCACCGCGCGCCACGGCGTCGGCCAGCAGCAGCCCGTTGAACGACTTGGTCAGCGAGCCGATCTCGAACCGGCTCTCCGCCGTGACGTCCCCGAAGCCGGCCCAGGACGCCCTGCCGTCCCGGATCCGCACCACGCTGACGATGCCGTCGTTGCCGGAGTCCTGCAGGATCGGCCCGGCGTCCCGGACGAGGTCGGGGTCACCGGACGGTTCCCCCAGCGGGATCGGGCGCGGTCCGAACGCCAGGCCGGCGGCTGCACCCAGCACAGCCAGCACGAGGATGAGGAGGAGCAGGCGCAGGGTGGGGCGGGGGAGCTCGGGCATGACCCCATGATCCCGTGCGCCGCGGGGCCGTGCGGCATGTCTGAGTGACGGACATGCCCCGGAACGCGGTGTTTCGTCACTCAGATCTGTCACACGCCGGGCACATCCCGCACTCAGATCTGTCCCACGGGGGCACGGGGTCGGGGACCGGACAGGCGAGCGCTGGAACACGTCGGCGGGTTAGGGTGGTCGACGGCCGCCAGCAGCACGGAGGAGTACGCATGCCCAAGCGCGACGACATCAACAAGGTCCTCATCATTGGCTCCGGGCCGATCGTCATCGGGCAGGCGTGCGAGTTCGACTAC
>DUOQ01000178.1 GCA_012838755.1 Propionibacterium sp. | reverse complement strand
TCGGCGGCATCTCCTCCTCGCGGTGCACGAACGAGGAGGTCTATGTCGTCCAGAAGATGGTGCGAGCAGCCTTCGGCAACAACAACATCGACACCTGCGCGCGGGTGTGCCACTCCCCCACGGGCTATGGGCTGAACCAGACCTTCGGGACCTCGGCCGGGACCCAGGACTTCAAGTCCGTCGAGGAGGCCGACGTCATCCTCCTCATCGGGGCCAACCCGACCGACGCCCACCCTGTGTTCGCGTCACGGATGAAGCAGCGGTTGCGGGCGGGGGCGCAGATCATCGTTGCCGACCCACGGCGGATCGACCTCGTCCGTTCCCCGCACATCGAGGCCGCGCACCACCTGCCGGTGCGCCCGGGCACGAACGTCGCCTTCGTCAACGCGATGGCGCACGTCACCGTCACCGAAGGGCTGCACGACATCGAGTTCCTCCGGGAGCGGTGCGAGGACGTCGACGCGTATCTCGAGTTCATCGCCCGACCCGAGCACGCGCCCGAGGCGGTCGAGGAGATCACCGGCATCCCCGCCGGCGACCTGCGCTCCGCTGCCCGGCTGTTTGCGACGGCCGACAACGCCGCGATCTACTACGGCCTCGGGGTGACCGAGCACAGCCAGGGATCGACGATGGTCATGGGCATGGCCAACCTCGCGATGGTCACCGGCAACATCGGCCGCGAGGGCGTCGGCGTCAACCCGCTGCGCGGGCAGAACAACGTCCAGGGCTCGTGCGACATGGGTTCCTTCCCGCACGAGCTGCCGGGGTATCGGCACGTCTCGCGACCGGAGGTCCGTTCGATCTACGAGACCCTCTGGGGGGTGCCGATCCAGGCGGAACCGGGCCTGCGCATACCCAATATGTTCGACTCGGCGATCGGTGGATCGTTCAAGGGTCTCTATGTCCAGGGTGAGGACATCGCCCAGTCCGACCCGAACACCCAGCACGTCGAGGCGGCGCTGCGGGCGATGGACCTCGTCGTCGTCCAGGACCTCTTCCTCAACGAGACCGCCCGCTTCGCGCACGTGTTCCTCCCCGGCACCTCGTTCCTCGAGAAGGACGGGACGTTCACCAACGCCGAGCGGCGGATCAACCGGGTCCGACCGGTCATGCCGACCCGCGTCGGCAAGGACGAGTGGGAGGTGACCTGCGACCTCGCCACGGCGATGGGATACCCGATGTCGTATGCGTCGCCCGCCGAGATCATGGACGAGATCGCTGCAACCACGCCGACTTTCGCCGGAGTGTCGTTCGCGCGGCTGGACGAGGAGGGGTCGATGCAGTGGCCCGTCACCGACGCCGCACCGCACGGGACGCCGACGATGCACGTCGGGGAGTTCGTCCGCGGCAAGGGCAAGCTCATCGAGACCGTGTATGTGCCGACGACCGAGCAGACGAACCGGCGCTATCCGCTGGTCCTGACGACCGGGCGGATCCTCAGTCAGTACAACGTCGGCGCCCAGACCCGCCGCACCGACAACTCGACCTGGCACCCCGAGGACATCCTCGAGATCCACCCGGCCGATGCGCAGGTCCGCGGGATTGTTAGCGGCGACACCGTCTCGCTCTCGAGCCGGGTCGGGACGACGACGCTGCGTGCCGTGGTCTCCGAGCGGATGCCGGCGGGTGTGGTCTATACGACGTTCCACCACCCCATCACCGGTGCGAACGTCGTAACGACCGAGAACTCCGACTGGGCGACGAACTGCCCCGAGTACAAGGTCACCGCCGTGCAGGTGGCCGTCGCGAACGCCTCGCACCTGGGAGAGGTGGTCATGGCCGACGCCGGGGTGCCGGCGTCATGAGCTCGTCGTCGTCCTCGGCAGTTCACGACTCGGTCGTCCGCATGGGGCACGACATCGCGCGGCACTTCGCGCACAAGTCCCACGACCAGGCGGTCGAGGAGGTGTCCGCGCACGTGCTGAAGTTCTGGGAGCCGCGGATGCGGGCCGAGCTGCGCCGATGTGTGCGCGAGGACGACCACGACATCGCGCCGATCCTCGCCGAGGCGGTGCGCACATGGCCGGACGAGGAGGACACCCAGGCCGACCGGGACATACCCTCGGGCGGGTGAGGTCTCGGCTCGTCTGGTCCACCGGCGTCCTGGTGGGCGTGTGGATCCTCGTTGCCGTGGTGCGCGGGGTGCGGGCGTCGGCGTCGCTGGCGGCGATCGCGCCGTATGTCTATGCCCCGCTGCTCATTGTCGGCGGGGGCCTGCTGGGGGTTGTGGCGGTGCGTCGGCTGGGGCTTCGGTCGCTGGCGCGGGTTGTGCTCGTCGTTGGGGTCTTCGTCGCGCTGTCGGCGCTGCTCAGCGACCATCCGGGGCGGGGCGCCATCGGGTATGCCAACGCCAACGCCGCGCTGGCGGTGCAGCTCATCGCTCTCGCCGGGCTGCTCACCCTGGTGCCGTCGGTGCGCCGGCTGGCGTGGGGCGGGGTGGTGGCCGGCGTCGTTGCGGTGGCGGCGAACTCGTCTGCGGGGGCGACGGCTGCTGCTGTGGTCGTGCTCGTGGCGCTGGTTCTTGCTCTCGTCTTGCGGGGTGGGCGGCGGCGATGGCCGGCCGTGCTCGTGTCTCTTCTCATCTGTGGTGCCGCCGTCGGTACGCTCATGCAGCTCGCGCGGCGGGTGGCCTGGCCGGACTGGGCGCTGGTCGCCCTCGATCCGGTCCGGCGCGCTCTGTGGAACACGGCCTGGTCCGCGTTCCGGCGGGCGGAGACCTTCGGCTTCGGGCCGGGTGGATTCGCACAGTTCGCACCGCTGGCCCGCGACGAGGACACCATGTCGGCGCACTCCCTGCCCCTTCAGGTGGCCGCCGAGCTCGGCTCCGTGGGTCTGGTGCTGCTGACGCTGCTGTTCCTCTGCGGGCTGTGGTGGGCGGCCTCAGTGGCGTTGGTCCGGGCGTCCTGGATCGCGGTGGCCGCCTGGACTGCGCTGGCGGCGCACGCCTTCATGGACCACCTTGTGGAGTTCTGGCCGGTGCCGCTGGCTGCCGGCCTCGTCCTCGGCGTGGCCTACGCGCTCGACCCTCCCGACCCCGCCACTTCTTCCAAATACCAGCCAAACGGCGACGCCACTTCTTCCAAATTGCAGCC
>DUOQ01000177.1 GCA_012838755.1 Propionibacterium sp. | reverse complement strand
CTCATAATCCCTGGGTCGCGGGTTCGAGCCCCGCACGCCCCACGAAGGTGGGCCCGACAAGCGGGAACGGATGACGCCCCCACTCCAGTACGAGTGGGGGCGCCGTGTGTCGCGGGGCCCCTCGGGCGGGGACCCGGGGTGGATCAGCGGTCGACGCGGAGGATCTCGCCGCTACCGGCGTCGACGTAGACCTCGATGTCGTCGTTGTCGGCGGCGTCGATGGTCACCTCCCAGACGTCGGTGCCGTCCTCGTCGTCCAGTTCGACGTCGTCGAGGGTGCCGGGGACCTCGGCGAGGGCCGTGTCGATGGCGTCCTCGATGGTGACCTGGGCGCGGCCGAGGCGGTCGATGTCGTCGCGGTCGGCGTCCTCCTCCTCGCGGCCCTCGACGGTCGTGCCGTCCTCGGAGACCTCGATCTCGTGGCTGCGGTCACCCACCAGCACGTCGACCTCCCACGTGCCGGTCAGGTCGGAGTCGTCGAGCCCGTAGGCGGTGCCACCTGCCTCGCCGGCCGCGAAGGTGATGGCCCGCAGGGCCGCAGCGTTGGACGCCTCGGCATCGGCCGGGGCGGCGGCGTCCGTCGTCGCGCCCGCGGTGGGGGCGGCGTCCGTGGTGGCCGGGGCAACCGTCGCGGCCGGGGCGTTGGTGGCCTCGGGGGTCATGGCCGGGGTGGCGCCGCCGGAGCAGGCCGTGAGCGCCAGGGCGATCGTGGGGAGGGCGAGGGGGGCGATGAGCTTCCGCATCGTGGGGGTTCTCCATTCCTGGTGGGGATGTCCTTCTCCCTCACGCTAGCCCAGTTGATTGTTCGTTCAACCAGAATGGCCGACTCTGGGGGTCGGGGTGGGGGCACCCCTGAGACCTGCCCGGGGGGAATCCCGGCTGGAGGTCCGACCGTTCGCCGCAGTGGCCCGGGGTGCTGGCAGTGGAACCCTGTGCGGAATGGTGTCTGGACCCGGACGGTGGACACGCCCATCATGGGCGTGGTGTCGACCATCGTGGTCGTCATCCTGTCGCTGTTCCTCAGGTGGCTCGTCGAGCGGAGGCGTCATGCGCAAGGTCGTCCTGATCCCCGACTCCTTCAAGGGGACGATGTCCTCGGCCGAGATCTGCTCGATCATGGCCGGAGCCATCAGCGCCCACTTCCCGGACGCCGAGGTGGTCTCCCTGCCGGTGGCCGACGGGGGCGAGGGCAGCGTGGACGCCTTCCTCGCGGCCACCGGGGGCGAGCGGGTGGACGAGCACGTGACCGGTCCGTTCGCCGGCGAGCACATCGCCTCCTTCTACGGACGCCTCCCCGACGGCACCGCCGTGATCGAGATGGCGGCAGCGGCCGGGCTGCCCCTCGTCGACGGGCGGCGGGCCCCCGCCCGCACCACCACCCACGGGGTGGGCGAGCTCATGCTGGCAGCGGCCCGGGCCGGTGCGCGACACCTCATCGTGGGCGCCGGCGGCAGCGCCACCAACGACCTCGGGTTGGGCGCGGCCGCCGCCCTCGGCGTCCGGTTCGTGGACGCCGCGGGCGACACCTTCGTGCCCACCGGCGGGACCATCGACCGGATCGCGCGCATCGACGCGTCGGGCCTGGACCCGGTGATCGGGGAGTGCCGCGTCACGGTCATGTGCGACATCGACAACCCGCTGCACGGCGAACGGGGCGCGGCGCACGGGTTCGCGCCCCAGAAGGGGGCGGACGCCGACCTGGTGGCCGAGCTCGACCGGCAGCTCGTGGTCGGGGCCGACCTCATCGCGCGCGACGTCGGTGCCCGCGTGTCGGACGTGCCCGGCGCCGGTGCAGCCGGGGGACTGGCCGCGGGCCTGATGGCCTTCGTCGGTGCCGACCTGCGCCAGGGGATCGACGTGGTCCTCGACGCGGTCGACTTCGAGCGCGTGGCCGCGGACGCCGACCTCGTGTTCACCGGGGAGGGGAGGATCGACGCCCAGTCCCTGTCGGGGAAGGTCGTCGTGGGTGTCGGACGCCGTGCGGCGCCGTTGGGCGTCCCGGTCGTCGCGGTCGTCGGGGACATCGCCGATGGGTTCGAGCCCGTCCACGACGAGGGCGTGAGCGCGGTGTTCAGCATCAACACGCTGGCCATCGACGTCAGCCGGGCCACGTTGCGGGCGCGTCAGGACTTGGCCACGACCATGGACGAGATCCTGAGGTTCGCGCGCGCGATCGGTTGACGGTCAGGAGGTCTGGGTCTCCTCGTCGGGACGCGCCAGCGAGCGACCCACGGCCAGGGCCACTGCGACGGCGGCCAAGTTGGCGGGCACCAGCACCCACAGGGCGCCGGGCCAACCGTGACTCGCGGCGGCGCCGAACCCGACCAGCGGCGGCCCGACCAGCGAACCGATCTGCACGGCCTGGTTGATGAGGCCGTTCAGGCGTCCCAGGCCGTCAGCAGGCGCAGCGCGTGGCACCAGCGACAGGATCGTCGAGGGTACGAGCCCGCCGAACAGCGCGAAGGTGACGAAGAGTGCCACGGTCAGCGGCAGGGGAAGGGGCACGAGGAACACGGCCAGCGCCGACAGCAGCATGCCGAGGGTGCCGACGAGCAGGCTGCGGGCCCCGGGGAAGGCACGGTGCTGGAGGATCCCCCCGATGATGTTGCCCAGGGCGTTGCTCATCATGACCAGCGCGGTGAGCCAACCGGCGTCCGCGGGGGAGACCCGGTGCAACTGCCCCAGGGCGACGGGCAGGAAGCCCGAGACGGCGGCGTACTGCAGGCTGTAGAACCCGAACATCACCGCCAGCAGCAACCCGGCCGACAGCAGCGAGCGCAGCGGACGCCGCCCCGGCCGGGGCCGGGGATCCGTGGGTTCCTCGTGGACGGTTCTCCCGGCCCACCAGACCAGCGCGAGGAATAGCAGGGAGCTTGCGCCGAGCACGGTCCACAGGGATTGCCATCCGCCCCGCTCGATGAAGTGGGGCCCCAGCAGGACCGCTGACGCCTGACCCGCCGGCATGTACAGGCCCCAGAACCCCAGAACGAACTGCCTCCGGGGCCCCCGCAGGCCCCGGGCCAGGACCCCGGGCACGGCCGTCGCCACGATGAGGAAGCACAATCCCTCCAGCGCACGGAGGGAGCCGATCCCGATCGCCGTCGGGAACGCGGGGGCCAAGAGGCTGGCCACGCCGGAACCGACCAAGCCCAGCAGGATGCTGCGTACGCCGCCGAACCGGTCGATCCACCGCCCGACGACGGACCCGAAGAAGACACCCAGGATCATGAAGCTGGCCAGCAGCGCACCGGACTGGGGCAGGTCGAGGCCCAAGTCGGAGGTGAGGCGCGGGAGCGCGATGACGCCCTTGCCCACGTGGGCGGCGCTCACGATGCCGGCCCCGATCATCACCGCCGCGCGGGGCAGCGACAGGTCGGGGCGGGTGGTGGTCACCGGGGAACCGTAGCCGCTGCCCGGGTTCCGAGCCGGGACGCCCGCGGTGTGGTCCGTCGGGCGGTGTTCCGAGGGTCCTCCGACGCGTGGCTGGGCTCGACCGCGAGCCCGCGACCCCTGGACTTCGAGGCGGAGACCTTGTCGGCGACCTCGGCCAGGGGCACGGCCGTCCCGGCGACGGGGGCGACCAGGCCGACCACACCGGACGCCGTGGCCGGGGCTTCCGTCGTGAGCGCCGGCGGAGATGGGTCTTCGCTGGTTGTTGCCATCGGTTCAGTAGGGTTCGTGTCATGACACGGTGGACCGACCAGCCCGACCACGTGCGCTGGCTGCAGGCCCAACTCGCCGCCCAACTCGCCTTCGGTCGCCGCTTCCCGCACCCCGACGGCGGCGCCCACTACCTCGACGCCGACGGACGCCCCGACGCGACGAAGCCGGTGCAGACGTGGATCACCGCCCGCATGCTGCACGTCTATGCCCTGGGCCACCTCGCAGGCCTCCCCGGCACCCTGCCCCTGGCCGACCGCGCGCTCGCCGGCCTGACCGGGCCCCTGCGCGACGAGGAGAACGGCGGGTGGTTCGCCTCCGTGGGGCCGGACGCGGGGGAGCGCGACACCACCAAGGCCGGTTACCAGCACGCCTTCGTGGTCTTCGGCTCCGCCTCGGCCGCCGTGGCCGGTGTGCCCGGGGCACGTGAGCTCCTCGACGAGGCCCTCGCCGTGCTCGACGAGCACTTCTGGGAGGAGGGGCCGGGGCTGCACCTCGACTCCGCCTCGGCCGACTGGTGCGAGATCTCCGACTACCGCGGCATCAACGCCAACATGCACGCCGTCGAGGCCCTGCTCGCGGCCGCCGACGCGACCGGCGAGGAGCGCTGGCGCGAGCGGGCCCACCGGATCACCCGGACCGTGCTGGGCTGGGCAGCGGGCAACGACTGGCGGATCCCCGAGCACTTCACCCCCGACTGGACGACGCTGCTCGAGCACCACCGCGACCAGCCCGACCACCCGTTCGAGCCCTACGGCGCCACCGTCGGCCACGGCCTGGAGTGGGCCCGGCTCGCCCTGCACGTGGGGGCCGCGACCGGCGTCGACCTGCTCGACCCCGCCCGCGCACTGTTCGACCGGGCCGTCGCCGATGGCTGGCACGACGGGTTCGTCTACAGCACCGACTGGTCCGGGCGCCCCGTGGTCACCCAGCGCATGCACTGGGTGCTGGCCGAGGCCATCTCGGCGGCGTCCGCCCTGGCCCGCGCCACGGGCGACCCCGCCTACGAACGGCACTACCGGCGCTGGTGGGACTGGGCTGTCGCCCACCTCATCGGCCCCGACGGGTCGTGGCAGCACGAGCTCGACGACCGCAACCAGCCCGCCGACACGGTGTGGCCGGGGCGTCCCGACCTCTACCACTCGGTGCACGCCGTCCTGCTGCCGCGGTTGCCGCTGGCCCCGACCGCGCCCACCGCCCTCGCGCAGGGACGCCTCGATGATGTGGACTGATCCCTTGATCGGAGGCTGACAAGCCGAAACGATGGGGGCATGGCACAAGGGAAGAAGCGCAGGATCCTGATCACGGGCGCGACCGGCGGCATCGGGCTCATGCTCGAGGAGCGGTTGGCCGGCGACTACGAGGTGATCTCGCAGGGGCGCACGCCCAAGAACGAGCACCAGGAGGAGCACCTGCGGCGCGCCGACCTCGAGGACTACGCCGAGGTCCGCCCGCTCATGGACGGCGTCGACACCGTCGTGCACCTCGCCGGGGCGGCCTCGCCGGAGTCGGAGTGGGACGACGTGCTGTCGGCCAACATCATCGGGTTCCGCAACGTGCTGGAGGCGGCCCGCGACGCGGGCGTGCGACGGTTCGTGTTCGCCTCCTCGAACCACGTGATGGGCATGCGCGACCGGCACGAGGACTGGCCGGTCCACCCGCACCAGTTGCCGCAGGCCGACTCGCTCTACGGGGTGAGCAAGGTGTTCGGCGAGGCGCTGGGCCGGTTCTACCACGACGAGTACGGGCTGCACTTCATCGCCCTGCGCATCGGTTGGGTCACCGGGGACCCGCTCCAGGCCGACGAGGACGTCCTGCGCGCCATGTGGCTCAGCGAGGACGACACCGAGCGCGTCGTCCGGCGCGCCATCGAGGCCGATTGCACCTTCGGCCTGTTCTACGCGATCTCCGACAACCCCAACCGCCGCTGGGACATGACCAACACCATGCTCGACCTCGGTTACCGCCCGCAGGACGACTGGACCACCCTGCCGGGCGCGACCGAGGACGTGGTCGAGGGTGGGGCCGCGGTCCGCGACTCGTGGCCCGAGGGGTCCTGACCTCCTGCGCGTCCTGATCGCCCTCATCGGGGCCCGGCGCGGCGGGGAGCCCGCCCCGCGCTGAGGCGGGACGGGCGGCGGGGTCAGGATCAACCCCTCCAACCGGCCAGCAGGACGACCGCCACCACGACCAGGGCGCCGGCGACGACGCTGCCCAGCCGCTCGAGCAGCCGGCTGTGCCGGCCCAGGAACAGCGACCAGCCGCCACCGGGGCTGAACGCCAGCGCGAGCCCGGCCGCCCAGGACCGGGCGAAGCCGAACACGGCCGCCAGCGCGACGGTCTGCCACCACGGCAGGTTCACCATCACCAGCGCGAACGCCACGATGTAGGACGCCGCCGAGGGGATCAGGGTGCGCACGCCCGACCCGTACTCGTAGCCGAACCAGGCGATGCCGCGCAGCATGCCGCCGGCGAAGACCTCCTGCGGGATGAGCGTCTCCCGCTGGGGCAGGGTGAGCCGGCGCTGGACGAGGTCGAGCAGCACGAGGGCGACGGCCACGACCAGGGCGATCCCGGCCCGCCAGCCGAGCGGCAGCGCCGAGGCGAGGCCCGACACGAGCGCCAGGCCGAGGCCGGTCGTGGCGCCGCCGAGGGTGGTGCCCACGGCGAAGCTGATCCAGAGGGGGAAGGGGGAGGATTGGCCTCGGACCGAAGCCAGCAGCGCCCAGGCGCTGTTCAGGCCTCAAGTGGAGCCCGAGAGCGCCACGGCGGCCGACGCCGCGGCCACCGCGAGCAGGGCCGGGGGCGCCCACGCGGGCGCACCGGGGAGGGCGAGAACGACCAGGGTGACGCCCACCGCCCCGAGGGCCCACAGCAGCCACAGGGGGTCGGCGACCCACTGGCGCAGGCTCGCGCCGCGGAACGTCGGGGTGGAGGTGCTACCGGCCACGGCGTCCGGTCACACGGCCCAGGGGCAGATGGTCTTGATGCAGGAGCCGTTGCGGCACGTCCAGCCGTCGGAGCAGCGGTAGGTCTTGCCGTCGCTGAACTTCCACTGCCAGCTGTCGTAGATGCCGGCCCAGCAGGCGTCGGGACGGAACAGGTAGTGGGTGCCGCCCACGGCCGGTGCCTGCTTGTGCCAGCCGTTGAGGTTGCCGCCGGCGGTCCGGTAGCGCCAGCAGCAGCGCAGGTCGGTGCACATCGCCGAGGGGCCGCACTTGAGGCCCTGCTCGGTGTGGTCCTTCGCGTAGCTGGTGCAGGGGCCGGACGCGGTGTCGGTGTAGTCCAGGAAGTAGGCCGCCTCGGCCTTCTGGGCGCTGCGGTTCACCAGGGAGAACGCGCCGAACGCGATCCCCATGCCGCTGTAGGCGGCGGCCTTGAACAGCGTGCGGCGTGAGGGGGAGGCCTGCAGGCGGGCACGCAGGCGCTTGTCGTCGGCGGCGGGCAGGTCGTCGTAGAGCAGGGTCATGACCGGGCATCCTTCCGGGCGGCGTCATGGGTCAGCCAGTGGGCGAGGTCGTCGTGGTCGAGGGGGAGGATCGAGTCGGTGATGGTGCCGGCGGCGTCGACCGACACGAGGTACGGCGTGGCGGGTACGCGCATCGTGGTGAGCAGGTGGCCGGCGCGCGGGTGGCAGACCGCACCGAGGCTGTCGGGCACGTCGCCGCAGTCGCCGGTGGAGACGACCACCACGCCGCCGCGGGGCGGGGAGGCGGCCAGGTCCTGCAGCACGCCGGCGCACGAGGGGCAGCCGGGCGAGACGAACGCGATGACGCCCCCGCCGTCGGGCCTGAGCGCCGACAGGTCACCGCTGGTGGGCAGCGCCAAGCCGATGGACGGCCCGGCCGGGCCCGCCCCGTGGCCGGGGGCGTCCTGGCCGGACTGGCCCAGCGCCTTGCGCATCTCGGAGACCTGCGTCATCAGGCCGGCGAAGCCGAAGGCCAGCACGACGATGGCGAGCCAGGCCACGATGAGGGCGGCGGTCGTGAAGCTCATCGGGCACCCCCGGTGGCCAGCGGCAGGGCGTCCAGGGACTGGCGCGCGGCGGGCAGCAGGCCCAGCCCGAGCGCGAGCGCGACGGCGGCGGAGGCCAGGACCACGACCTGGTCGAGCGGCCGGCCGG
>DUOQ01000176.1 GCA_012838755.1 Propionibacterium sp. | reverse complement strand
GGAACTCGTTGCTCAACTTCGTCGTCACATAGAGCTCGTCCCGCGCCACACCCGACGCGGCGACGGCGCGGCCCACGCCCTCCTCGTTGCCGTACATCTGCGCGGTGTCGAGGTGGCGGTAACCGGAACCCAGTGCGTCGGAGACGACCCGCTCCGCGTCGGCGGGCGGCACCTGGAAGGTGCCGAACCCGAGCTGGGGGATCGACGTGCCGTCGCTCAGCGCGACGTGGGGGATCTGCGGTGCGCTACTGGTCATGCGCCCTACAGTACGCCCGCCTTCCGAAACAGGCCTCAGTCCCGGCCGGTGCGCAGGGAGTCCTCCACCAGGTCGAGCATCGCGCTCACGTGGGCAGTGCCGCGGCCCGTGGCCAGATGGTTGATGAGCCCGTCGAGGATCACCTCGAGGTAGGTGCGCATCACGTCCGCGGGCACGTCCGTCCGCATCCGGCCCGCTGCCTTCTGCTCACGCAGGCGCGCTACCAGGGCCTCGTCGACCTCGTGCTGGCGGTCCCGCCAGCGCTCCCGGAACGTGGGGTCCGTCCGGATCCGGCGGGCGATCTCCAGGCGGGTGCCCAGCCACGAGAACTCGCCGGGGTCGGCGAGGATCTCCCGCATCACCTGGACCAGGCCCTGCTCGGCGACGGTGGCGGCCATCGCCTCGGCGTCGTCGTGGGCCAGGGCGAGGAACAGCGCGTCCTTGTCGTCGAAGTGGTGGAAGATCGCGCCCCGGCTCAGGCCCGTCGCCTCCTCGAGGCGCCGCACCGTGGCGCCCTCGAAGCCGTACTCCGCGAAGCACCGGCGGGCCCCGGCGAGGATCTGCCGGCGGCGGGCGTCCATGTGGTCCTGGCTGACCCTGGGCATGTGGTCCCTTCTGGCGGCGGGTGACGGGGGCGGGGGAGACGCCGACGGCGGGCCGACCGACCGGAGTGGTTCCGGGGCCGACCCGCCGTCGGGCGCGGATCAGGGGCTGGGATCAGCTCTTGATCATGTTGCGCAGCACGTACTGCAGGATGCCGTCGTTGCGGTAGTAGTCGGCCTCGCCGGGCGTGTCGATGCGGACCTTGGCATCGAACTCGACCGTGGAGCCGTCCTCCTTGGTGGCGACGACCTTGACCGTCTTGGGCGTGGTGCCCTCGTTCAGCTCGGTGATGCCCGAGATGTCGAAGGTCTCCGTGCCGTCCAGGCCGAGGGTCTCGTGCGACTCGCCCTCGGGGAACTGCAGCGGGATCACGCCCATGCCGATGAGGTTCGAGCGGTGGATGCGCTCGAAGGACTCGGCGATGACCGCCTTGACGCCCAGCAGGCGCGTGCCCTTGGCCGCCCAGTCACGCGAGGAGCCCGTGCCGTACTCCTTGCCCGCCAGCACGACGAGCGGGATGTCCTGCTCGGCGTAGTTCTGCGCGGCGTCGTAGATGAACGCCTGCGGGGCGCCCTCCTGCGTGAAGTCCCGGGTGTAGCCGCCCGTCACGCCGTCCAGCAGCTGGTTCTGCAGGCGGATGTTGGCGAACGTGCCGCGGATCATCACCTCGTGGTTGCCACGACGCGAGCCGAAGGAGTTGTAGTCCTTGCGCTCGACGCCGTTCTCGTCGAGGTACTGCGCCGCCGGGGTGCCCGGCTTGATGGTCGAGGCCGGCGAGATGTGGTCGGTGGTGACCGAGTCGCCGAGCTTGGCCAGGACGCGGGCGCCCTTGACGTCCTCGACCGGGGCCGGTTCCTTCTCCATGCCGTCGAAGTACGGGGCCTTGCGGACGTAGGTGGACTT
>DUOQ01000175.1 GCA_012838755.1 Propionibacterium sp. | reverse complement strand
GAGGTGGAGGGTCCAGCCGATGTCGATGTGGTCTGGGTCGGTGAGGTGGCGTCCGTCGGGTTGGGTGATGTGGGTGGAGGCTTGGTAGATCTCGGGCCAGCGGGTGGGGTCGTCGAGGTGGCGTGCGGCGATCTTGGTGAGGGTGTCCCCCGGCTGGATGACCACTACCTCACTGGAGTTCCGGGGTTCGCTGGCGGGCAGGGTGAGGGTCCAGCCGACGCGGAGGAAGTCGGGTTTGCCGCCGAGGAGGTGTTCGTTGAGGGTGACGATCTCGGGGTAGCGCTCCCCTGCCCCGAGGTGGTGTTGCGCGATGCGCCACAGCGTGTCTCCGGGTTGCACGACATACGCGGTGGTCGCCACCGGCTGGGCAGCCTGTTCGACCGGAGCCGAGTCCTGTGCTGGGACGGGGTCTGCTGCGGTGGTGATGGGTGTGGGGGCTGCGTGGGCTGGGCTGGGGGTGAGGCTGCTGGTGGCCACGAACAGCAGGGCTGCTGTGGTGACGAGCTGGTGGGCCCACGCGTGTGGCAGGGCGGGGAGCCGGCGCGGCTGGGTGTGGCCGATGGCGGCGATGGTCTCGAGGGCGACGGTGAGGGTGAGGTAGGCCCAGACGAGCCAGCCGAGGATCCACAGCACGGCGAGGAACAGGGTGCCGTCGTCGGGCCGCAGGAGTGCCTCGAGGGGGTTGGCGTGGCGGGTGAACAGGGCGGGGATTCCGACGGCGAGGAGGACGGCGGGGAGTCCGGCCACGAGTGCGGCGATGCCGAGGGTGGCGGCGAGTCCCTTGAGGCGGTTCATCGTTCGGTTCCGTTCTGGGCGCGGACGAGTCGGGCTTGGCCGGTGCCGGTCACGGTCAGGGGGCCGATGCCGATGCTGGTGAGGAAGACCGGTGCATAGGTGCCGGTGACGCTGACGTGCAGGGTTCCGGCTTGGACGGTGGCGGTGCCGGTATGGCCGGTGGCGTGGATGCGCGCGAGGGCGGCCGTGGTGGCTTGGGCTGGGTCGAGGGTGGGGGTTTGGCCGCGCATGGTTTGGCCGGTGGTGGGGTGTTGGGCGCCGGTGCGGGCGGCTTCGGCGGCGATGTCGTTGACGACTTGGACGGCGTGGAGGCGTCCGCCGAGGTCGACTGCGAGCCCGACGATGAGCATGAACGCCACGACGGTGAGGGCCATCCAGATGGTGGCTGAGCCTCGCTCGTCTGTGCGGTGGGGGTGTTGGGGGTTCATGTTCAGCGTCCTCGGTAGGTGTCGATGCTGCTGGTCTGGTGGGCGGTCACGGTGAAGGACGTGGGGCCGGGGAGGCCGAGGTCGGTGGCGGTGAGGCGGCAGGTGATGCTCGCGGTCACGAGGGCGGGGGTGCCGGGTGGGCGGGTGAACTGGCTGGTGTCGATGGTGATGGTGGCGGGTGTGCAGTGGACGCCTTGGTTGGCCAGCACCCGGTTGGCGGCGTGCTGGGCTTGGCTGCGCGCGTCGGCTTGGGTGCGGGCGAGCGACGCGGTGCGGGCCGCATTTGCTGCTGCGGCTTGGACGGCTTGCTGCGCGAGGGCGATTCGGCCGCCGAGGATGACCAGGGCGAGGAACAGCGCGATGGCGGGGACGCCCATGGCGACCTCGATGCTGGCGCTGCCGCGCTCCCCCTTGCTCCGGTTCATCGGGTGAGCCTTTCCACCGGGAGGGTGACGGTCTGGGTGGTGGCCGGGACGACCAGAGGGATGACGGACAAGGTGGTGCCGGTGACGGTGACCGTCACCGTGGTGGGGCCGCGGTCGCAGGCGATGATCACACCGGCGAGGGCGTCGCCCGCCTTCGCCAGGAGGGCGTGGGCGGCTTGTTGGCAGGCGGTGTTGCTGCCGTGTTCGACGGCTCCGGCGCGTGCGCCGGCGGTGGCGATCGCGAGGGCGGCGGATCGTCCGTAGTGGTAGAGGCCGGCCTGCATGGTGAGGAAGACCACGCCGAAGAGCACGGGCAGCCAGATCGCCATGTCGATCGTGGCTGACCCGCGCTCGTCGCGGCGTCGGCGGCTGGTCACTGGAGCTTGGCCACCTGGGTCTGGACGAAGGCGGTGATCGCGAAGATCACGATGGCGGCGATGGCGACGACCGCGGCCGCCCAGAGGGCGAAGTCGGTGCTGGCCGAGCCTCGTTCCCCGCGCTGGGGGCGGTCGGTGAGCCAGTCGTCCACGGTGGCTCGCACGATCAGCAAGCGGGTGAACAGGGCGGTGGTGAGGGTGTTCATCAGGGTTCCTTTCGGTGGGGGTTGAGGGTGGTGAAAGGTCTCAGGTGGGGAAGAAGAGCCGGAAGATGGCCGGGCCGAGCATGATGGCGATGAAGATCATCGCGAGCAGGTTTCCCGGGATGGCGATGCGCTCGTTGGCCTCGTTGGCCTTGGTGGTCTCGATGGCGAGCACTGCTGAGCGCAGGGAGGTGGAGCGGGCACGCAGGGTGGCGTACACCTGGGCGCCCTCCTCCCCGGAGAGGCGCATGATGTCGGCCAAATCGGCCAGGTCTGGGAGGCCGAGTTCGTCGGCGAGGCTGGCGAGCGCGTCCCAGGGGGCTTGGCCCGACCAGCGGGAGCGGCCCAGTTCCTCGCGCAGGCGTTGGAAGACCCACGAGTCCCCGATCTGGGCTGCGTTCTCCAGGGCTTGGCGGGCGCCCGCGCCACCGTTGCGTTCCAAGGCGACCAGGTCGACGTAGGACCCCAGGGAGCGGGTGAAGTCGGCCCGGGCCGCCTTCGCCTCGACACGCACGTCGTAGTTGGGGGCGAACCACATCACGATCGCTCCCACCAGGCCGGCCGCTGCCGTGATCGGCCAAGGGACGGGCAGGGACAACGACACCAGCCAGCCGAGCACGGGCACGATCGCCAAGGCGGCCAGCGCATACAGGACCTTCTGGCCGTAGAACACCGCCACCGGACGGCGCAACAGGCGCAGCTCCCGCAGCGGGACCGGACCCCACACGCCGGCCGGCAGCAGCCGCATGGCCCGCACCCCGATCCGTCCGGACAGGTCGGTGGGTGTCGGGTCGGCGTCGAGGGCGCGTCGAACTCGGGAAGAGGGTGCGAGCCGGTCCAGGGCGTTGACCAGGTCGGGTTGGGCCGGCACCAGCCGGGCGGCGAGCAGGGCGACGCCGGCACCGACGAGGAGTCCAGATAGGATCAGGATCTGCAGACTGGTCGGCATCATGCCCCCGCTCCCGTTTCGGCTTGGGTGGACCGGACGAGGAACCTGGGCAGCGGGGTGCCCTGGGTCATCCGGCGCATCCACACCAGCGTGGCGGCGTAGGCGGCGAGCAGGACCGCGAGGACAACCTGTCCCAGCGGGGTGGCGTAGGGGGCCATGAACGTGCCCGATAGGGCCAGTCCGCCCAGGGCGACCACCGAGATCCCGGTCACGATGCGTGCGGTCTGGCGAGGCTTGGCCCGGTCGGCCTCTACCTTTCGGCGGGCTGCCACGTCCTCCGCGACGGTCTCGGCCAGACCCGACAGGACAGCAGCCAGTCCGGCGCCGCGACGGCGGGCGCTCAGGATCAGGGCGCCGGCCACCATGTCACCGGTCGCGTCATGCAGGTCGTCGGCGAACGCCCGCAACGCCGGCTCGGTCCGCCAGCGGGCCTGCAAGCGGGCCACCAGCCGGGCCACCTCGGGGCGGATCG
>DUOQ01000174.1 GCA_012838755.1 Propionibacterium sp. | reverse complement strand
GCTTCGACCTGGGTGGCCCCGTCAACAAGGCGGCCTACCTGTTCGCCACCGCCGGGCTGTCGGCCCAGACCGAGGCATCCTTCATGGTGATGGCCGCGGTCATGGCCGCCGGCATGGTGCCCCCGCTCGCCATGGCGCTCGCCACCACCCTGCGCAAGAAGCTGTTCAGCAAGGGCGAGGTCGAGAACGGCCGCACCGCGTGGCTGCTGGGCGCCGCCTTCATCTCCGAGGGCGCCATCCCGTTCGCGGCGGCCGACCCGCTGCGGGTCATCCCCAGCATGATGCTGGGCGGCGCCGTGACGGGCGCCCTCTCCATGGCGCTCGGTGTGGGCAGCCGTGCCCCCCATGGCGGTATCTTCGTCGCCTTCGCCATCCAGAACCTCCTGGGATTCCTGCTCGCTATCGTTGCGGGCATGGTCGTGGGAGCGGTGGCTGTCATCGCCGCCAAGCAGTTCCTCGGAAACAAGACCGCCGTCAGCGCCTGACGGTCCACCGGAAGAAGGAGAAACACCATGGCAAGCAAGACCGTGACCGTGGGCTCGGCCGTTGGCCTTCACGCCCGTCCCGCCGCCATCATCGCCGAGGCCGCCGACGAGTTCGACGACGAGATCCTCCTCACCCTGGTGGGCGGGGACGATGACGAGGGCGTCGACGCGGCGTCCAGCCTGATGATCATGACGCTGGGTGCCGAGAAGGGCTCCCAGGTCATCGTCGAGTCCGACAACGAGGAGGCGGTCGAGAAGATCGCCGCCCTCATCGAGCAGGACCTCGACGCCTGATCCCCCACGAGGCGCGCGCCCCGGGTCTCACCAGATCCAGACGCGCGCCTCGATCGGTGTGTTGTCGAAGACCCACTGGGCGTCGTCCTTCGTGGCGACGTTCACGCAGCCGTGGCTCGAGCGCGCGTGCCCGCGCTTGGCGAAGTCGGCCGAGTAGTGCACGTACATGTTGGGGTCGAACATGACCGAGTACGGCATGACGCCCTCGCCATAGGTCGGCGAACTCGGGTTGCGGTGCTTGTTGTAGACCCGCCACAGGCCATTCGCCGTCGGGAAGACCCGCCACTCCTGGGTCTTCGCGTCCGATGCCCAGCCGCCGAGCCGGACGTCGATCGTCCTCACGGCCTCGCCGTCCCGCACGAAGGTCAGGGTGTCGTGGGCCTGGTCGACGCAGAGCACAACGCCGGGGATCTCGGTGCACTCGCGCGGCAGCGCGGTCGGGCGTGGGCCGCGGCCGGACGCCAGCGCGTACCAGGTCTGCTTCCCGGCGACCCCGTCGGGGTTGACCTCCCGGGACCGCTGGTAGCGCAACAGGGCGTTCATGGCCGGGATCCCGATGCGGGTCTGGATCTCGCCCTCCAGGAGGCCGAGGCGCTTCAGTTCCTCCTGCAGCAGGGTGGCGCACGGACCCTTCGACCAGGTCGACACCGTCACGTCCAGGCACTCCCCGTACTTCGCCTCGCGAACGGGGGTGAGGTTGGGGCGCGGATGGTCCTCGTAGGTGGGGCGGCGCAGCCCGATGGTCGTGTCCAAGGGTTCGGGCGTCGGCGTCGGCGTCGCGGACGCCGTGGGCCGCGGCTGCGCGGACACGGCGGCCGGGGCCGGAGACGGGTCGGTGGCGGCGAGGTTCGTCGACGCGGGCGCGAGGGCGCAGCTGCCCAGCAGGGGCAGGGCCGCCAGGGCGGCCAGGGTCTTCTTCATGCGAGCTCCGGGGTGTGGGGTACCCCATCATCGCCCGGACCCCTCCGTTTTCCCGAATCCGGCGACCGGGGTTGCCGAAGCCTTGACCGCGTCGGGTCCCTCGGCGCAGGGTGGGGCATGGCGACGACACCACGCCCCGGTCCCTGGCGGCGGCTGCTCGCGGCCAAGCGCAGCGCGGACGCCCTCGCCGCCCGTCTGGAGGCGCTCGACATCCCCGAGGTGAACCCCTCCTGCGCCGAGCGGCGGCGCGCCCACAAGGCGGCCCACCTGCCGGGTGGCGACGAGCGAGGCTGAGCTCTATCATTCAGTTCTGCTTATGAATGATGGGTGATCAAGTCTTGGACTTGTCTAGGACTGGTGTGGGAACGTGGACGAGAACCAGACCAACCTCGACAAGGGAGTTCGCATGGAACCCGTCGTCATCTGCCACCCGGTGCGCACGCCCGTGGGTGGCTTCCTCGGTTCGCTGGCCGCGATGCCGGCCGACGAGCTGGCCACCGTCGTGGTGCGCGAGGTCGCGCGCCGCGGCAACCTGGGGGAGGGTGAGGTCGACGACGTCATCCTGGGCAACTGCAACCCGAGCGGGGAGTTCCCCGCCATCGGCCGCATCGCGGCCCTGAACGCCGGCCTCGGCATCGGCGTCCCCGGCCTGCAGATCGACCGGCGCTGCGGCTCCGGCCTCCAGGCCGTGCTCTACGGTGCGATGCAGGTCGCGACCGGGGCGTCCACCCTCGTGATCGCTGGGGGTGCCGAGTCGATGAGCCGCGTCGAGCACTACGCGCTGCTGCGTCAGGGCGTGAAGGGTGACGGCGTCCAGCTGGGCGACCGCCTGGCCCGCGCCCGGTCCACGGCCGGTGGGCGCGACCACCCGATCGCCGGCGGGATGATCGAGACCGCCGAGAACCTGCGTCGCGAGTTCGGCATCAGCCGCGAGGAGCAGGACGAGCTCGCCCTCGCGTCCCACCGCAAGGCCGCGGCCGCGCAGTCCGCCGGCCGCTACGACGAGGAGCTCGTGCCGGTCGAGGTGCCCGGCCGCCGCGGCCAGACCACGGTCGTCGACACCGACGAGCACATCCGCCCGGACGCCTCGCTCGAGGCGCTGGCCAAGCTGCGGCCGATCATGGGCCGCACCGACCCCGAGGCGACCGTCACGGCCGGCAACGCGTCCGGCCAGAACGACGCCGCGGCCGCCTGCATCGTGACGACCCGCTCCGAGGCCGAACGCCGGGGGCTGGAGCCGCTGCTGACACTGAAGTCGTGGGCCGTCGCGGGCGTCGAGCCCGAGCGGATGGGTATCGGCCCCGTCCCGGCCTCGGCACAGGCGCTTGCGAAGGCGGGCCTGGGGCTGGCCGACCTCGACGTCATCGAGCTGAACGAGGCCTTCGCCGCGCAGGCGCTGGCCGTGCTGCGCGAGTGGGGCATCAGCCCCGACGACGAGCGCCTGAACCCCAACGGCTCGGCGATCTCGCTGGGCCACCCGGTCGGCGCGACGGGGGCGCGCATCCTGGCAACGATGGCGCACGAGATGCGCCGCCGCGAGGGGCGCTACGCGCTGGAGACGATGTGCATCGGTGGCGGCCAGGGGCTGGCCGCCGTGTTCGAGAGGGTGGAGTGAGCATGGACAAGGTGGTGGGTTCGGCGGCCGAGGCTGTCGCCGACATCAAGGACGGGTCGACGATTACCGTCGGTGGCTTCGGCCTGGCGGGGATCCCGTGGATCCTGATCGAGGCGCTGCTCGAGCAGGGCGCGGGCGACCTCGAGATCGTCAGCAACAACCTCGGTGTGGACGGCCAGGGCCTGGGCAAGCTGCTCGAGGCGCACCGGATCCGCCGGGCGGTGTCGAGCTACATCGGCGAGAACAAGGAGTTCATGCGGCAGTACATGGCGGGTGAGCTCGAGGTCGAGCTGACCCCGCAGGGCACCCTCGCCGAGCGCATGCGCGCCGGCGGGGCCGGCATCGGTGCCTTCTTCACCCCCTCGGGGGTGGGCACGGTAGTCGCCAACGGCGGCATGCCGTGGCGCTACGCCGAGGACGGCTCGGTGGCGCTGGCGTCCCCGGCCAAGGAGGTGCGCGAGTTCAACGGGCGCCGGATGGTGCTCGAGACCGGCATCGTGGCCGACGTCGCGCTGGTCCGCGCTGCGGTGGCCGACCGGCACGGCAATCTGCGCTTCCACGCGGCGGCGCAGAACTTCAACCCGCCCGCCGCGATGTCGGGCCGCCTGACCATCGTCGAGGCCGAGAAGGTCGTCGAGCCCGGCGAACTCGACCCCGCCGACGTGCACCTGCCGGGCGTGTTCGTGAACCGCATCGTGCAGCTGACCCCCGAGCAGGCCAACGCCAAGCTCATCGAGAAGCGCACCACGACCCCGCGTCCTGGCAGCGAGGAGAACTGACATGTGGACCCGTGAGGAGATGGCCGCGCGCGCGGCCCAGGAACTGTCCGACGGGCAGTACGTCAACCTCGGCATCGGCCTGCCGACGCTCATCCCGAACTACCTGCCCGAGGACGTGCACCTGGTGATGCACTCCGAGAACGGCATCCTCGGCACGGGCCGCTACCCGTACGAGGACGAGGTCGACCCGGACCTCATCAACGCCGGCAAGGAGACGGTCACGGTCAACCCGGGGGCCGCCTACTTCGACTCCGCGCTGAGCTTCGCGATGATCCGCGGTGGCCACCTCGACGTCGCGGTGCTCGGCGGCATGGAGGTCGCCTGCAACGGCGACCTGGCCAACTGGATGGTGCCCGGCCACCTGGTCAAGGGCATGGGCGGAGCGATGGACCTCGTCCACGGGGCCGACAAGGTGATCGTGGTGATGGACCACCAGTCCAAGCGCGGGGCGTCCAAGGTGCTGGCGACGTGCTCGCTGCCGCTGACCGGCGAGGCCGTCGTGCAGCGCGTGATCACCAACCTCGGCGTCCTCGACTGCGCCGGCACGCACTACGTGCTGCGCGAGCTGGCCCCCGACGTGACCGTCGACGAACTGGTGGCTGCCACGGATGCTGAGGTCGACACCACCCGCTGCTCCTGACCCCGGAAGCACCCGCTGCGCGGGCGGGGGAGGAGTCGTCCCCCTTGTGGGCGCTCCTGACGAGGAGCACACTCCATACATCGTCCAGAAGGACGAATGATCGGGGGATCGTGAGTCCGGCGTGCTGTTCGGCGCGCCGCCCACGCTTGACGATTCCCCTGATCCCGCCCGCTGGCGGTGTCCGACGTCGAGCCTCTTGACCGGTGCACGGCCAGGGATTGACATCGGAATACATCGACGCTGCACACACCCCATCGCAGAGCCGTCTGTGCCAGGTGTGAG
>DUOQ01000173.1 GCA_012838755.1 Propionibacterium sp. | reverse complement strand
GGTTGTGCCAACCCACCGGGAACGGCACGGTAGCCGGCCCCCATGTAAGGAGAAGAACCACATGCGCAAGAGCATCGTCACAGTGCTCGCTGCTGGCGTGGCCCTGAGCCTCGCCGCGTGCAGCGGGGCGGGCACCCCCGCCACGACCCCGGCAGCGGAGCCGACCACGGCTGCCACCGCCGGCGCCGGCGACACCGCGGCCCCCGCCGCGGGCTCGCTCACCATTTGGGTCGACGAGACCCGTATCGACAACTTCCAGACCATCGGCGAGGACTTCGTCACGGCCTCCGGCGTCGCCCTCGACGTCGTGCAGAAGCCGACCGCCGACATCAAGACCGACTTCGTGGCCCAGGCCCCGACCGGTGAGGGCCCCGACCTGATCGTCGGCGCGCACGACTGGACCGGTGAGCTCGTCTCCAACGGCCTGATCTCCCCGATCGAGCTCGGCGACAAGGGCAAGCTGGCCGACAACGCCATCGCCGCCTTCCAGTACGACGGCGCCCTGTACGGCGTCCCCTACGCGGTCGAGAACATCGCGCTGGTCCGCAACAACAAGATCGTCCAGGACACCCCGGACACGTTCGACGCCCTGATCGAGCAGGCCAAGGGCGCCGGCGCCGAGTTCCCGGCCATCATCCAGGTCGGCGACGCGGGTGACGCGTACCACATGTACCCGATCCAGACCTCCTTCGGCGCCCCGGTCTTCAAGTCCAACGCCGACGGCTCCTACACCAACGAGCTGGGCATGGAGGGTGCTGAGGGCGAGGCCTTCGCGACCTACCTGAAGAAGCTGGCCGACGAGAAGGTCGCGTCCGTCTCCATGGGTGGCGACCAGGCCAAGCAGGCCTTCCTCGACGGCAAGAGCCCGTACATGATCACGGGTCCGTGGAACACCGCCGCCTTCACCGAGGCCGGCATGGACATCTCCGTCCTGGCGGTTCCCTCCGCCGGTGGCCAGCCCTCCGCCCCGTTCCTGGGCGTCCAGGGTGTCTACCTCTCCTCCAAGTCCGAGAACGGCATCCTCGCCAACCAGTTCCTCGACTACATGGCCACCACCGAGGCCCAGCAGAAGCTGTTCGACCTGGGCGGTCGCGTCCCGGCCGACACCTCCGTCGCCGACGGCATCACCGACGAGCTGCTCGCCGGCTTCGCCGAGGCCGGCAAGGACGGCCAGCCCATGCCCTCCATCCCCGAGATGGGCGCCGTGTGGAGCCACTGGGGCAACACCGAGGTGAGCATCATCAACGGCCAGGCCGCCGACCCGGTCGCCGCCTGGAAGACCATGGCCGAGAACATCAAGGCCGGCTTCTGAGCCACGTGTGACAAGGTGGGCGGGGTGAGGATTCTCGCCCCGCCCACTTTGCTTGCCAGGCCGCGCTGACGCGACCGGAAGGGAAGGAACGACGTGTCCCTCGACACGAAACAGGCGCCGCCGGCGCCGACCAAGCCACAGCTCTCGCACGCGCGCGACCTGTCCCGCCCCGGCTTCTACGTGAAGCTCGTCCTGATGGCCCTCGTCAACGCCTTCGGCGTGTACGGGATCATGGCCTCGTGGGCGCAGGGGGAGTACTGGGTCCTGGCCGCGCTCGCCGCCCTGCTCGTGGTGGCCAACTACGTCTACTTCAGCAAGCGGGCCATCCCGGCCAAGTACCTCCTGCCCGGGCTCGCGTTCCTGCTGGTGTACCAGCTCTACGTGATGGGCAACACCGCCTACGTCGCGTTCACCAACTACGGTGACGGCCACAACGACGCCAAGGGCCCGGCCGTCACGCAGATCCTCAAGACCTCCGACCGTCGCGTCGAGGGCACGCCGACCCATCCTGTCGCCGTCCTCGAGCAGAACGGTCAGCTCGGCTTCGCGATCGTCGACGACGGCGTCGTGAAGGCGGGCACCGCGGAGCAGCCGCTGGCCGAGGTGGCCGGGGCGGCGTCCGACAACAACCGCGTCACCGAGGTTCCCGGCGCGGCGATCCTGCCGATCTCCGAGATCCAGCAGCGCCAGGCCGACGTGCTCGGGCTGCGCGTCTCCGTCTCCGACAACCCCGATGACGGCTGGCTGCGCACCGACAACGGCTCGACGGCCTACACGGCCAAGTCGTTGCTCGACTACGACGAGGCCGCCGACACGTTCACCAACGCCGAGGGCAAGGTCTACCAGGCCGACCCCAAGCAGGGCCTGTACGTGGCCGAGGACGGCTCGTCGCTGAACCCCGGCTGGCGCGTGTTCGTGGGTGCGGACAACTTCACCCGCATGTTCACCGACAGCCGCCTGCAGGGCCCGTTCCTGTCGGTCATGGCCTGGACCTTCGCGTTCGCCATCCTGTCGGTGCTGACCACCTTCGCGCTCGGCCTCGCCCTCGCGGTCATCTTCAACGACCCGCGCGTCAAGGGCCGCACGTTCTACCGGGCCATGTTCATCCTCCCGTACGCGTTCCCGGGCTTCCTGGCCGCGCTGGTCTGGAAGGGCATGCTCAACCGCGACTTCGGCATCGTCAACAACATGCTGTTGGGCGGTGCCGGCATCAACTGGCTCGGCGACGGCGACCTGGCCAAGATCTCGATCCTGTTGGTGAACCTGTGGCTGGGCTTCCCCTACATGTTCCTGATCTGCACCGGTGCGTTGCAGTCGATCCCCGGCGAACTCACGGAGGCGGGCGTCATGGACGGCGCCGGCCCGCTGCGGCGGTTCTGGTCGATCACCCTGCCGCTGCTGATGGTGTCGGTGGCGCCGCTGCTGATCGCGTCGTTCGCATTCAACTTCAACAACTTCTCGCTGATCTTCATGCTGACCGGCGGTGGTCCCAACTACCCGGGCCTGCCGATCATCATGGGTGAGACCGACATCCTGATCTCGATGGTCTACTCCGTGGCCTTCGAGTCGGGCGTCAAGCAGTACGGCCTCGCCAGCGCGATGTCGATCATGATCTTCTTCATCGTCGGCTTCATCTCGTGGCTGGGCTTCCGCCAGACCCGCAAGCTCGAGGAGATCATGTGATGGCCGTCAAGCTCGAGAACGCCAACAAGTCCCCCGTCAGCGGCCTGCGCTGGTGGAGGGAGGTCGGCTGGAAGCACATCGTCGCCCTGGTCATGATCGCGGTCTGCGTGTTCCCGCTGCTGTACGTGCTGTCGGCCTCGTTCAACCCGGGAGGCACGCTGACCGGCTCGATCCGCCTGTTCGAGAAGATCTCGCTCGAGAACTACCAGACCCTGCTGGGGTCGCTGTTCCCGCGCTGGATGCTGCACTCGTTCATCGTCGCCACCGCGACCGCGATCGGGACGGTGCTGATGGCGGCCGCCGCGGCCTACGCCTTCAGCCGGTTCCGGTTCAAGGGACGCCGCGGGTCGCTGACCGCGCTGCTCATCATCCAGATGTTCCCGCAGATGCTGGCCTTCGTCGCCATCTTCCTGCTGCTGCTCACCATCGGCGACATCTTCCCGGTGCTCGGCATCGGGTCGCTGCTGGGCCTCATCGCCGTCTACCTGGGCGGCGCGCTGGGTGCGAACACGTTCCTCATGTACGGGTTCTTCAACACGATCCCGGCCGACCTGGACGAGGCCGCCAAGATCGACGGCGCCACCCACGCCCAGATCTTCTGGGGGATGATCATGCCGCTCGTCACGCCGATCCTGTCGGTCGTCGGGCTGCTGTCCTTCGTCGGCACCTATGGTGAGTTCATCCTGGCCCGGATCATCCTGGCCCGGCCCGAGAACTACACCCTGGCCGTCGGCCTGTACGTGTGGGCCTCCGACGAGCGCAACGCCCCGTGGTCGCTGTTCGCGGCCGGCGCGGTGATCGCGGCCATCCCGATCATCCTGCTGTTCATGTACCTGCAGAAGTACATCGTCGCCGGACTCACCGCCGGTGGTGTGAAGGGCTGATCACCCCACGGGTTGCACTTCGAGGCGGCGTGCGCCGCGCAGGGGACGCCGCGGCGGTCAGTTCCAGGAGGTCGGGCCGTAGGAGCCGGCGGTGTACTCGTCCAAGGGCACCTCGTTCGACTCCCACGCCTCGACGACGGGGGTGAGGATCCGC
>DUOQ01000172.1 GCA_012838755.1 Propionibacterium sp. | reverse complement strand
TTCGTCGTCGCCGAACTCGCGCACCGCGTTCTTCGCGACGAACTTCCAGCTGGGCGGCTTGATGTCGGCCGGGCTGTCCGGCTTGCGCGGGTCGTCCGGGTGCGGGGCGCCCCTGTTGAGGTCCTCCTGGCCGTCCTTCATGGCGTTTCTCCTTGTCAGGTGACGTCGGAGCCAACGTAGCGCCCGAGACGGGGCTGCGACAGGGTCTCGAAGCAGGGGAGCCGCCACATTTCGGAATAGCCGGGCCGCTGGCATAGTTGAGTCCAGTGAACTCAACTTCACCACGGACGCCGTCGAGGCGCCCGGTACGGACCAAGGAGAACGCACCCATGGACACCGCCAAGCTCACCACCAAGAGCCGCGACGCCGTCAGCGCTGCCCTGCGCAACGCCCTGACCAGCGGCAACCCCAACGCCGAGCCCAGCCACCTGCTGCACGCGCTGCTGATGGTCCCCGACAACACGGTCGGCGCCCTGCTGACCGCCGTCGGCGCCGACTCGGCCGCGATCGACGATGCCGCGCAGGCGGCGATCACGAAGCTGCCTTCCTCGACCGGCAGTTCGGTGCAGCAGCCCCAGCTCTCGGGTTCGTTCGCCCGCGTGCTCGCCGACGCCGAGACCCGCGCCGAGCAGATGGGCGATGACTTCGTCGCGACCGAGCACCTGCTCATCGGGCTGGCCTCGGTCGCCTCCGACGCCCAGCCGATCCTGACCCGCGGCGGCGCGACGCCCGACAAGCTCACCGAGGCGTTCAACGCCGCCCGCGGGGGCAAGCGCGTGACGAGCGCTGAGGCCGAGGGCGGCGAGTCCGCGCTCGACAAGTACTCGGTCGACCTCACCGAGCGCGCCCGCGAGGGCAAGCTCGACCCGGTGATCGGACGCGACTCCGAGATCCGCCGCGTGGTGCAGGTGCTGAGCCGCCGCACCAAGAACAACCCGGTGCTGATCGGCGAACCCGGCGTCGGCAAGACTGCCGTCGTCGAGGGCCTCGCCCAGCGCGTCGTCGCCGGCGACGTGCCCGACTCGCTGAAGGGCCGCCGCGTGGTGTCCCTCGACCTCGCGAGCATGGTGGCCGGCGCCAAGTACCGCGGCGAGTTCGAGGAGCGACTCAAGGCCGTCCTCAACGAGATCAAGGAGTCCGAGGGCCACGTCGTCACGTTCATCGACGAGCTGCACACCGTCGTCGGTGCCGGGGCGTCCGGCGAGGGCGCCATGGACGCCGGCAACATGCTCAAGCCCATGCTCGCCCGCGGCGAGCTGCGGATGATCGGCGCCACCACGCTCGACGAGTACCGCGAGCGCATCGAGAAGGACCCGGCCCTGGAGCGCCGCTTCCAGCAGGTCTTCGTCGGCGAGCCGTCCGTCGAGGACACCATCGCGATCCTCCGGGGGCTGCGTGAGCGCTACGAGGCCCACCACAAGGTGCGCATCACCGACGGCGCGCTGGTCGCCGCCGCCCAGCTCTCGAACCGGTACATCACGTCGCGCCAGCTGCCCGACAAGGCGATCGACCTGATCGACGAGTCGGCGTCCCGCCTGCGCATGGAGATCGACTCCAGCCCCGAGGAGATCGACCAGCTGCGCCGCACCATCGACCGCATGACGATGGAGCAGTTCGCCCTCGAGAAGGAGCAGGACGCCGCCAGCACCGAGCGCCGCGAGCGCCTCGCGGCCGAGCTCGCCGACGCGCAGGAGACGCTGCGCGGGCTCGAGTCGCGGTGGGAGTCCGAGAAGCAGGGCCTCAACCGCGTGGGCGACATCAAGACCGAGATCGACCACCTGCGGGCCGAGGCCGACCGGGCCCAGCGTGAGGGTGACCTGACCCGGGCGTCCGAGATCCTGTACGGGCAGATCCCGCAGCTGGAGGCCGAGCTGGCCACCGCGTCCGAGGAGGACGCCAACCGGGTGCCGATGGTGGCCGAGGAGGTCTCGGCCAACGACATCGCCGAGGTCGTCTCGTCGTGGACGGGCATCCCCGTCGGCAAGATGCTGCAGGGTGACGCCGAGAAGCTGCTCTCGATGGAGGCCCACCTCGGGGAGCGTCTCATCGGCCAGGCCGAAGCCGTCCAGGCGGTGTCGGACGCCGTCCGCCGTTCGCGTGCGGGCATCAGCGACCCCAACCGTCCCACGGGGTCTTTCCTGTTCCTCGGCCCGACGGGCGTGGGCAAGACCGAGCTGGCCAAGAGCCTCGCGGACTTCCTGTTCGACGACGAGCGCGCCATGGTCCGCATCGACATGAGCGAGTACGGCGAGAAGCACACCGTCTCGCGCCTGGTCGGTGCCCCTCCCGGCTACGTCGGCTACGAGGAGGGCGGCCAGCTCACCGAGGCCGTGCGTCGGCGTCCGTACTCGGTCGTGCTGCTCGACGAGGTCGAGAAGGCGCACCCCGATGTGTTCAACATCCTGCTGCAGGTGCTCGACGACGGGCGCCTCACCGACGGGCAGGGTCGCACGGTCGACTTCCGTAACGTGATCATGATCATGACCTCGAACCTGGGCTCGCAGTTCCTGGCCGACCCGGCCCTGAGCCCCGAGACCAAGAACGAGGCCGTGATGGGCGTGGTGCGGCAGGCGTTCAAGCCCGAGTTCCTGAACCGGCTCGACGACGTCGTGATGTTCGAGCCGCTGTCGCAGGACGACCTGACGCACATCGTCGGCATCCAGCTGCGCCGGGTGGCCGCGCGCCTGACGGACCGTCGGATCACCCTCGAGGTCACCGACGCCGGGAAGGCCTGGCTGGCCTCGACCGGCTTCGACCCGGTCTACGGTGCGCGCCCGCTGAAGCGGCTGATCCAGACGACCATCGAGGACGCCCTGGCCCGCCGCATGCTGGCCGGCGAACTCCACGACGGTCAGACGGTCACCTTCGACGTGGACGCCGAGGGCTCCGGCCTGGTCGTGCGCGACTGATCCCCTTCGGCCATGCGGTGGATCAGACGGTCTCGAGGACGGCCTCGGGAGCGGCGTCACGCACCTGCTCGCGCTTGCCGAACAGCTTGGCGTCGAGAGGGCGGAGCACCTGGAGGGTGCGGGCTTGGATAGTCCTGGGCGAAGCGAGGCATCGTCTGGGCTCCTTGGATCTCCTCTCCGCGTTTCCGCGCGGAAAAATACCCCCGGGGGTATCGCGATGAGTGACCATGACAGATACCCCCGAGGGTATCCAATCCTAGCGAGGTTGCTCGTGGCTGGCTAGGGTCGGCGGTGTAGATCTTCGACGACGAGGAGGCCCGCCCATGCCGTACGTGACCATTCCCGGCGACACCGACCTGCAGCTGTACTACGAGGACTCCGGCGGAGACGGCCGGCCGGTCGTCCTCATCCACGGCTGGCCGCTGTCGGGCGAGGCCTGGGCCGAGCAGGTGCCCGCGCTCGTTGACGCCGGCTACCGCGCCATCACCTATGACCGCCGCGGTTTCGGCCGGTCCGACAAGGCGCCCGACGGCTACGAGTACGACACCTTCGCCGCCGACCTCAACCAGCTGATGATCGAGCTCGACCTGACGGACGCCGTGCTGGTCGGGTTCTCCATGGGCGGCGGCGAGGTCGCCCGGTACATCGGCACCTACGGCGAGGAGCGCCTCTCCGGCGCCGTGCTCGCCTCGGCCATCACCCCGGCGTTGTGCATCACCGACGACAACCCCGACGGCGGCATGCCGTTCGAGGGCTTCGCCGGGCTGCGCGACGAGTGTCGCGGCGACCGGCAGGGCTTCCTGGAGAAGTTCATGACGTGGTTCTTCAGCAACCCGTCCGAACTGGCGATCTCCGAGAGCGAGTTCCGTGACGTGCTGCGCATCACCGCGCAGGGGTCCGACAAGGCGCTGCAGGACTCGATCATCGCGTGGGCCACCGACTTCCGGGCCGACGTGGCGAAGTTCACGGTGCCGACGCTGGTGATCCACGGCGACTCCGACAACAACGTGCCGTTCCCGCCGTCGGGCCAGCGCGCCCACGAGATGATCGAGGGATCGCGGCTCGTGGTGATCGAGGGTGGCCCCCACGGGATCAACACCTCGCACACCGACCAGTTCAATGCGGCACTGCTGGAGTTCCTCGGCTCGCTCTGACCCCCCAAGGGTGCACTTCGAGGCGGCGTTTCTATCGCGGGAGCGATAGAAACGCCGCCTCGAAGTGCACTCCGGGCACCGCGTGCGCCGCGCAGGGGACGCCGCGGCGGTCAGTTCCAGGAGGTCGGGCCGTAGGAGCCGGCGGTGTACTCGTCCAAGGGCACCTCGTTCGACTCCCACGCCTCGACGACGGGGGTGAGGATCCGC
>DUOQ01000171.1 GCA_012838755.1 Propionibacterium sp. | reverse complement strand
GCCGCCGCCCTGGGCGAGGTCGTCCTTGCCGCCGCCCTTGCCGCCGAGCTTCGGGGCACCGACGCCGACGAGCTGGCCGGCCCGGGCACCGGCCGCGCGGGCCGCCTCGGTGGTGGCCACGATGATGACGGGCTTGGCCTCGCCGCCGACGAGCGCGACGACCGCGGGCTCGTTGGACAGCTTGTCGCGCAGGCCCGTGGCCAGGGTGCGGAGGTCGCCGCCCCCGACGCCCGGCATCTCGCGGGCGACGAGCTTGACGGCGCCGACGTCGGTGGCCGTCCGGGCCAGCTCGTCGAGGTTGCCCAGGAGCTGCTGGGTGCGCAGGTCGGCGATCTCCTTCTCGGCCGACTTGAGCTGGGCGAGCAGCTTCTCGACGCGGTCGACCAGCTGGTCGGGTTGCGTCTTCAGCGTGTCGGACAGGGTGCCGACCAGGGCGCGCTCGGCCGCGAAGCGGGAGAACGCGTCCCCGCTCACGAGGGCCTCGACGCGGCGGATGCCCGAACCGATGGACCCCTCGCCGAGCAGGTTGACCAGCCCGATCTGGGCCGTCGAGCCGACGTGGGTGCCGCCGCACAGCTCGCGGCTCCAGGCGCCGTTCAGCTCGACCATCCGGACGATGTTCCCGTACTTCTCGCCGAACATGGCCTGGGCGCCCAGGGCCTTGGCCTCGTCGAGCGCCATCTCGCGGTCGGTGACCACGTAGTTGTCGCGCACGGCCTGGTTGACGATGCCCTCGAGCTCGGACTTGGCATCGGTGGACAGCCCGGCGGCGGCGTTGAAGTCGAACCGCAGGTAGCCGGGCTTGTTGTACGAACCGGCCTGGTGGGTGGTGTCCCCCAGCAACTGGCGCAGCGCCGCGTTGACGATGTGCGTGGCCGTGTGGGCCTGGCAGGCGCCGAGGCGGGCCGCGGCGTCCACCTGCGCGAGCACCTCGGAGCCCGCGGTGAGCTCGCCCTCGTTGACGAGCACCTTGTGCACGGTGAGGCCCTGCACCGGGCGCTGCACGTCGAGGACGTCCAGGGCCAGGCCGGGCGCGGTGAGGACGCCGGCGTCGGCGTCCTGGCCGCCGGCCTCGGCGTAGAACGGGGTCTCGGCGAGCACGACCTCGACGACGTCGCCGGGCTGGGCCGCGGGCACGATCGCGCCGTCGCGGACGATCCCGCGCACTCGGCTGGGCACGGTGAGGTCGGTGAAGCCGAGGAAGGGCGTCTCACCCGCCTCGCGCAGCTGGCGGTAGGCGTCGGTGTTCGCCGCACCTCCCTTCTTGGCGCGGGCGTCGGCCTTGGCGCGGTCCTTCTGCTCCTGCATGAGGCGCTTGAACTCGCCCTGGTCGACCGTCAGGCCGGCCTCGGACGCCATCTCGAGGGTGAGGTCGATCGGGAACCCGTAGGTGTCGTGCAGCTGGAAGGCCTGGTCGCCGGGCAGCACCTGCCGCCCCTCGTCCTTGGCCCTGCGGACCGCCACGTCGAAGATCTGCGTGCCGGACGCGAGCGTGCGGCGGAAGCTCTCCTCCTCGGCGTAGGCGGCCTGCGACACGCGCGCCCACTCGGTGGTGACCTCGGGGTAGGACTCCTCCATCAGGCCCTTGCTGATCGGCAGCAGCTCGGGCAGCACGGGGTCGTGGACGCCCAGCAGCCGCATGGCGCGCACGCTGCGGCGCAGCAGGCGGCGCAGGACGTAGCCGCGCGCCTCGTTGCCGGGGGTGACGCCGTCGGTCATCAGCATCAGGCCGGAGCGGACGTGGTCGGCGACCACGCGCATGCGGACGTCGTCCTCGGCGTCGGCGCCGTAGCGCTTGCCCGACAGCTCGGCCGCCTTCTCGATCACCGGGAAGATCTGGTCGATCTCGTACATGTTGTCCTTGCCCTGCAGCAGGTAGGCGACCCGCTCCAGGCCCATGCCGGTGTCGATGTTCGGGCGGGGCAGCGGGCGCAGCACGTCGAAGTCGTCCTTGGCGCGGACCGCCGACAGCTCCTGCTGCATGAACACCAGGTTCCAGATCTCGAGGAAGCGGTCCTCGTCGACGACCGGGCCGCCCTCGGGGCCGTAGGCCGGGCCGCGGTCGATGTAGATCTCGGAGCAGGGCCCGCCGGGGCCGGGGACGCCCATGTTCCAGTAGTTGTCCTTCAGGTCACGGCGCTGGATCCGCTCGTCGGGCAGGCCGACGGACTTCCACAGGGCGACCGCCTCGGCGTCCCCCTCGGGGAAGTCGGGGTGGTGGCCGGGGCCGAGCACCGTGACCCAGACCTTGTCGGGGTCGAAGCCGAGGCCGCCGTCGTCGACGGAACCGGTGACGAGCTGCCAGGCGTGCTGGATCGCGCCTTCCTTGAAGTAGTCGCCGAAGCTGAAGTTGCCGTTCATCTGGAAGAACGTGCCGTGGCGGGTCGTCTTGCCCACCTCCTCGATGTCGAGGGTGCGCACGCACTTCTGGCAGCTGGTGGCCGTCGGGTACGGCGCGTCCTCGGCGCCGGTGAAGTAGGCCTTGAAGGGCACCATGCCGGCGTTGACGAACAAGAGGGTCGGGTCGTTGTAGACCAGCGACGCAGAGGGCACCAAGGTGTGCCCGGCGGCGGTGAAGTGGTCCAGGAACCGGCGCCGGATCTCCGCGGTCTTCATTCCAGTTGTCCTCTTTCGTCCTTGGTGAGCAGCGCCATCAGTTCGGATCGCTTGGCTGCCCGGGCATTGCTGTAGGTGGTGGCGAAGTCGTCGAGCCACGACTTTGCGGCCTCACCGGTCTCCCGGGTGCGGCGCTCGATCTCGTCGGCCATGCCCTCGGGGGTCAGGCGACGATAGTACTCGCGTCCCTTGACGGCGACGTAGGCGGACGCGGCCGCGCCCGCGAAGAACCAGAACGCGCGGCTCATGCGCTCCTCTTCTCGGACGGACCCTCGATCTTGGACGCGATCGCCGCGCGCAGGGCGTGCGAGCTGGACGCCACGGCCACCAGCGGGCGGCCCACGGCCGCGGTCATGATCTTCGACAGCGCGGCGGTGTTCTCCACGACGGTGCTGGCGTGGTTGCTGACGCGGGCCACGTCGGCGGTGACCTTCTCGACCTCGGCCGTCACGTCGCTGATCTTGGCGATCTCGGTGTTGGTGACGGTGACCGTCTCCTTGAGCTCCTCGAGGATCGGTGTGGTCCCGGTCCCGACGTCGCGGACCGCGGTGGCCAGCTCGTCGAGCACCTTGCCCAGCTTGAACAACGGGATCGCCGCCATGCCCACGAGGAACACGAAGGCGATCGCCGCGATGAGCCCGGCAATCTCTCCCAACGTCATGGGTTCGAGCCTAGTGGGTCGGTCCGTCGCGCCCCAGCAACGACCGGATGGCCGACAGGCGCTCGCTGACCTGCGCCTCGTGCCCGTGGGTGGTGGGCTGGTAGTAGCGGGCCTCGGCGAGGTCGTCGGGCAGGTACTGCTGGGCGGCGACTGCGTGCGGGGCGTCGTGGGCGTACTGGTAGCCCTGGCCGTGGCCCAGCGTCTTCGCGCCGGCGTAGTGGGCGTCGCGCAGGTGGGGCGGCACCGGTCCGCCCTTGCCGGCGGCCACGTCGGCCTGGGCGGCGTTGATCGCGGCGTACGCGGCGTTCGACTTGGGTGCGGTGGCGCAGGCGACCACCGCCTGGGCGAGCACGAGGCGTCCCTCGGGCATGCCGATGAGCTGCACCGCCTGGGCGGCCGCGACGCAGGTCTGCAGCACCGCGGGCGCGGCCATGCCGATGTCCTCGCTGGCGAGGATGATGAGCCGACGGGCGATGAAGCGCGGATCCTCTCCCCCGGCCAGCATGCGGGCGAGGTAGTGCAGGCCGGCGTCCACGTCGGAGCCGCGGATCGACTTGATGAACGCGCTGATCACGTCGTAGTGCTGGTCACCGTCGCGGTCGTAGCGGATCGCGGCCTTGTCGACGGCCAGCTCGACGGCCTCCGGCGTGATCGTGGTGCTGCCGAGGGCGGACGCCGACGCCGCGGCCTCCTCCAGGTAGGTCAGGGAGCGCCGCGCGTCCCCGCCGGCGAGCCGGACGAGGGTGGCCCGGGCGTCGGCGTCCAGCTCGTAGGGGCCGCCCTCGGGGGTGCGCAGGCCGCGGTCGTCGGCGAGGGCGCGGTCGAGCAGGGCGTCGACGTCGTCGTCGGTGAGCGGTTTCAGGGTGAGCAGCAGGGACCGCGACAGCAGCGGCGAGATCACCGAGAACGACGGGTTCTCGGTGGTGGCGGCGATGAGGGTCACGAGGCGGTTCTCGACGGCGGGCAGGAGGACGTCCTGCTGGGCCTTGTTGAACCGGTGCACCTCGTCGACGAACAGCACGGTCCCCCGGCCGCGGGCCAGCTCGCGCTTGGCGGTCTCCAGCTCGGTGCGGACCTCCTTGACCCCGGCGGTGACGCCCGACAGCTCGACGAACCGCCGGTTCGTGGCCTGCGAGACCACCGACGCGATCGTGGTCTTGCCGACGCCGGGCGGCCCCCACAGGAACACGCTCATGGGCTGGCCCTCCGCCAGCCGGCGCAGGGGCGACCCGGGGCCCAGGAGGTGCTGCTGGCCGACGACCTCCTCCAGCGTGCGCGGCCGCAGGCGCACCGCGAGGGGGACGTCGTCGTGGCCGGCACTCGACAGCGAGCCCCCGGTGCGCGAGCTCGTTGCGTCGCTGGGGTCGGGGTTGCCGAAGAGGTCCGTCACCCGATTGACGCTACCGCACCCCGCGGGATGCCAGAATCAGGAGATGGGCACCCTGATGCTGCTGCGCCACGGCGAGACCACGTACAACGCCGCGCAGGTCTTCACCGGCCTGCTGGACGCCCCGCTGGCGGCCTCGGGTGAGGACCAGGTGGAGGTCGCCGCCGACCTCATCCGGTCGGCGGGGCTGTACGCCGACGTGTTGTGGCAGTCGACGATGCTGCGGGCCGCACGGACCACCGAGCTGCTCCTGGGCCACCTCGGCCAGGACGTCGAGGTGCGCTCCACCTGGCGGCTCGTCGAGCGTGCCTACGGCTGCCTGACCGACGTCGCGAAGCACGACGCCCGCGAGCGCCACGGCGAGGAGGCCTTCTTCACGTGGCGCCGCACCATGCACGGGCGGCCGCCGGCGGCGTCGCCCGAGCAGGTCGCCTCGTGGGTCGACCCGGCCCCGGTCGCCGCTCGGGGGCCGCTCGACGCGCGCGTCGGCGAGTCGCTGGCCGACGTGGTGACCCGGGTGGAGCCGTGGTGGCGCGAGGAACTCGCCCCCGCACTCCAGGCCGGGCGGACGGTGTTCCTGGTCGCCCACGGCAACACCCTGCGCGCGCTGGCCCGGCTGGTCGCCGGCATGACCGATGAGCAGGTCGAGCGGCTCAACATCCCGGCCGGGCACCCGCTGGTGGTCCGGTGGGCCGACGGGCAACTCGGCGAGGCCCGCTACCTCGACCCCGACACCGCGCACGTCGCGGCGGCGCTGGTCGCGGCCGAGGGCGGCACCTGATCAGGCCGGGGTCGCTGCGTCCTTCTTCTCGTCCTTGTCCTGGTCGGCCTTCGGCTTGACGTCCACGCCGGCTTCCTTGCGCTGCTGCGCCGAGATGGGAGCGGGCGCCTCGGTGAGCGGGTCGAACCCGCCGCCGGACTTGGGGAAGGCGATGACGTCGCGGATCGTGTCGAACCCGCCGAGCAGCATGACGAGGCGGTCCAAGCCGAAGGCGATGCCCCCGTGCGGCGGGGCACCGAACGCGAAGGCCTCCAGGAGGAAGCCGAACTTCTCCTGCGCCTCCTCCTCCGACAGGCCCATCACCTTGAACACGCGCTCCTGCACCTCGCGGCGGTGGATACGGATCGAGCCACCGCCGATCTCGTTGCCGTTGGCGACGAAGTCGTAGCCGTAGGACAGCGCCGAGCCGGGCTCGGTGTCGAAGGTGTCCATCGACTCGGGCTTGGGCGAGGTGAACGCGTGGTGCACGGCGGCCCACTTCCCCTCGGCGATGGCGACGTCGCCCGAGGCCACGGCGTCCTCGCGCGACTTGAACATCGGGGCGTCCACGACCCACAGGAACGACCAGGCGTCCTCGTCGATCAGGTTGCAGCGCCGGCCGATCTCCAGGCGGGCCGCACCGAGCAGCTCCTGGGTGGTCTCCCGGGCGCCGGCGCCGAAGAAGATCGCGTCGCCGGGCTGGGCGTCCATCGCGGCGGCCAGGCCCTCGCGCTCGCCCTCGGAGAGGTTCTTGGCGACCGGCCCACCGAGCGTGCCGTCCTCGGCGATCGTGACGTAAGCCAGTCCGCGCGCGCCGCGCTGCTTGGCCCACTCCTGCCACGCGTCGAACTGGCGCCGCGGCTGGGATGCCCCACCCGGCATGACCACGGCGCCCACGTAGGGGGCCTGGAACACGCGGAACGGCGTCTCGGCGAAGTACGCCGTGAGCTCGCGGATCTTGTTGTCGAAGCGCAGGTCGGGCTTGTCGGAGCCGTAGTTGTCCATGGCGTCGTGCCAGGTCATCCGCTGCAGGGGCAGCTGCATCTCGACGCCGATCAGCTTCCAGCAGGCGGCCATGACGTCCTCGGCGAGGGCGATCACGTCGTCCTGGTCGACGAAGCTCATCTCGATGTCGAGCTGGGTGAACTCGGGCTGGCGGTCGGCGCGGAAGTCCTCGTCGCGGTAGCAGCGGGCGATCTGGTAGTACCGCTCCATGCCGGCGACCATGAGGAGCTGCTTGAACAGCTGCGGGCTCTGGGGCAGGGCGTACCACTTGCCCGGGTGCAGGCGGGCCGGCACCACGAAGTCGCGCGCGCCCTCGGGGGTGGAGCGGGTCAGGGTCGGGGTCTCGATGTCGTGGAAGTCGCGGCCGTCCAGCACCTCACGGATCGCCCGGGTCACCTTCGAGCGCAGCACGAGTGCCTCGTGCTGGCGCGGACGCCGCAGGTCCAGGTAGCGGTGCTTGAGGCGCGCGTCCTCGCCGACGCCGGAGCGCTCATCGATCTGGAACGGCAGCGGCGCGGCGGGGTTGAGCACCTCCAGGTCGCGGATGTCGACCTCGACCTCGCCGGTGGCGATGTTGGGGTTGACGTTCTCGGCGTCACGGGCGTCGACGACGCCGGTCACCTGGATGCAGAACTCGTTGCGGAGGTCGTGGATGCCCGCGCTCTCGAGGTACTCGTCGCGGACGACGACCTGGCAGATGCCCGAGGCGTCGCGCAGGTCGATGAAGGCCACACCACCGTGGTCGCGCCGCTTGGCGACCCATCCGGCGAGGGTGACGGTCTGGCCGACGTGCTCCGAACGGAGGGTCCCGGCCTGGTGGGTGCGCAGCATGCGATGTTCCTTTCTTGCCCCCGCATGGACGGTGCGGGGCGCGTGGTGCCGATTGTAGGGGCGTGCGCCACGCGGCGTTCAACCGGCCCATCGGGGCTCACAGGTGGCCCGGGCCTGCGACACGACGGTCCGCGTGGGGGCGTCCGTCGTCCCGTCAGGCTGACGGCACTCCGGGCACGTCGACGTCTACGTGGACGCAGCCTCCGGCGAGGTCGTCGCCTGACCGACGGTGGGCCGCAGGTCGGCGTCCGGCGCCTCCCAGGTGGCGGCGTCGGCGGGCACCTGCTCGCCGGAGCGGATGTCCTTGACCGAGTCGCCCTCGTCTCCGGTGAACCACACGTAGGGGATGCCCCGGCGGTCGGCGTAACGGATCTGCTTGCCGAACCTGTCGGCCTTGGGGGCCACCTCGGTCGGGATGCCCCGCGCCCGCAGCCGTGCGGCGGTCGCCATGGCGGCGCCGCGGGTCTCCTCGGAGTCCACGGCCACCAGCACGCAGGACGGCACCGATCGGGACGCGGCCAGCTCCCCGCGCGCGACGAGCGGCGCCACGATGCGGCTCACGCCGAGGGAGATGCCCACACCCGGCCACGTCCGCTTGCCGTCGGTCGCCAGCGCGTCGTACCGGCCACCGGAGCAGATGGAGCCCAGCGACTCGAGGCCGGCCATCTCGGTCTCGTAAACCGTGCCGGTGTAGTAGTCGAGCCCCCGGGCGATCTTGAGGTCGGCGACGAGGCGCCCGGGCACCGCGGCCCGTGCGGCCGAGACGACCTCGGCCAGCGCGTCCAGGCCCTCGTCCAGCAGCTCGTGCTGGACGCCGAGGGCGCGCACCCGCTCCACGAAGGAGAGGTCGTCGGTCCTGATCGTCGCGAGCTCCAGGCACTTGTCGGCCGCCTGAACGGTGAGGCCCACCTCGTCCACCAGCAGGCGGCGCACGGCGTCCGGACCGATCTTGTCGAGCTTGTCGACGCGCTGCAGCACCTCGAGGTGGTCGTCGATGCCCAGCCCCCGGTAGAAGCCCTCGGCCAGCTTGCGGTTGTTGACGTGCATGACCACGGGCGGGACGCCCAGGTCGGTGTGCAGCTTCTCCAGCGCTTCCAGCATGACGAGGACGACCTCGACGTCGTGGTGGGCGGCCAGCGTGTTCTCCCCCACGATGTCGATGTCGGCCTGGCAGAACTCCCGGTACCGGCCCTCCTGCGGCCGCTCGCCCCGCCACGCCTTCTGGATCTGGTAGCGCCGGAACGGGAACGCCAGGTGGCCCGCGTTCTCGAGCACGTAGCGCGCGAACGGCACGGTGAGGTCGTAGTGCAGCCCGAGCTCGGCCACGTCACCCTCGGCGGCGTGCAGCCGCCGGACGACGTAGACCTCCTTGGTGATCTCGCCCTTGCGGGTCAGCGACTCCATCGTCTCGACCGCCCGGGTCTCGATGGACGCGAACCCGTGCAGCTCGAACGTCGAGCGCAGCGAGTCGAGGACGGCCTGCTCCACGATCCGGCCGCTGGGCAGGAACTCGGGGAAGCCGGACAGGGGCTTGGGTCGCATGGTCACCTCAGGGCTGAATGGGTCGGAGGTAGGAGTCTTGCAGGTACGCGTTGGTGGCCCGCTCGTGGGCCATCGTGGTCTCGGGACCGTGGCCGGGCAGCAGGACGGCGGTGTCGGGCAGCGGCAGGACGACCTCGCGCAGGGTGCGCCGCATCGCGTCGTCGTCGCCCCCGGGCAGGTCGGTACGCCCGATCGAGCCGGCGAAGACCACGTCGCCGGTGAAGACGAGTTCGGTGAGCTCCGGCGCCTGGGGCACCGGCTCCAGCAGGGGCGTGCGCCACAGCAGGCAGCCCGGACGGTGGCCCGGGGCCACCTCGGTGGTGAACGCCATGCCCGCCAGCTCGAGCGCCTCCCCGCCGGTCAGCTCGCGCAGGTCGGCGGGTTCGACGTGGTTGACGTGGAACCGGTCGATGATCTCCAGCGCCCACGGCATCAGCAGGGACGTGTCGAACAGCTCGCGGTCGGCGGCGTGGATGAACGCCGGGACGCCGACGTGGTCGGCGACGTCGGCCGCGGCACCCACGTGGTCGGGGTGGCCGTGCGTGAGCAGCACGGCCTCGACGGCCAGGTCGCGCTCGGTGACGATGGCCTGCACCGGCTCGAAGGCGTTCACCCCCGGGTCGACGACCACGCAGCGCTTCCCGTCGGTGGACAGGAGGTAGCAGTTCGCCTGCAGCGGGCCGGCCGGGAACGAGGTCAGGAACACGTCCGTTACCTTATCGTCGGCCGGGCGGCGCGCGCGGGGAGGGGATTTTCGTGCAAGATGGAGCCCATGACTGACTCTGCAGGTCCGGCCAGCTTCGGTCGTGTCGATCCTGATGGCACCGTCTACGTGACCACGGGTGAGGGCGAACGAGCGGTCGGTCAGGTTCCCGATGTATCCCCCGACGAGGCCCTGGCCTTCTTCGTCCGCCGATTCGAGGCCCTCGAACTGGAGGTGACGCTGCTGGAACAGCGGCTCAGTTCGGGTGCGGTCTCCCCCGACGACGCGCGCCACACGATCAAGAACCTCCGCAAGTCCGTCTCCGAGGCCAACGCGGTGGGCGACCTCGCGTCCCTGGACGCCCGCCTCGACGGCCTCCAGCCCCGCCTGGCCGAGGCGTCCGAGGCCCGCAAGGCCGAGCGGGCCAAGCAGCACGAGGCCACCCGCGAGGCCAAGGAGGCCATGGTCGGAGAGGCCGAGGCACTGGCGGCCGGCAACGACTGGCGCGGCGGGGTCAACCGCTTCCGCCAGCTGCTCGAGGACTGGAAGCAGCTCCCCCGCATCGACCGCGCGACCGACGACGCCCTGTGGCACCGCTTCAGCTCGGCCCGCACGACCTACACCCGCCGCCGCAAGGCGCAGTTCGCCGAGCAGTCGGCGCGCTGGGGCGAGGCGAAGGCGATCAAGGAGCAGATCATCGAGGAGGCACGCAGTCTGGCCGACTCCACCGACTGGGGCCCCACCTCCGGCGCGTTCCGTGACCTGATGGCCCGCTGGAAGGCCGCCGGTTCGGCCGCCCGCGAGCACGACGACAAGCTGTGGGCCGAGTTCCGCGGGATCCAGGACCAGTTCTTCGGTGCCCGTACGGCCGCCCAGAGCGCCCAGGACGAGGAGTTCTCCGGCAACCTGGTCGCCAAGCAGGAACTGCTGGCCAAGGCCGAGGCCGAGGTGGTGCCGGTGACCGACGTCGAGACGTCGCGCGCCGCGTTCCGGACGTTCCTCGAGGAGTACCACGCGCTGGGCAAGGTCCCGCGCGACGCGATGCGTGGCCTCGACAACCGCGTCCGCGCCCTCGAGCAGGCGGTCCGCAAGGCCGAGGAGGACGAGTGGAAGCGCACCGACCCCGAGGCGCGCCAGCGTGCCGAGGAGACGGTGGGCATGCTCTCCGCCGAGATCGAGAAGCTCCAGGGCAAGGCCGACAAGGCCGAGGCGCGGGGGGACAAGCAGGCCGCCAAGAAGGCCCAGGACGCGATCGCGACCTACCAGACCTGGCTCGACCAGGCCAAGGCCACGCTGGCCGATTTCACGCGCTGATCACCGGATGATCCCGGACTGCCGGGCCGCGGCCACCGCCGCGGTCCGGTTGTCCACGCCCAGCTTCCGGGTGTGGCCCAGCGACAGGGTGGTGGCCCCGGTGAATTTCGGGAGTGCGTGAGGGTCCGGTAGAACAGACCGGCGAGCAGGCCGAGGCCGGCGTAGGCGCCGGCGGCGAGGGCGAGGCGGTCCTCGAGGGCGGTGGCGGTGCGGCGGGAGGGAACGGGCATCGTCGTGGTGGTCATGCCCCCATGCAACCAAGCGCGGGCGCGTCGCCCATCGGACGGACGGAGCGCCCCCCTCAACCGTTCGATCCCCGCCATCGTCCTCATCACCCTCACGGGTCGGCTGCGCCGGCCCTGATGGGCCTCCACCTCGTGTGGGCCGTCGCGGTGCTCTGGAAGGGGTCCGACCGGGCGCGCCTGGTGCGTGATCAGCCCGGCTTGACGCGGCTGACCTCGTACACGCCGGGGACGCGCTGCAGGCTGCGCAGCACCATGTCGAGGTGGCGCGGGTCGGGTGTCTGGAAGGTGAGGCGCATCGTGAACACGTGGTCCTTGGACGCGTTGGCGCTGACCGAGACGATGCTCATGTGCAGGTCGGTCAGCACGCGGGTGACGTCGCTGAGCATGCCAGCGCGGTCGATGCCCTCCAGCTGCACGGCCACCAGGAAGTGGGCGTCGGCCGTCGGCGACCAGGACACCGGGACGATCCGTTCGGGGTAGCGCTTCAGCGAGCCGACGTTCGTGCAGTCCTCGCGGTGGACGGAGATGCCCTCGCTGCGCGTCACGAAGCCCAGGATCTTGTCGCCGGGCACCGGCAGGCAGCACTTGGCCAGCTTGGTGTACATGTCGGGGTCGCCGTCGACGACGACGCCGGAGTGGTCGCGCGGCAGCTTGCGCATCGGCTTGACCAGGATCGCCTCGTCGACCAGGGACGCCTCGGCCGCAGCCTCGCCGCCCCCCACCTGCTCGACGATCTGGTGGACGACCGCCTGCGGGCCGATCGATCCCTCGCCGATCGCGGCGAACAGGCTCGGGACGTCGGAGACGTGGAAGTGCTGCACCATCCCGGCGAGGACCTCGGGGGTCAGCAGGCGCTGCGCGATGCTGGCGCGGCGCATCTGCTTGGTCAGCATCTCCTTGCCCTGCTCGATCGCCTCGTCGCGGCGCTCGCGGGTGAAGTGCTGGCGGATCTTGGACCGTGCCCGCGGCGTCTTGACGAAGCTCAGCCAGTCGCGGCTCGGGCCGGCGTTGGGTGCCTTCGACGTGATGATGTCGACGCTCATGCCCATCTCGAGGGCCGAGTCGAGCGGGACCAGCTTCCCGTTGACCCGCGCGCCGATGCAGCGGTGGCCGACCTCGGTGTGGATCGCGTAGGCGAAGTCGACCGGCGTCGAGCCGGCGGGCAGGGAGATGACGTCGCCCTTGGGGCTGAAGACGAACACCTCGTTCTTCGCGATCTCCTCGGTGAAGGTGTCGAGGAACTCGCCGGAGTCCTCCGTCTCCTTCTGCCACTCCGAGATCGACTGCACCCAGTTGATCTGGTCGCCGGTGCTGCGCCCCTCCTTGTACCGCCAGTGGGCCGCGACCCCGAACTCGGCCTGCCGGTGCATGTCGTGGGTGCGGATCTGCAGCTCCACGGGCTTGCCGCCGGGGCCCAGCACCGTCGTGTGCAGCGACTGGTAGAGGTTGAACTTGGGCATCGCGATGTAGTCCTTGAACCGCCCGGGCAGCGGCCGCCAGCGGGCGTGGACCACGCCGAGCACGTCGTAGCACTCGCGCTTGGTGTCGACCAGGATCCGCAGGCCGACGAGGTCGTAGATGTCGTAGAAGTCCCGGCCCCGGACCATCATCTTCTGGTAGATCGAGTAGTAGTGCTTGGGCCGGCCGTAGACCGTCGCCTTGATCTTGTTCTCGGCCAGGTCGCCCTTCACCTGGTTGACCACGGTGCCGAGGTACTGGTCGCGCAGCGGCGCACGCTCGGCGACCAGCTTCACGATCTCGGAGTAGATCTTGGGCTCGAGCACCGAGAACGACAGGTCCTCCAGCTCCCACTTGATGGCGTTCATGCCGAGGCGGTGGGCCAGCGGGGCGTAGATCTCGAGGGTGTCGCGCGCGATGCGGATCTGCTTGTCCTGCCGCAGGGAGGTGATCGTGCGCATGTTGTGCAGGCGGTCACCGAGCTTGATCACCAGGACGCGGATGTCGCGGGCCATGGCGACGACCATCTTGCGGATCGTCTCGGCCTTGGCCGACTCGCCGTAGACCATCTTGTCGAGCTTGGTGACGCCGTCGACCATCGTGGCGACTTCCTCACCGAAGTCGGCCGTGAGCTGCGCCAGCGTGTAGCCGGTGTCCTCTACCGTGTCGTGCAGCAGGGCCGCGCAGATGGTCGGCTCGGTCAGGCCGAGGCCGGCCAGGATCGTGGCCACCGCGAGCGGGTGGGTGATGTAGGAGTCGCCACTCTTGCGCGTCTGCCCGTCGTGGTAGTGCTCGGCCGTCCGGTACGCCCGCTCGATGACGGCGGTGTCGACCTTGGCGTGGTGCTGGCGCATCGACGCGAACAGCGGGTCGAGCGCGGCGGACGTCGGGGGCTTCTGCGAGCCGAGCAGGGCGAGCATGCGGCGCACGCTGCGTCGGGGCTGGTCGGGCGCGGCGGGGAGGGCGGGGAGGGCGGGCAACCCCGGGGAGGTGTCGGGCAGCGCGGGGACGCGCGGGTCGTGATCCTGCTCCTGGGTGCCCGCAGGCTGGTTCGCGGACTCGCTCACGAATCACACCTCCCCTGCGTCCCTGATGGGGTCGAGTCTAGCGCTGCCTGCCCCGGCGGCTGGGACGGACCACGACCAGCTCGTCGCCGGTCTTCAGCGTTGCTACGCTCGGGTCGAAGAACCGGCGCAGCAGGCCGCCGCGCACGACGCCCAGGACGCGCTCCCCCTCAATCTCCTGGGTGGAGTGGCCGACCTCGCTGGGCGCCACGAGCCGTTGCGCGATGTCGAGGCCCTCGCCGTAGGACAGCAGGTCCTCCATCGTGGCGCCGAGGTCGGGGCTCACGGCCGAGAGGCCGACGAGGCGACCCACGGCGTCCGAACTCGTGACGACCCCGTCGGCGCCGGACTGGCGCAGCAGGGCGACGTTGTCGGCGGCACGGACGGAGGCGACGATGTGCGCGTGCGGGTTGAGCTGCCGCGCGGTGAGCGTGGCGAGGATGGCGGTGTCGTCGCGGTTGACGGTGATCACGATGTGCTTGGCCTTGGGCACCTCGGCACGGCGCAGGATCTCCCGCGAGGTGGCGTCGCCGAGGAAGGCGGCGATCCCGTTGCGGTTGGCCTCGTCGATCGAGGACTGGCTGTCGTCGACCACCACGAGGCGGTCGGTCTCGGCGCCGTTGCGCAGCAGTGTGGCCAGGGCGCTGCGGCCCATGGTGCCGTAGCCGAGCACGACGGTGTGGTTGCGCATCTTCTTCCTCCAGCGGGAGTCGGCCATCGCCCGACGCCCCTCGTTGGCCAGCACCTCGATCGTCGTCCCGACCAGCAGGATCAGGAAGGCGATGCGCAGGGGCGTCACGAGCAGCGCGTTGAACAGGCGCGCATGGTCGGCGACCGGGGTGATGTCGCCGTAGCCGGTCGTCGTGACCGTGACCGTGGCGTAGTACAAGGCGTCGATGAAGCTGACGCCGTCCTGGTTGACGTTGTCGGAGTAGCTGTCGCGGTCGATCCACACGATCAGTGTGTTGAGCAGGATGATCCCGAGCGCGAGCAGGGCGCGGCGGATCAGTTCGCGGAACGGGTCCGCGGCAACCGTCGGCAGGCTGACGAGGGCCTGGAAGCCCCACAACGACTGCGCCGACCGCTTGGCCATGGCTACACCGTGACGACGGCCGAGAGGGTGTCGGCGCCCAGCTCGGTGAGCGTCTCGCGTCCGTTGAGGAAGCCGAGCTCCATGAGGACGGCCACGTGCACGAGCTCGGCGCCCTGGCGCTTGATCAGGGCCGCGGTCGCGCCGACCGTGCCGCCGGTGGCGAGCACGTCGTCGATCACCATGACGCGGGCCCCCGGCCACAGCGCGTCGGTGTGGATCGTCAGGGTCTCGTGACCGTACTCCAGCGCGAAGCTCTGCTCGTCGACCATGCCCGGGAGCTTGCCCGGCTTGCGCACCGGGACGAAGCCGGCCCCCAGCTCGAGGGCGACGGGGGCGGCGAAGATGAAGCCGCGCGCCTCCATGCCAACCACGATGTCGATCGGGCCGGGCGCCAGCGCGACGAGCTCGTCGACGGCGGCCCGGAACCCCGGGGGCTCGGCCAGCAGGGGCGTGATGTCCTTGAACACGACGCCCGGCTTCGGCCAGTCCGGCACGTCACGGATCAGGCCGAGGATCAGTTCCTGGTTCGCGTTCATCGACCGTCCTTCTTGCGTTCGGACCGTGTGCTGCGGTGCGGCTGCTGCCGCGGGCTCAGGTCGTCTGGGCGCACCGCCCCGAGGCTGGCGACGTCGATCGTCGGGGCGTCCGTCGTCGACATCAGCGGGGAGCCGCTCGCCACGACCGGGGACGCCTCGGGCGAGGCCTTGCCGGCCTTGGCGCTGCGCTTGGCCAGCCGCTTGGTGTGGGCGATGATCTCGGGCTCGCGCTCCTTCATCTGGACGAAGATCGGCGCGGCCAGGAAGATCGACGAGTAGGCGCCGGCGATCATGCCGACGAACATCGCCAGGCCGAGGTCCTTGAGGGGGCCGGTGCCCAGGATGAACAGGCCGGCCGACAGCAGCGCCGCCACCGGCAGGACGCCGATGATGGTGGTGTTGATGGAGCGCACCAGGACCTGGTTGACCGCGAGGTTGGACGCGTCGGCCAGCGAGCGGGACTGCTGGGTGATCTCGGTGGTGTTGTCGCGAATCTTGTCGAACACGACGACCGTGTCGTACAGCGAGTAGCCCAAGATCGTCAGCACGCCGATCAGGGTCGCCGGGGTGAACGTGAACTGCAGGATCGCGTAGACGCCGACCGTGATCACCAGGTCGTGCATCAGGGCGATGAGCGCGGCCGCCGACATCTTCCAGTTGCGGAAGTAGATGGCGATCATCAGCGCGACCAGCGCCAGGAACACCACCAGGGCGATCAGGCCCTGCTGGGTGATCTGCTGGCCCCAGTACGGGCCGATGAGGTTGTTGGTGACCTCCTGGGTCTCCAGCCCCGCCCGGTCGGCGAGGAAAGAGGTCATCTGGTTGATCTCCTCGGCGTTCAGGGCGCGCACCTGGATGCGGACCTGGTTGTCGCCGATGGTGTTCACCTTGACCTCGCCGAGGTCGGGCAGCCCGCTGTCGTCCTGGACGGCGTTGCGGTGGTCGTCGACCGTGGACGCGGTCACCTGGGTCGGGACGGTGAACTCGGACCCACCGGTGAAGTCGATGGACAGGTTGAGCCCACGCACCACGATCGCCAGCAGGCAGATCGCCACGAGGATGGCCGACAGGACGTAGGCGCGCCTCTTCTTGCCGATGAAGTCGTAGCTGACGTCACCGGTGTAGAGCCGGTGCGCGAGGCTGGCCCTCTTCTCGCTCATCACGCCTCCTGGCTGGCGGTCGCGGGGGCCGTCGCGCGCAGGCGACGGATCGGGGAACGGCGCTGGACGCCCATGTGCTCGGGCTCGAAGCCGGAGAACCTACGGCCCTCACCGAAGTACTTGGTGCGGCCCAACAGGGTGACCATCGGCTTGGTGAACCAGAACACGATCGCGATGTCGAGCAGGGTGGTCAGGCCGAGGGTGAAGGCGAAGCCCTTGACCGAGCCGATGGCCAGGGCGAACAGCACGATGGCCGACAGCAGCGACACCGCGTCGGCGATCAGGATCGTCTTGCGCGACCCGACCCAGCCGGTCTCGATGGCGGTGCGCAGGGAACGCCCCTCGCGCACCTCGTCGCGGATCCGTTCGAAGAAGATGATGAACGAGTCCGCGGTCATGCCGATCGCGACGATCACGCCGGCGATGCCGGGCAGGTTGAGCGCGAAGCCCATGCCCTCGCCGAGCAGGACCATGATCTGGTAGGTGAGGACGGCGGCCAGCGCCAGCGACGCGACGACGACGATCGACAGGGCCCGGTAGTAGACGATCGAGTAGAGGATCACCAGGCCCAGGCCGATGAGGCCGGCGATGATGCCGGCGCGCAACTGCTCGCCACCGAGCGTCGGGGAGACGTTGGAGACCTCCGACAGGTCGAACGTCAGCGGCAGCGAGCCGTACTTGAGGACGTTCGCGAGGTCGGTCGCGGTCTGCTGGGTGAAGTTGCCCTCGATCTGGGCCTGCCCACCGGGGATCGGGCCACTGAGGCTCGGGTAGGTGATGACCGCGCCGTCCAGCACCACGGCGAACGTGTTCTGCGGCGAGGTCTTCTGGGCGAGGTTGCCGGTCACCTTCTCGAAGATGCCCGCACCCTCGCCGTTCAGCGCCAGCTGGACGATCCAGTTCACGCCACCCTGCGGGATGCCCGCGTTGGCGTTGGTGAGCATGGCCCCGTCGATCACGGCCGGGTACAGCAGGAACTTGGTGGTCTGGTCGCGGTCGCAGGTGATCAGCACCTGGTCGGGCACGTCGGGGAACGGCTGGCCGCACTCGTAGGCCTCGAAGTCCGCCTGGTCACGCTCGGACGGCTGCCAGGCCAGCACCTCGTCGGTGCTGGGCTGCTGCTCGGCCGCGGTCGTCGGGCGCGGGTCCGGCGGAGGAAGCGGGAGCCCCGAACCGCCGCCCGCGCCGGTGGCCGGCTGGGCCGCGTACACCGGGCGGAAGTACAGCTGCGCGGTCTGGCCGACCATCTCCTGCAACTGCGCCGGGGCGACGTTCGGGACCGAGACCGTCACCTGGTTGTTGCCGACGATGGCGACCTCGGACTCGCCGACGCCGATGGCGTCGACGCGCTGCTGGATGATCGTGCGCGCCTGCTCCAGGCTGGCCTGGTCGACCGCCCCCGTGCCCGTGGTGTTGCGGGCCGTCAGGGTGATCGTCGTGCCGCCGCGCAGGTCGAGGCCCAGCTTGGGCGTCCACGTGTTGGCCACGGCCATGATGCCGAACAGCGCCAGCACGACGGCGAAGAGGATGATGAGTGTGCGCAGGGGGCGCTGCTTGTGCCTGCTCTCGGTTGCCACGGGACTCCGGCTCTCGAAGGGATCTGGTGTGGTGGGGGTCAGTTGGTCCGGTGGTCCGGGTCGATCGGGCGCTCGGGGTCGAACGTGTCGAAGCCCTCGGCCGGGGTGGTGGGGCCAGGGTCGTGGCCGGGGGCCGGCGCGTCGAGGTCGTCCTCGTCCTCGTCGTCGTACTCGAACTCATCCTCGTCGGGGGTGGCCTGGCGCATGATCGCCTGCTTGAGCACGGTCATCTCGACCCCGGGGGAGATCTCGATCACGGTGGTGCGCTCACCGAGCTCACGGATCGTGCCGAGCACGCCGGCCGTGGTCATCACGCGGGCGCCGGGTGCGAGCTGGGACACCATCTCCTGCTGCTGCTTCTGCTTGCGCTGGGCGGGACGGATCAGCAACAGCCAGAACGCCACACCCATGACGGCGAGCATCAGGAGCGTGGACAGCATCGAGTTGTCAGCGGGCATCAGTAAAACAACCTCTTCGGTGGATGAACGCGAAACACCGTACGGCATCCCGCCAAGCCGTCAGACTACCGCCTCAGCCGTCGGTGTCGCTGAACAGGTCCGCGCGTGCCGCCGGGACGGCGAGCCCGAGGTGCCGCCAGGCCCGGGGGGTGGCGACGCGACCGCGCGGCGTCCGCATGAGGAAGCCCTGCCGGATGAGGTACGGCTCGGCGACCTCCTCGACGGTCTCGGTCTCCTCCCCCACGCTCATCGCGAGCGTGGAGAGACCGACCGGGCCGCCCGCGAACCGGACGCACACCGCCTCCAGGACGGCGCGGTCGAGGCGGTCCAGACCGATCTCGTCGACCTCGTACAGCTCGAGGGCCGCGGCGGCGACCGACGGGTTGATCGTGCCGGACGCCTTGACCAGCGCGTAGTCGCGCACGCGCCGCAGCAGGCGGTTGGCGATGCGGGGCGTCCCCCGCGAGCGGGACGCGATCACCTCGGCCGATGCGGTGTCGAGGGTGAGCCCCAGCAGCGCCGCGCTGCGTCGCACGATGCCGACCAGGTCGGCGGCGTCGTAGTAGTCGAGCTGGCCGGTGAAGCCGAAGCGGTCCCGCAGCGGGCCGGGCAGCAGGCCTGCGCGCGTGGTGGCGCCGACGAGGGTGAAGCGGGGGATCTCCAGCGGGATCTCGGTCGCGCCGGGGCCCTTGCCGACGATGACGTCGACGCGGAAGTCCTCCATGGCGAGGTAGAGCATCTCCTCGGCCGGGCGGCTCATCCGGTGGATCTCGTCGAGGAAGAACACCTCGCCCTCGGCCAGCCCCGACAGGATCGCGGCCAGGTCGCCGGCGTGCTGGATGGCCGGCCCCGAGCTGATCCGCAGCGGGGCGTTGAGCTCGTTGGCGATGATCATCGCGAGGGTCGTCTTGCCCAGCCCGGGGGGACCGGACAGCAGGACGTGGTCGGGCACGGCGTTACGCTGCTGGGCCGCGGCCAGCACCAGCCCCAGCTGCTCGCTGACCCGCGGCTGCCCGCGGAACTCGGCCAGCGACGGCGGGCGCAGTGCCCCGTCCACGGCCTGGTCGTCGAGGTGGGCGTGCGGGTCGAGCGGGTCCTCCGAGAGCTTCGCCATCAGCGGGCCAGACTCTTCAGGGCGGCGCGCATGAGCTCGCCGATGCCGATGGCCGGGTCCTCCTCGCGCAGGGGGGCCACGCCCTCGGCGGCCTTGGCGGCCTCCTTGGCCGACCAGCCCAGCGACTCCAGGCCGGACGCCACCTGCTCGGCCCAGCCGTCCCCCGGCAGCCTGACGGCGCCGCCGCCGGCCGACAGGGTGGGGGTCGCGCCGAGCGCGTTCACCTTGTCCTTGAGCTCGATCACCATCTTCTGGGCGCCCTTGGGACCGATGCCCGGCACCTGGGTGAGCGCGGCGATGTCGCCCTGGCTGATCGCGGCGCGGAGTTCGTCGGGCGGCAGCACCGACACGGTGGCCTGCGCGATCTTGGGCCCGATCCCCGAGGCGGTCTGGACCAGCTCGAAGGCGTCCCGCTCGTCGGCCTCGGTGAAGCCGTAGAGGGTCAGCGAGTCCTCACGGACCACCAGGGAGGTGTGCAGGGTGGCGGTCTCCCCCACCCGCACCGTCGCGACGGTGCCCGGGGTGCACAGCGCGCGCACCCCGAAGCCCGACAGGTCGAGCAGAACCCAGGTGCCGCCGACGGCGGTCACCGTCCCGGTGAGTCGGGCGATCATGCGGGCCTCCGGTTCATGCGAGTCGTCGTTGCGCGGCGCGGGCGCGGGCCATCGCCCGTCCCATCGCGAGGTCACGGCGCTCCTGCGCCTCCTGGATCCGGGCGGTCGCCGGCGCGCGCCACAGGTGGCACACCGCCAGGGCGACCGCGTCGGCGGCGTCGGCGGGCCTGGGCGGGGCGTCCAGCTTGAGGATGCGCATCACCATCTGGCCGACCTGCGCCTTGTCGGCGCGGCCGTTGCCGGTGATGGACGCCTTCACCTCGCTCGGCGTGTGCTGGGCGACCTGGAGCCCGGCCCGGGTGCCGACGAGCAGCACCACGCCGGACGCCTGGGCAGTCCCGATGATGGTGCTCACGTCCCGGCGGGCGAAGACCCGCTCGACGGCGATGGCGTCGGGCCGGTACTCGGCCAGGTACTGCACGAGGCTGCGCTCCAGCGTGGCCAGGCGCTGCCCCGTCTCCATCTCGGACGGGGTGCGCACCACGTCGGCGAGCACCAGCGACGGCGTGCGCCCGGGGTCGCCCTCGATGATGCCCACACCACACCGGGTGAGGCCGGGGTCGATCCCGAGAACGCGCATCCTGTTGCCCCCTGGGCTGGTCGAAGGGTCCGAACGTCTGTTCGGATCCTAGCCTCAGGAATCGAGGGACTCGAGGATTTCGTCCGGCACGTCCTCATTGCTGTAGACGACCTCGACGTCGTCGACGTCCTCGATCGCGTCGAGGAGCTTGAACAGCTTCTCGGCCGCTTCCCTGGAGTCGATCGCCTGCTCGAACTGGGGCACGAACACGAGTTCGGCCGACTCGTAGTCGAGCCCCGCGTCCTGGACGGCCTTGCGGACGCCCACGAGGTTGGCGGTGTCGGCGATCACCTTGAAGACCTCGCCCTCGTCGACGATGTCCTCGGGTTCGGCGTCGAGGGTGGCCTCCATGAGGTCGTCCTCGCTGACGTGCTTGTCGGTGCCCTTCTTGTCCTCGGCCGGCTGCACCTTCTTGACCTCGACCACACCCTTGCGGTCGAAGACGCGCGCGACCGAGCCCATGTCGGCCATCGTCCCGCCGTTGCGGGTGACGGCGACCTTCACGTCGGCGGCCGAACGGTTGCGGTTGTCGGTCAGGCACTGGATGAGGATCGCCACGCCCGCGGGGCCGTAGGCCTCGTAGGTGATCTCGTCGTAGGCGACCGCGTCGGCGCCCTCACCGGAGCCGCGCTTGACCGCGCGGTCGATGTTGTCGTTGGGAACCGAGTTCTTCTTCGCCTTCTGGATCGCGTCGTACAGCGTCGGGTTCCCGCCGGGGTCACCGCCACCGAGGCGTGCCGCGACCTCGATCTTCTTGATCAGGTTCGCGAACAGCTTGCCGCGCTTGGCGTCGAGTGCCGCCTTCTTGTGCTTGGTGGTGGCCCACTTGGAATGCCCTGCCATGGATCTCCTTCGCTGGCTGCGTGTCTCAGGTCCGCGGACCATCCTATCGTGGGGCCTAGAGTGGCGTGACGTGACCCAGCGGCCCCTCTTCACCCCCACGTTCGTCGGGCTGGCGGTCGCGAACTTCTGCAGCGCGATGATCTTCTACCTGCTGGTCCCGGCCATGGCCAGCCACGCGGTCGACGTGTTCGACGCCACCCCGGTCCGGGCCGGGGCGCTGGCGTCCATCTTCTTCATCGGCGCGCTCTTGGCACGGCTGTTCTCGGGCTGGCTCACGGACCGGTTCGGGCCCCGGCGGGTGGCCATCGCCGCCTCCGCCTTCTACGTGCTGACCACGGCGGCCTACCTGGTCGCACCGACCCTGTGGGTGATGATGGGGGTCCGCCTGCTGAACGGTGTCGGGTTCGGCCTGCTCGGGTCGGCGCTGGTCACCGGGGTCATGCTGACCCTGCCCGACGGCCGTCGCGCCGAGGGGGCCGGCTGGTTCTCGGTGGGCATCGCGGTCGCCATCGGGGTCGGCCCGTGGCTCGCCCTCACGATCGCGGGCGGGACGCTGGGCATGCGGGGGGTCTTCGTCGCCGCGCTCATCGCCTGCACGACCGGGCTGCTCCTCGTCGTCCTGTTCCGGCGGGGGTTGCCCACCCGCCACCGGGACGCCCCGGCCCACGCGCCGCTGGGCCTCGGCTCGCTGCTCGACCGGCGCGCGATGGGCATGGGCACGGTCGTCCTGCTCGGCGGCTTCTCGTACTCCGCCGTCCTGGCCTTCCTCGACCCAGCGACCCGGGGCACCGAGCTGGCGGTGGCCGCATCTTGGTTCTTCCTGGTCTACGCCGCGGTCGTGCTCGTGTGGCGCCCCGCGGCCGGCCGCCTCCAGGACCGCCTCGGGGAGGGCTCCCTGCTGACGCCGTCCCTGGTCGGCTTCGGGATCGCCATGGGCGTGGTGGCGTGGGCCCCCGCGCCCTGGGTGCTGCTGGCCGGCGCGCTGCTGCTCGGCTTCAGCTGGGGCTCGGTCACCACCGGCGGGCAGGCCGCCGTCATCACCCGGGTGCCCCGCGAGCGCACGGGGGCGGCCGTCGCCACCCACTTCTTCATGCTCGACCTCGGCACGGGCCTGGGCCCGATCCTGTTCGGG
>DUOQ01000170.1 GCA_012838755.1 Propionibacterium sp. | reverse complement strand
GGCGGCTGGGCGGCCACACGGTCCTCGGGCATGCAGAGCGACAAGTACGGCGACATCGCCGACATCGTGCGCGGCATGACGGTGGTGCGCCCCTCGGGCACCGTGCGGCTGCGCCCGGTGCCGTCGGAGTCGACCGGACCCTCGCTGCGCGAGATGTTCATCGGGTCGGAGGGCCGCCTGGGCGTCATCACCGACCTGTGGGTGCACGTGCACCGGATGCCCGAGCAGCGCGTCGTCGTGGCCTACATGTACCCGTCGTGGGAGCCCGCCGTCGCGGCGATCCACGCGATGGCCGACGCCGAGATCCCGACGACATTCGTGCGCATCTCCGACGCCCACGAGACCGCGATGTCGCTGTCGACGCAGACGCAAGCGACGACGCTGAAGAAGAAGGTGGAGCAGCGCGTCCAGGAGGAGCTGTGGGCGTTCATGCGCCGTCGCGGCTGGGACACCGACCAGATGTGCATCTCCTACGTCTGCTTCGAGGGCTCCGAGGCCGACGTCGACGCCCGCCGCCGGCAGGTCGTGAAGATCGCCAAGGCGCACGGCGCGCTGGTGCTCGGCACCGGCCCGGGCGCGCTGTACGACCAGAAGAAGTTCGACACCCCCTACCTGCGCGACTTCCTGCTCGAGCAGGACGTGATGGGCGACGTCTCCGAGACCGCGGCACCGTGGTCGAAGCTGAACACGGTGCACGACGAGGTGTACGCGGCGGCCGAGCGCGCGTTCGCCTCCCTCGGCAAGCAGGGCTTCATCATGTGCCACCTGTCGCACAGCTACCACGCGGGCGCCTGCCTGTACTTCACGTTCGCCTTCAAGGCCGGCGCGGACGCCGACCGCGAGTACGCGACGGTGAAGACGGCGATCCAGCAGGCCTTCGTCGACCACGGCGGCACGCTGTCGCACCACCACGGCGTCGGCATGGAGCACGCGCCGTGGATGGAGCAGGTCGTCTCGACCGAGGGCGTGAACCTGATGCGCACGCTGTTCGCCGCCACCGACCCGGGCAACCACCTCAACCCGGGCAAGATCGTCGACGCGTCGCTGTCGTTGTACGACCACCTCTGATGCGCGGCGCCGCCCTGGTCTTCGTGGGTGGGGCGCTCGGGTCGCTGGCCCGCTACGGGCTGGCGCTCGTGGTGCCCGGCATGGGAGCGACGTGGACCGTCAACATCGTGGGCTCCTTCGCCCTCGGGGCGTTGCTGGGCCTCCTGCGCCGACAGCCCGCCTTCCCGCCGCCGACAGCCCGTGTTCCGGACGCCCACAGCCTGCGGTTGCTGCTCGGGACCGGGTTCCTGGGCGGCTTCACCACCTACTCGGCCTTCGCGCACGACGTGGTGTCGCTCGGGTTCGTCGCCGGGCCGGTGCTCGGCCTCGCGGCGGGGGCGTTCCAGGTCGCGATCGGCCTGGTGGCGGCGCTGCTGGGGTTCGCGGTCGCCGACACGCCCCGACCTGGGCGAAGGACCCCATGACCTGGCTGTGGGTCGCGCTCGCCGGCGGGCTGGGGGCGGTGCTGCGCCATCTGGTCCACCTCGGCGTTCACCGCGGCGGCTCCCCCTCGACGCGCGCCACCTTGGCGGTGAACGTCCTGGGTTCGTTCGGGATCGGGATCGCCCATGCCGCCCTGCTCCCCGCCGCGCCCGAGGCCGCCACCATCCTCGCCACGGGGCTGCTGGGCGGGTTCACCACGTTCTCCACGGCCTCGGTCGAGGCTGCCGAGCTGTGGCGCGACGGCCGTCGCTGGGCGGCCCTGCGGCTGGCCGGCGGCATGCTGCTGCTGTGCGTGCTGGCCTGCCTGTTGGGCGCTCGGTTCGTGGCTTCCCTACCCTGAGGGCCGCGGCTGGACGTCGCCCGAATCCACGGATCAGCAGTCGACCCCCGACGCGGCCGCGATGTAGGTGGACAGGACTTCCTCCGGCAGCGTGGAGCCGGCCGCGAAGTACTCCAGCCCCCGGCCGTCGGCGCCGTTGGGGGCCATGCGCCCCGTGCCCTTGGGGTCGGCGATGGTCATCTTCTCCATGATCTTCAGGCCGACCGGCAGGCGGGCTTCTCGCAGGGCGGCGTAGCCGGCGTCGCGGGCGGCCGGGCACCCGGTCTCGAAGCCGGCCTCCAACGCGGCCCCGAACTCCGCGGTGACGACGAACCAGTTGGCCGACGCGGTGGGACCCTGGAGGGAGTACATCGGGATGAAGCAGTGGTGGGCGAAGGCGGGCGATGCGGCGAGGATGGCCCCGACGACGCTGGCGGCGCCAATCGTCAGGGAGCGGCGCGCGGTGGTGGGGATGGGCATGGGATCTCTCCTTGTCAGACATGGATCGGGTGGGGACGCAAGGCACCAGCGTCGCCCAGCCCGCGGCGTCCCGCTTGCCCGAGGCGGCACACCTGCTGGTCCGACAGGGCACCACGCTGCCGGGGTGAAACCTCCTCCTCCCCCTCCCCGGCACCTCCCCCTACAGTCTCCTCATGCCGGGTTCGGAGGGGCAGCAGACGTGGGGCACGGCCGGGCATCGCCCGGAGACCCAGTTCGCCGTGTGGCAGCAGATCGTGGCGGAGGCCTTCCTGCCCCTCACCGTGAACCCCCTCCCCGGCCCGGGGGAGGGGTTCGCGGCAGAGTGCGGTGCCCGGGCGGTGGGTGACCTCCGGCTGCTGGGCCTCAGCGCACAGGGGCACTCGGTCGAGCGGACGGCGGCCCAGGTCGCGGCGCGCCCGACCGGGATGTACTTCCTGAACCTGCCCGTGCTCGGGTCGTGGAGTGCCTGGCACGACGGACGCCGCGCCACCGCGGGGGTCGACGAGCTCGTCCTGGTCGACGGCGACCGGCCGTTCCGCCTGGAGTTCAGCGGCGTGTTGTCCCAGCTGGTGCTGGAGATCCCCCAGCCGCTGCTCGACCCCCTGCTGGCG
>DUOQ01000169.1 GCA_012838755.1 Propionibacterium sp. | reverse complement strand
TCGTGCTGATGCAGGGCGTGCACCAGAAGTGGGGCTTCGGCGTGGCCGCGGCGGCCTCCGGGCTGGCGCTCGCCTACGCGGGGCTGGTCGCGCTCGTGCTCACCGTCCTGGCCAAATGGCTGTTCGTGGGCCGCATCCGGGCCGGCGAACAGCCGCTGTGGTCGTCGTTCGTCTGGCGCAACGAGGTCGCCGACGCCTTCGTCGAACTGCTGGCCGCGCCCTGGATGGCCCGCCCCGCGACCGGCACCCCCGTGCTCACGTTCCTGCTCCGGATGCTGGGCTCGAAGATCGGCCGCGGCGTGTGGTGCGAGTCGTACTGGCTGCCCGAGGCCGACCTCATCTCGCTGGGCGACGGCGCCACCGTCAACCGCGGCTGCGTGGTGCAGACGCACCTGTTCCACGACCGGATCATGCAGCTCGACCGCGTGGACCTCGAGGCCGGCGCCACCCTCGGCTGCCACTGCGTGGCCCTGCCCGCCTCCTCGATCGGCGTCGGTTCCACCGTGGGCCCGGCCTCGCTCGTCATGCGCGGCGACCGCATCCCCGCCGGCACCCGCTGGCAGGGCAACCCGATCGCCCCCTGGCGCGGCTGACCCTGCCCCCCGAAATCGGCGACTCCGCTGCTGCATCGGCAGCCCTCACAGGGGTCGCCGAACCGGCAGCGGAGTCGCCGATTTCGGGGGGCGGGGGTTGCGGCGAGCGGGGCCGGGGCGCGTGAGGCGGGGCACCGGAGCAGGGTCCACTACACTCGCGCTGGTCATGGATATCAGGGCAGTCAAGAAGGACCTCGTCGCCAAGGTCACGGCGCCACGCAACCCGTCGCGCGCGGACCCGGTCGACCCGTATCTGCCCACCGCCGGCAACCACGGCTACACGGTGTCGCGCTACGAGCTGGACCTCACGTACAAGATGAGCTCCAACCATCTGCGCGGCGAGGCCGTCGTCACCGCCACGGCCACGGAGCCGCTCAAGTCCATCCACCTGGACCTGTCGCCGCACCTGGACGTGTCCAAGGTGACGCTGGACCGCGGTCGGGTGGCCCGCTACACGCGGCCGCGCGGCAAGCTCACGGTGACGCCGACCGATCCCCTGCCGGTGGGCGCGGCGTTCACGCTCACGGTCAAGTACTCGGGCAACCCGCGGCCCATCAAGGGCAGTTGGGGCGAGGTGGGCTGGGAGGAGCTCGACGACGGCGTCCTGGTGGCCAACCAGCCCAACGGCGCGGCGAGCTGGTTCCCGTGCGACGACCACCCCGCGTCCAAGGCCCCGTTCCACATCCGCCTCACCACGGACTCCCCGTACCGCGCGGTGGTGACGGGCACGCTCGTGGGCAAGAAGCGCAGCGGCAGTATGACGACGTGGGAGTTCGACCTGCCCCAGCCCACGTCCACGTACCTGGTCACGGTGAACCTCGGCCGGTACGAGTACCTGGAGGTCTCCGGCGGGGAGGTCCCGGTGCACGCCTACGTGCCCGCCGACCTCAAGCGCGGCTTCCGCACGGCGTTCGGCAAACAGCTCGAGATGCTCGAGGTGTTCTCGCGGCTCTTCGGCCCGTACCCGTACGACGCGTACAAGATCGTGGTCACCGACGACGAGCTGGAGATCCCCCTCGAGGCCATGGGGATGTCGACGTTCGGGCGCAACACGGTGGAGGCCGGCACGGACGACGAGCGGCTCATCGCCCACGAGCTGGCCCACCAGTGGTTCGGCAACGCGGTCACGGCCGCCGAGTGGAAGCACATCTGGCTGCACGAGGGCTTCGCCTGCTACGCCGAGTGGCTGTGGACGGAGTTCTCCGGCGGCGCCGACGCCGGCAGCCACGCCCTGCGCTACTACTCCAAGCTGCAGAACTCGCCGCAGGACATCCTGCTGTCCGACCCCGGCCCCAAGGACATGTTCGACGACCGCGTGTACAAGCGCGGCGCCCTGACCCTGCACGCGCTGCGGCTGACGATCGGCGACGACGCCTTCTTCCGCCTGCTCAAGAAGTGGGTCGCGAAGTATTCCGGGAAGACCGCGACGACGGACGACTTCCTCCATCTGGCGGCCGACCACGCCACCGTGGACCTGCGGCCGCTGTGGAACGCCTGGCTGTTCGCGCGCGAACTGCCCCCCACCCTCGGCATGCCCGATGTCGACCCCGGCCGCGGCTGAGCCGGCGCCGGCCGGCCACGAGGCCCCCGGGGTGACGACGACGAGGGGTGCCGCCGGCGGTATGCGGGCGCTGACCCTGGCGACGCTCTTCGCCGCCGCCTCGGGGTACCTCGTCATGCTCGTGGCCGGTCGCGCGCTCGGCCCGGTCGACTATCCGCTGTTCGCCACCTACTGGGGCGCGTTCTTCGCGCTCGGCGGCGTGGCCAACGGGCTCACGCAGGAGGGCACGCGGGCCGTCCGCGCGGCCCGGGCGGCCCGGACCGCGGGCGCC
>DUOQ01000168.1 GCA_012838755.1 Propionibacterium sp. | reverse complement strand
CCGACCGCTCCGGGCCGGCCGTCGCCGACACCGGTCGCGCCGGCGCCCGAGGTGCCGGGAAACCCCGGGGTCACCCCGTGATCACTCGTCGGCGTTGATCAGGTAGCGGCAGGCGCGCTCGACGTAGTCGCGCATCAGGAAGTCGTCCACCTCGTCCAGGTCGAGTGACGCGATGGACAGGTTCATGCAGTCGGCCCAGACCCCGGCCATGCGCTCGGTGACCTTGAAGGGCATGTGGCGCATCTTCAACATCGGGGCGCCGCGCGTGCCCGAATAGGCCATCGGGCCGCCCCAGTACTGCTCGAAGAACATCAGCAGGCGGTTCTCGGCGCCCTCCCAGTCGTCGGCGGGGTACATCGCGGCGAGTTCGGGTTGCTCCCGGACGCGGCTGAAGAAGTCGGCCATCAGCCTGCGGAACGTCGGGTGCCCCCCGACACGCTCGTAGAACGTCTCCACTGCTGGCTGCACACGCCCATTCTCACCCCGATCCCGCGCCCACGAGGCGATTTGGCCGAAGAGTTCCCGAAGACAGCAGGGGGGAGGCGTCCCCCGGTTCGACTCGGTCATCGACGACCAGCGGGACCTGGTCGACGTCGCGCGGCTAGGATCGGCGGCGTGACCTCCAGGAAGATCGTCGACGTCGTCCTCGCGCTGCTGGCCCACTTCGCGGTCGGCGTCAGCTGGGTGGCCGTCGCCGCGTCCGTGATGGGGTCGCTCGACGTGGCGCGCCGGATGGCGATGAACTCCGAGTTCGCGTGGGACACCGGACGCCTCCCGCAGCCCTGGGTGATCCCGATCGCGCTGGTGGCCGCCTGGATCAGCCACCGCTTCTTCCTGTGGGCGATGCGGCGGGCCGGGAACGGCGAGTTGCTGTGGGGCGCGCGGGTCATCGCCTGGTCGGGGGCCCTGCTGGGCGTCCTGCTCGGGGCCTACCTCTGGACGCCCGCGCTACTGGTCGGTGCCAAGGTGGGTCCGGCGGCCGGGGAGTCGCAGCCGTGGGGCCTCCTCGCGTGGGGCGCGCACCACGCGCGTCTGGCGCTCCCCGCGGTGATCGGACTGGTCACGGCGGGCATGCTGGTGCTCTCGAAGCACTCGCCCCTCGTGGTGATCGTGAAAAGTCTGTACCGCCGGGTCCGGTCTTTCCGTGGACGGCGCCGCGTCTCCGTGGCAAGGTGACACACAGGCGTCCAAGGGCGGTCGCCTGATATTCACCTTGGCCTGATGGGCTACGCGCGACGGCTGTCGTTCCGGGCGGACGTCGCCAACACACGGAGGAAACATGAACGCACGCAAGCGGGCGGGCGTCGCGATTGCCACCTTGGGGCTTGTCGCCTCGGTGGGCATGAGCACACCCGCGGCGGCTGCCACGAAGGTTCCGGAGATCAGTGATGATCTGACCACAGTGACGCTGCTGAACTTCAACGACTTCCACGGCCGCATCGACAGCGGCATGGACATGACCGGGGCACTGGGCAAGAACTTCGCCTGCTCGGTGGTGACGGCTCAGGGTACGTACGAGAACCCGCTCCTGCTGTCTGCGGGCGACAGCGTCGGCGCCTCGTCGTTCGCGTCGAACCTGGCCACGGACTTCCCGACGATCGAGTACCTCAACGCCTTGGGTCTGGAGGCCTCGGCGGTGGGCAACCACGAGTTCGACCGCGGCTTCGGCTGGCTGACCGGTGAGGCCGAGAGTCGCGCCACCTTCGCCTACCTGGGCGCCAACGTCTACCAGCGCGGCACCACCACGCCCGCACTCGACGAGTACCACATCGCCGACGTGGACGGCATCAAGGTGGGCGTCATCGGCGCCGTCACCTCCGACACCCCGAACATGGTCTCCCCCACCGGCGTCTCGGGCCTCGACTTCGGGGACCCTGTCGAGGCTGTCAACCGGGTCGCCGCGCAGCTCAGCGACGGCGATGACTCCAACGGGGAGGCCGACATCATCGTGGCGCAGTACCACGAGGGTGCTTCCAGCGCGGCGAGCCTCGAGGACGCCAAGCAGGCCGAGGTCTTCCGCGCGATGGCCGAGGACACTGACCAGAACGTGGACGTGATCTTCAACGGTCACACCCACCTCCTTTACCAGTGGGACATCCCCGCCGCCGAGGGCACGCGCGTCATCTCTTCCTCCGGCAGCTACGCCAGCCACCTCGGCGTGGTCCAGCTCGGCTATGACACGGCCACCGGCGAGGTCACCGAGTACGTGGCCGAGAACGTGGAGACCGTGGCCTCCACCGAGGCATGCTCGGCCAACGAGACCTGGCAGGGGGCGGCCGCCATCGTCGACGAGGCCGTGGCCAACGCACAGGAGCTGGGCCTGGTGCCCGTTGCCGAGATCTCCGCCGACATCACCACAGCGATGAAGGACGCCGCGGTCGTCGATGGCACGTACACCGGCTCCTCGCGCGACGACCGTCTCCGCGAGTCCTCGCTGGGCAACCTGGTTGCCGACGCGTGGCTGTGGGCCGCGAACCAGACCGGTCGCCCCGGCGCCGACATCGGCATCATGAACTCCGGTGGGCTGCGTTCCGACCTCTGGTACACGGCTTCTGGTGACGAGGGTGACGGCGTGGTGACCTACGCCGAGGCCGCCGCCATCAACCCGTTCGCGAACACGTTGCAGACCATTGACGTGACCGGGGAGACCTTCAAGCAGGCCCTCGAGCAGCAGTGGCAGCCCGCTGGCGCTTCCCGTCCCTTCCTCAAGCTCGGTCTGTCCGAGAACGTGCGCTACACGTACGACCCGGACGCGGAGCAGGGAAACCGCATCCTGGGGATCTGGATCGACGGTGAGCCGATCGACCCGGCGGCGACCTACACGCTGACGGCGGGCAACTTCCTGATCGGCGGTGGTGACAACTTCACCGCGCTGCGTGACGGCACCCATGTCATCGACACGGGCCTGATCGACACCGATGTGTTCGTCGACTTCCTGAAGGCCGCCGAGACCACTGACCCCTCGTTCGAGAAGAACGGTGTGGCCATCACCTCCGGTCCGACCACGATCGCGCGCGACACCAACGTGACCCTCGTCGTGGAGGGCGTCGACCTGACCAGCGTCGGCGCACCCGCCAACACCGTGTTCGACGTCGTCGT
>DUOQ01000167.1 GCA_012838755.1 Propionibacterium sp. | reverse complement strand
GCCAGCTCACCGCTGCTCGCGATCATGGTCGTGGTCGCGCTCGGTGCCGCGGTCGGCATGATCCCGTTCGGGCCGATCCGGTTCGGCGCGGCCGGGGCCCTGTTCGTCGGGCTCGCGGTGGGCGCGCTGGTCCCCGGTGCGGGGCAGGGGCTCGGGCTCATCCAGCAGCTCGGCCTGGGCCTGTTCGTCTACATGGTCGGCCTCGCCGCCGGCGAGACCTTCTTCGCCGACCTGCGCCGCCAGTTGCCCCTGATGGCCCTCGGCATCGGCACCGCCGTGCTGGCCTTCGGCGTGGCCGTCGCCGTCGGGCTGGGGCTCGGCCTCGACGTCGGCTTCATCACCGGCACCTTCGCCGGGGCGCTCACCTCCACCCCGGCCCTTGCGGCCGCGGCCACGGCCACCGGCAGCCCCAGCGCGGCGGTCGGCTACTCCATCGGGTACCCGCTGGGCGTCATCCTCGCGATCGTCGCCGTCGGCCTCCTCGTCGGACGCCGCTGGCCCGACGGCAGCGACCCCCGCAGTTCCGCCGCCGAAGGGATCGTCGCCACCAGCACCCATGTCGACCGCGAGACCGCCCTGCGCCAGGTCCCGGGCTGGACCGACGAGACCATCAAGATGAGCTACCTCGTCCGCGACGGCCACACCCGCGTCCTCGCGCCCGGCGAACACCTCCAGGCCGGCGACCGCGTGCTCGTCGTGGGCGCCCCGAACGCCGTCGGGCGGGCCGTGGAGTTCCTGGGGCACCCCCTCGAGGAGCACCTCACCTCCGACCGCGAGGCCGTCGACTTCCGCCGCTTCGTCGTCTCCAACCCTGCCGTCGCCGGGCGCACGGTCGCGCAGCTGAACCTGCCCAGCCGCTTCGGCGGCGTCATCACCCGTGTCCTGCGTGGCGATGCCGACCTCCTCGCCCGCGACAACCTCGTCCTCCAGCCCGGCGACCGCGTGCTCGCCGTCGTGCCCCGCTCCGAGATGGACGCCGTCGCCCGCCACCTCGGTGACTCCGAGCGCAAGGTCTCCGAGGTGGACGCCCTCGCCCTCGGGCTGGGACTGTCCCTCGGCCTGCTGGTCGGGGCGGTCACGATCCCACTGGGTGGGGGCGTCCAGTTCTCGCTCGGTGCCGCGGCCGGGCCGTTGGTCGTCGGCATGGTGCTCGGGGCCCTGCACCGCACCGGGCCCCTGACCTGGGACATCCCGCTGCCGGCCAACCTCACCATCCGCCAGCTGGGCCTGCTGTTGTTCCTGGCGGCGGTCGGGCTGGCGTCCGGGCCCGCCTTCGCCGAGTCGGCCTTCACCGCCACCGGCCTGCGCGCCGGGGTGCTCGCGCTGGCGGTGCTGCTGGCCAGCGCCGTCGTCTTCGCCGTGGGTGGACGCCTGCTCGGCCTCTCCGCGCCACGCACCGCCGGCGGCCTCGCGGGCTACGTCGGCCAGCCCGCCGTCCTGAGCTTCGCCCTCGCCAAGCTCGACGACGACCGCATCGAGGCCGGATATGCCGCCCTGTTCGCGCTCGGGATCATCGTGAAGATCCTCCTCGTGCAGGTGTTCGGCGCGCTCCTGTGAAGGACCTCATGGGCAGTTCACCATCCGCTCACGCGGATTCCCTAGGGTGAACCCCATGGAACGCACCCGTATCACCGTCGTCGGGCTGGGCTACGTCGGCATGGCGTCCGCCGTGCTGCTGGCCCAGCGCCACGACGTCGTCGCCCTCGAGATCAATGAGGAGCGCGCCGCCCTCGTCAACGAGGGGCGCTCGCCGATCGAGGACCCCGACATCACCGAGTACCTCGACCGGGGTGGGCTGAGCCTCCGCGCCACCACCGACCCGGCGGAGGCTTACGCGGGTGCCGACTTCGTCATCATCGCGACCCCGACCAACTACGACCCCGAGCTGGACTACTTCGACACCTCCACGGTCGAGTCGGTGATCGAGGCGTCGGCGTCCAACCCCGAGACCATCGTGGTGGTGAAGTCGACGATCCCGCTCGGGTTCACCGACAGGATGCGCCAGCAGCACCCCGACCGCCGCATCCTGTTCAGCCCCGAGTTCCTGCGTGAGGGGCGGGCGCTGTACGACAACCT